>JANMUI010000358.1:0-8748 GCA_031391405.1 Betaproteobacteria bacterium
CCGCCCGACGTATTCATCGGCAGCGCGCCGCCCAATTCGATTCGACCGTTCTGCACCCATTGCGCTGCTTCGCCGGGACTGCAGTAGCCGAAGCGTTCAAGCACGAAGAGAATCAGCGGCGAAAACGCGTCGTATGTGTAGAGACCATTGATATCGTTCAACCCGACGCCGGCCATTGCGAAGACTTCGTTGTCGGCTGCGGTCAATCGGCGCAGGTGCGACGGCTGCTGATTGATTCCAAGATTGGGTGGCGCGAAGATGAATTCATCGCGGCCCGAGCGCATGCCTTGCATGCCTGCGATCGCAATCGGCTTTTTCTTCATGTCGCGCGCACGCTCGGCGGTCGTCACAAGCGCCACCGCCGCACCGTCGGTGACGAGGCAGCAGTCGAAGAGCCTGAGTGGATCAACAACCATGCGCGCGTTCTGATGATCGGCCAAGGTGAGCGGCTTTTTCATCGTCGCGTACGGCGAGAGCACCGCATGCTTGCGGAATGCGATCGGCACGGCCGCAAGCTGCTCGCTGGTCGCACCGTATATCGCCATATAGCGTTGCATCGCGAGTGCGGCCCCACCGGCCGGTGCGGTCAAACCATACGGTGGCGATTCGCCATGCGTTCCACCGTCTTCGCGCGACCCTTCGTGATCGCCCGGCCCACCGAGAATCTGCCGCTCGCGGGTAAAACTGATCGCGGTGACGCAGGCGACGACGTTAGCCAATCCGCATGCCACCGCCATCGCCGCCTGTTGCAAGGCACTGGTGACGAAACGCCCATGCAGCCAAGTCTGCGCGGCCCAGCGAGTGTTCAATCCATACGCCTCGGCCACCCGATCGTAATCGAGGCCAAGCGGCCATCCCATGTGGATCGACAGACCATCGATATCTTCGCGATGCAAGCCCGCATCATCGAGCGCAGCTTTGAGCGCATGCGCGCCAAGCTTCAACTGGGAGGCGGTAAGGTTGCGGCCGTATTCGCTCTGGCCGATGCCGACGATGGCAGTCTGGTTGGAGATTGTGGGCATGGTCATTACTACCCACTGCTACCCATTCGGCCGCAACACGATCCGCCCGACGGCTTTCCCGGTCTCGACCATCTCGTGTGCCTTCGCGGCTTCCTCGAGTGGAAACGATGCGCTGATCACCGGCTTTATTTGCCCGCGCTTCATCAGGGTCAGCACATCCTCAAGTTGCCGGCGCGACGTGCTCATCACCGAAAACATCGACTGGTTCTTGAGGAAGAGCTGCGCCGGATTGAACGGGACGAATTCGCCCGTGAGCTGCCCGATCATGACCCAGCGCCCGCTTTGCGCGAGGCTCTTGCGCATCGCATCGAACAACGGGGTGCCGACATTGTCGATCAATACATCGACCCCTTTACCGTCGGTAAGCTTCTTCACTTGCGCCGAGAAATCTTCACCGCGCGCATGCACCACGACCGCATGCGCGCCCATGCTGCGGATCAACTCCACTTTTTCTGGTGACGTGGACTGCGCGATGACATAGGCGCCTGTCTGCCGCGCGAGCTGGACCGCATGCAGGCCAAGCCCGCCGCCCGCACCGGTGATCAGGGTCGATTCGCCTACCTGCAGTTTGCCGACATCGCGAATGCCATTGAGGATGGTACCGATCGCACACGCCGCGATTGCAGCAGCGTCGAGTGAAACGTTATCCGGCACCAACGCAAGATTGTCGTCTTCAATGGCGACGAGCTCGGCGTAACCGCCGACCAAGCCATAGTCCCCGAGGAATTTTCGCTCGGCACATTGCGATTCGCGCCCGGTGCGACAGAAATTGCAGGCCCCGCAGATGTGATAACGCTGCGCCGAGGCAACGCGATCGCCGATCTTGAAGAGCTTCACATCGCGCCCGACCTCGACGACGGTCCCCGCGATCTCGTGGCCGAGGATGCAGGGCATCTTCACGCCCGCCCGCAGCGTTCCATTGCGGGTGAGGATGTCGTGAAAACACACGCCACACGCGTCAACCTTGAGAATGACGTCCTTCGGGCTGGCGACCGGATCCTCGACACGCTCGATCTTCATGACATCGAGCGGGCCAGGTTGACGAACGACGATGGCTTTCATTCTAATGCCTCAAGAGACGGAATTTTCACCACAGAGGACGCAGAGGACGCAGGGGAAAAGCATGATCACTGTGGATACGCAGATCTCGCGGTTTCCACTACGCTCACACGATTGGATGGACTTCCTGCGCGAATCGATAAATTGCACGCCTTTCCTCTGCGTCCTCTGCGTCCTCTGCGGTGATATTAGTAGGGTCTGCGCCTTACAATCGAAAGCGAACCAACGTCACCCCCTCCGTCACTGCATCGAAATGCGCCCGCACTTTCATCCCGATCCTTATCTTCTCGCGCGGCACATCCACCAGATTCGAAAACAGCTGCACACCCTCCTTCAGGCGCACCTGCACCACGTCATAGGGCACTTCGTTCGCAAAACTTGGCCAATACGCCTTGTGAAAGCCGCAGTACGACACCACCGTCCCTTGGCCGCTCGTGCCTTGCCATTCGCTCCGCTCGCCCAGGCAATTCGGGCAATAGCGGGAAGCCGGAAAGCGGTAGCGATTGCAATCGAGGCAGCGTTGCAGCATCAGTGTCCCCGCGCGGGCGCCCTCCCAGAAGGGCTGGTTCGGACCATCGACGATCGGCAGGGGCTTCGCGTACGCATCGCTCATTTCGCCTCCTTGCCGTAGATGATCGAGGTGATCACAGGCGCCGCGGTCATGTACTGTACAAGCGTTGGATTCTTCACCTGACGTTCACCGCATTCGCCACGCACCTGCCGCACGGCTTCGACATTGAGCGCCCAGCCTTGCATATACGATTCCGAAAGATGTCCGCCGCTCGTATTGGTCGGGAGCTCTCCGCCCAATTGCAAACGCCCGTTTTCCACGAACGGCCCGCTTTCACCGATCTTGCAAAACCCGAATCCTTCGAGACAGAACAGTACGGTCGGCGTGAAGTTGTCGTAGATCATGAGGGCGTCCATGTCCTGCGGCTTCGCACCCGCCATGCCGTATGCGGCGCGCGCGACCTTCTTCATCGGCGCGGCCCAGTAATCGTCGGGCGGAAAGGTCGAGCCGGTGAACTGGGCGGCCTGCCCGAATCCGCGAATATAGACGGGCGGCTTGGCCAGATCCTTGGCGCGCTTGGCACTGGTAAGGATCATGGCGACGCCACCGTCATTGATGAGGCAGTAGTCGAGCAGATGCAAAGGCTCGCAGACGAATCGCGAGGCGTGATAATCGGGAAGCGAAAACGGGTCGCGCATCACGGCTTGCGGATTAAGCGCGGCATGCCGGCGAAATGCCATCGCCACCTGACCGAGTTGATCCGATGTCGTGCCGTATTGATTCATATGCCGCTTGGCCATCAGCGCGTGAAAAGCGCCCGGTGATGTCATGCCGTACGGAAACCAGAGGCCGGGGCCGCCGCTGCCGTAGATGTCGGTAGCGCCTCCATACTGGTCGCCGGCGGACCGACCATTGTTGCCGTAGATCAGCGCGACGGTTTTGGCAATGCCAGTCGCAATCAGCGCGACGGCGGTCTGGATACAGATGCCTGAGAACCGTCCATGCCCAGGGGTGATGGTGGTATAGGCAGGATTGAGGCCTGCAAGCTCGCAGAAGCGCTGGTAGTCGGGGATGCGATTGAGGATGACGCCGTCGACATCGGCGATCTTCAGGCCGCAATCGGCAAGGGCGTCTTTCAACGCCCAGATCCCAAGCTCGTAGGGGTCGTACTCAGGCAGGCGCCCGTAGCGGGTGGTGCCGACACCGGCGACGGCGACTTTTCCGGCTAGGGATTTGTTAGGCATACTTCAGTCAATCTCTCAGAAATTAACCACGGAGGACGCGGAGGACACAGAGGAAAAACAGAGGGGAATGTTAAGGGTGAAACGGTTTTGCGTTTCTCGTTTCTCGTTTCCCGTTTCCCGTTTCCCGTTTCCCGTTTCCCGTTTCCCGTTTCCCGTTTCCCGTTTCCCGTTTCCCGTTTCCCGTTTCCCAATTCCCGTTTCCCAATTCCCGTTTCCCAATTCCCGTTTCCCAATTCCCGTTTCCCGTTTCCCAATTCCCCTGCGTCCCCTGCGTCCTCTGCGGTTCATCTTTTCTTAGCCAGCGAACCGCATCTCAGCCAACCCTTTGACCCCCGCATCCATCCCCAGCACGCTTCCGGCCCAAGGCTGCGCCGCCAGCGCTGCCTCGTTCAGGTCGAGCGTTGCGGTCGTGATGTAGAGCGTCATTAAATCGGGACCACCGAACATTACGCTCGTTGGCCGCTGCACCGGCACGCGCACCGATCGTTCGAGCTTGCCCGCCGCATCGTATCGATTGATGCACCAGCGATCGATCTGCGCGCTCCACACGAATCCTGCGCTGTCGACCGTCATCCCGTCCGGACCGCCGTGACCTGGCTCCACTTCGACGAACACGCGTCGATTCACTGCTGCGCCGCTCTCGAGATCGTAGTCGTACGCGTAGATGCTTCGCGTTGTCGTATCGCTGTGGTAGAGCGTTCGATTGTCCGGGCTCCAGCCGATCCCGTTCGAGACGGTGGCACCCGCCGGGACGCGTTTAACCTGAAAATTCGCATCAACGCAATACAGATCCCCGATCGGGCGCGTGAGTTTGCGATCCATTGCGCCGACCCAGAACCGGCCGGCACGATCGGTCTTGCCGTCGTTGAAACCCACTTCGTTGAAATCGGGGCCGGGTGTCGGCAGCCACTTGACTTCGCTGCCCGGCCGATCGAGCGTGGCGAAGCCGCGGCGAAACGCGATCAGGAGTCCGCCGTTGCGCCGTAGCGCGATGGACCCCACAAGCTTCGGGAGCGGCCAGCTTTGCGAGACGTTGGTTGCAGGATCGAAGCGCCATAATTCCGGTGGCGTGATATTGATCCACCACAACACGCGCTCGATCGGGCACCACACCGGCCCTTCGCCCAGGACGTTCCGGCAGTTGACAATGCACTCGACGTTCGACACCGCTATGCTCCGTCACTTCTTGCTTGATCACCGATCATCCCATCCTAACCTCGAACGAGAATCGCGACAACAGTGAACACCTTCGTGAACACCTTTGCCACCTCACACGTGACAACGCTCCCAGTGGCGCGCCGGATTGCGCGCTACGCGCTTGGTTACTCTACCGCGGACGCGGCCTTGATCGAGAAGGTGAGGACGTGCACCTTCGACTGCCTCGCAGGCGCATTCCTGTCGCGGGATCTGCCCTGGAGTCGGCAAGCCATCGAATACGGTCTTGCGATGGGTGGGTCCGGGACCACGCTCATCGGCGAATCGCGCACCGCGAGTTGCGCCGATGCGGCATTCGCGAACGCGACGATGGCGCACGGACTGGTACAGGAAGACATGCATGCCGCGGCCGTCGCCCACATCGGCGTCGTCGTGATCCCCACGTTGCTCGCGCTCGCCGAAATCGATCGCGTTTCCGGCAAGACATTCATCGATGCGGTGATCGTGGGCTACCAGGTGATGGCGCGTTTGGGCCGTGCAATGATCACGCGCGAAGTGGCGCGCACGTTTCGACCGACCGGTCTGATCGGTGCGATCGCAGGAGCCGCCGCCGGCGCGCGGCTGCGTGGATTGACTGAAGACGAAGCCGTGAGCGCCGTCGCGCTTGCCGCCAACACCGCAAGCGGCCTCAACGAATGGCCGCGTACCGGCGGCAGCGAGATGTTTTTTCATCCAGGATTCGCCGCGCGCAACGCAGTGACCGCACTCACGCTCGCCAAGCTTGGCGCACTTTGTTCCGAATCGGCGATCGATGGGCCGGGCGGCTTGCTCGCAGCGTATCGCGCGGCAGCCGAATCGCGACATTGGCTCGATGATTTCGGCGGCGCGAGCGAGATCCTCGAGGTCTATCACAAACCCGTGCCGGCCTGTAACTACGCACAGACGCCGGCGCAGGCAGCCCTTGCCGTCGCCCGCAAACTGAATGCGCCGGTGGATGCGATTCGCGCAATCCGAGTCAAGAGCTTTCCCGCGGCCATCGAGTATCCTGGCTGCGACTATGCGGGCCCGTTCGCCTCGATCCTGCAGGCGAAGATGAGCATGCAATTCGCGGTCGCCACCGCGCTCGTCAGCGGCACGCTTGCCGAAGAGAGTTTCCGAGTCCTCGACGATCCGCGCGTCGCAAGACTCTGCGGCATGATTGCGTTGGAAGTCGATGAGGCGATTACCGGCGCGTTCCCACCCCGCCAAGGCGCAGAAGTGATCGTCCGGCTTGCTGACGGAGCGAGCGTGTCATCACGCCTGGACGATGTCGTGTCGCTGCAACCGCCCGCTGTCCGCGCGCGATTTCGTTCCGCCAGCGAACGGGTGCTGGGCAGTGAGCGTACGCAGCGGATCGAATCAAGCATCGATGCACTGCCAACGCTCGCCGATATGCAGATACTTACCCAACAGTTGCGTGGACCTGCCAAGTGACGTGCCAAACCATTCCAATCGCCCGCACCGTTCCAGATCTCCTCGACGAGATGGCCGCCCGCTTCCCGGATCGCGAAGCGTTGGTCGGCTCCGGACACCGTTACACGTATCGCGAATTGCGCGCTGAAGTTCGACGCATCGCACGTGGCCTTGCAGCACTGGGCGTCAAACCGGGCGACAAGGTCGCGATCCTCATGGGCAACCAGCCGGAGTGGATCGTTGCGGATTTGGCAATCTCTTTGCTGGGTGGCGTGATGGTCGGTGTCAACACCTGGGCAACCCCTCGCGAGCTCGAGTACGTGCTCCATCACTCCGATTCGACATTGCTGATCACCTCAGGCCGGTATCTCAAATACGACTACCTTGAGATGTTGGCGACGATGACCCCGCGCGCCGATCGCTTGCCGTTGCTTCGAGAGGTCATCCTGGTGGGCGATACAGCCGAGGTCGGTTGCCGCCCCTATCGCGACCTTGCTCGCCTTGCGGAATCGATCCCTGAATCCGCCATCGACGCCGTGCAGCGGCGCATCGATCCGCAAGACGTTTGCTATCTGCTCTATACCTCCGGCTCGACCTCGAATCCGAAAGGTGTGCTGCTCCAGCACTATGCGCTCATCGAGAACATGTGGCAGATCGGCGAGCGCCAGCACGTCACTGAGCACGATCGGCTCTGGCTTGCGGTGTCTCTCTTCTGGGGACTCGCCTGCGAGAACGCGCTGTTCAACCTCTATACGCATGGCGGTTGCGTCGTGCTGCAGGAACACTTCGACCCAGGTGAGGCACTGGCGCTCATCGAACGCGAGCGATGCACGCTTTTCTACGGCACCCCGAACATGGGTCAGGCGATGGCCGAGCATCCGGATCGACCGAATCGCGACCTGAGCTCGCTGCGCGGCGGCGCCACGATCGGCACGCCCGAACAGATGATGCGTGTCGTCAACCTTGGCGCGCGCGAGATCTGCAACATCTACGGCCTCACCGAAACCTATGGCAACTGCAACGTCACCGACGCCCACGATCCGCTCGAGAGGCGCCTCACGACCGTGGGCCAGGCGCTCGTAGGCGTCACACAACGCATCGTCGACCCTGACACGGGCCGCGTGCTTGCGCCCGGTGAAATCGGCGAGGTCCGCGTCAAAGGGTATGTCACGACGGGCTACTACAAAGAACCCGCGCTCACCCGCGCGGCGTTTGACGAAGAAGGATTTTTCATGACCGGCGATCTTGGATTTCTCGATGCCGAGGGCCACTTGTCATTTCGCGGGCGCATCAAGGAAATGGTCAAGACAGGCGGCATCAATGTCGCGCCGATCGAAGTCGAGGAAGTGCTGATGCAGCACCCCGGTGTGCATCTCGCGTTTTGCACAGGCGTACCCGATGCGGTGCGAGACGAGGTGCTGGCCGCGGTGATCGTGCCCAAGCCCGGTGTGACCCTGACGGAAGCGGCGCTCACCGCGCACTGCAAGTCGATGCTCGCGACATACAAACTGCCGCGGCTTTATCGATTCGCCAGTGAGCATGAACTGCCGCTCACCACGACCGGTAAGCTGCAGAAGAACCGGTTGGCGGCGGTGTTCTTCGGACCCTCGAATGGCTGAGCGCGGCCAAGCCGCGGAACCCCGTTCGCCCTTATTGAACTAATGCACTGCGCGCGCCGTAGCAAGACTGAGATTTGACGCGGAGAATGTCAGGAACCATAATGGTGTCTTTTTGGTTGAAACTGAACATGCCCACGACGTTGACTCTGAAGAACATTCCGGACGATGTGTATGACCGCCTAAAGCTTTCGGCGGAAGCGCACCGCCGGAGCATGAACAGCGAAGCGATCGTGTGCTTGGAGGCGGCACTGCTGCCGAGCAAGCTTACGCCCACCGAACGGTTGGCTCGTGCGCGCGCGTTGCGGGGTGCATTGCCGAAAGGAAAATTCCGAGCACGCGACATTGACACGCTGAAACGGGAAGGCCGCTCGTGATCGTGGTGGACTCCAACGTGGTGGCATATCTGTATCTGCCGAGCGAATACACCACGAACGCTGAAGCATTATTTGAGCGGGACCCGGAGTGGGCAGCGCCCGTGTTATGGCGGAGCGAGTTCCGCAACATTCTGGCGGGCTATATGAGACGCAAGACGCTCACTTTTGAGCAAGCGTGCAGCCTGCAACACGAGGCGGAGAGCCTGCTTACGGGCTCGGAGTTCGACGTCGACTCATGTGCCGTGCTCGAGTTGGTTCGAGACAGCAATTGCTCGGCGTACGATTGCGAGTTCATCGCGTTGGCGATCAAAC
>JANMUI010000031.1:0-6071 GCA_031391405.1 Betaproteobacteria bacterium
AGGCGTAATAGGTGACATACCACCATTTCTAGCAGAAAACGTGGTCTGTCCCCTATTAACCTACCCTCCGAACCACACGGTAGGGCTTCCGTTTTTGACCCTAATGTTTTTGTTTTTATTAGGGTAATGAACACGATCGATCAATCCGTCCATCAGTCGAACAGATTTGGTAGGATCCTCCATCGGACACACCCTCAACATGGAGACAGCGATGAAGGTATTCCTAAGTTGGTCTGGCGCTCGTAGTAATGCCGTTGCACAGGCCCTCACCGACTGGCTACGTGAGGTCATTCAGGCGCTTGATCCGTGGATGTCTTCGGATATTGACAAAGGACAACGATGGAGCACTGAACTTTTTGCACGGCTCGATGAGTCGAACGTTGGGATAATATGTCTGACCAAAGAAAACCTACTCGCACCTTGGATACTTTTTGAAGCCGGCGCACTATCGAAGAAAAAAGGCGCACTTGTTTGTACGTTTCTTCTCGATGTCGATTACTCCGACATTCACCCATCATTGGGACAGTTCCAACACACAAAGTTTCTTAAGGAAGACTTTCGGAAACTCATCACAGACATAAACTCTAAGCTTGAAGCTAGCAATGGCAAACCGTTAGACGCAAAGACCCTTGAGAAGGTCTTTGAGAAGAACTGGGCGGAGCTGGAAACAGATCTCTCAAAGATCGCTAAGCAGGGCCTAAGTACACCGGCGAATAAGAGAGAAGTCAGTGATCTGCTTGAGGAGATGCTAGAGATACTGCGACATTTGAAGAACAGGGAGAATCCAAACCCGTACGCGCCCACCTCGCAACTTGCAGATCTATTTACAGCGCGAAGACTCGGAATCATAGAGGGCCAAACGAAAGGCGCACTGGATATCACTACTCGCATTCGAAGGCGGAGGGTCCGGCCTTCAGATCTTGCTCAACAATATGGCGCACTATCGGATGCGAACGGGGAAAAGTCCATTGCGGAGATCGCATCAGCGCTTTTCCCACCACCTAAATCGCCGGGATAGTTCCGAGGACCGGTCCTCGGAATGTTTTGTCCCTCCGCGTGCAAGCCGGCCACTTCAGCCGCCTGCTCCTGCCGGGTCATGAAACGGTTCGAGGGTAAATACCGGACGAACGTTGGGCACGATTGGCGGGACGTAGGTGACGCCTGCATCCTGCGCAAGGGTCGCGATCTGCCCGGATTCAATGATCGACGTGATTGCACGATCGACGTCATCGAGCAGTGCGCGATTGCGCTCCAGCGCGACAAATCCCAGGCGGAGTAATAGTGGACAGACCACGTTTTCTAGCAGAAAACGTGGTCTGTCCCCTATTAGGACTATTAGGACTAAGTCATGTTGTTCTCCGCATGTTGTTCTCCGATACCGTCTCATCCGCCCCCGGTCATGTGAAAGGGAGCAGAATCAAATCGATCGGCGTGACGCGCCTTTGCACGCGTGGAGCGGTGCCCGGCACCGTCGAAGATCGATAAACAAATGATCAAAGCATTGGAGACCCTCGGGTCACCGATTCAGCCTGCATTCCGCGGCGTCCATATGCAGGAAATACCCGCAATCATGATCAGCACGATGCCGATCGCGGCGGACGTGTTGGGCACGCTGCCCCAGATCAGAAACCCCAGCAGCACCGCCCACACCACGTTCAGGTAACGAAGCGGGGCGATGATCCGCATCGGCGCTTTCTGGAACGATACGGCGACGAAGTAGAACGCGATCACACCCGCCAGTGCGCTCGCGCCGAGCATGCCGAGCTCGCGGTGAGAGAGCGTCGGTGAAGCCTCGAAAGGAAGCAACGTGAGGCTCGCGACGACGGTGGCGAGCGACCCGTAGAGAACGATTGTGCTCGGATGCGCGGTGGTACGCAGGCGCCGTACGAGCACCTCCTGGAATGCGCCGGTCACGGCGGCCGCGAGCGGCAGTGCGTAATGCCAGATGGCGCCGCCCGACTGGGGCTGAACGATGAGGACGACGCCGATAAATCCGATGGCCGTCGCGAACAAGGCCCGCGGTGTGATTGGCTCACCCAGCAACCACGCGGCCAGAAACACGATCGCGATCGGGGAGAGGAAGTAGAGGGCGATCGCTTCGGCAAGGGGGAGATACCGAAACGCCACAACGACCAACACGCTCGTCACGCCGAAGACGAGCGAGCGAAGGAGGAGCACGCCTCGTGCGCTGGAGCAGAACCAATCGTGCCGACGCATCAGGAGCAAGGTGCCGACGATCAACACGACAATCAGAACGCTTCGCAAGATCAACACCCATGCCACCGGTACCGTTTCAACCAGGTACTTGGAGATCGCGTCCATCGACGCGAACCCTAGTGACGAGACGAACGACGCGCTGATCCCCGGCCAGTAGGAGGAGGATCGGGAGGATGGGGGTGGACTCACGTCGTAGTCGTCAACAAACGTTGTTTGCATAATAGGGGACATGCATAATAGGGGACAGACCACGTTTTCTAGCAGAAAACGTGGTCTGTCCCCTATTAAGACTATTTCTCTACTCGGTCATCAGATCGGCCATCCGAAACGTCGAACGCACCTCTTCGCCGGAGGGGCGGATCCACGTGGTACCGGTCGCATCAGCCCAGCGCTGCAGATCGCCGTTTTGCATGCTGCGGCCGATGACATCGTTCGCCGTCGCGAGCAAGGCTTGCGCACTCGCGAGCGCGACGAAGCCAAGATGCATCCGGAACGGGTGCTGATAGTTGCTCGCGCGAAGCTTCGTCTGCGGATGCGCAAGACGGTACGCATCCCATTTGTTGAGCGGCGCGAGTACTGCATCCAACGTATCGCCCTCGAGCACCGCAAAGATGTCTTCACGTTGAGCGATCGAACGCATCGCCGAAATGAGCGCGCCTTTTCGGTACATCGCAAGCGCGGTCCCTGCAACGGTCCCGGCCGTAACGCCAATGCGCTGATGCTGCAGGTCTGCCAGGGTTGCGACATTCAATTTCGCATCGCGCACGACGACACCGAGCGCCGAGGCGTGATAGGCCCGTGATGCGGCAAGTGGCTGCAGCGCGATATACGGCCGCTGTCGCCGCGGCGGCGCCCCATCGTGGTCCGGCACCCGCGCGCTTGCCCGCGACGGCGCGCCAAGATCCGTGGCGAACAACGCGAAGCCGCTCGCCAGCTCGCAGATGTTCGCCGACAGCATCGCGTTGATCTCATGGACGACGTTGCGGTCGCGATCGTTCTCGACTTCGAAGAAGACGATCTTCAGCGGCCGATTGGCGGCTTTCGCAATCGCCTCTGCCATGTCGGCATCAAGGCCGCGCGACGCTCCTTTCACACGATACGAGAGCGGCGGATTGCCATCGTCCATGCACACGCGCAATGTTTCACCGGTCTGCGCAAACGCAGATGGCGTCGTGCTTACACCGAGCACGAGCCAGAGCGCGCGAGCACACTGGCGCCCGATGTGCATTACTCGGGCCGCTTGCCCCGCCGACTCACATAGGCCCATAACACGTCCAGCTGCGTGGCATCGAGCGCGTCCTCGAACGACGGCATGTTGCCTTTGCCTTTCGTCACCGCTTGCACGAACCGATCACGCTGGTCCTCGGGAAACTTGCGAAGATCGTAGACCGTCACGCCGGCATTGACGAGGTTGTGGCCGTGACATTGCGCGCAAGTGCGTTGATACTGGACTCGGCCCTTTTCGAATTCGGCAATCGGCGATGCGGCGTCGAGTGCAGCGACCGGTGCGAACGCGCCAGTCGCTGCGAGCACGGCGGCCAATCGCCGAGCGAGCACTCCGGTCATCAGCCGCTGCACCGTTGCGCTACTTCAGCGCGAAAGTCCAGATCGATCCGCCCGCAGGCACTTTCGCAAAGCGCTCGTCGCCAAGCAACGCCCACACGCCGCCTGCGCCCGAGACCACGGTCACATACTGCTTGCCGTCCTTCTCCCAAGTGACCGGTAGCCCGATGATTCCCGAGCCGGTCTGGAACTGCCACAGCTTCTTGCCGGTATTCGCGTCGACTGCGATGAACGCGCCGGTCGCCGCACCGGTGAATACCAGTCCGCCGCCGGTGGACAAGGTTCCCGCGAGGCTCGGCACGCTCTCCCATGCCATCTGCCACTTCGCTTTGCCGGTCATCGGATCGATCGCCGATAGGTAGCCGTGCGGTTCGTCCTTCGGCATCGTGACACCGCGGAAATCGATGCCGAGGTACCACTCTCCCTGCTTGTATTCCGGTTTTGCGAGCTTGTATGGCCAGCTAAGATTGAAGGTATTGCCGTAGGCGAGCCCGGTCGCCGGATTGAACGACATCGGATTCCAGTTCTTGCCGCCGACCACCGACGGCCATACGACCTCGTCCGATCCTTCACGCACGCGCTTCGTCACCGCGGATTCGACCGGCCGGCCGGTAGCGAGATCGATCCGATCGGCCCAGTTGACCTTGACATACGGATTGGCCGCGAGGAGCTTGCCGCTGGCGCGATCGAGCACATAGAAGAAGCCGTTGCGATTCGCCTGGATCAGTGTCTTCAGCGTTTTGCCGCCGACTTTCAAGTCGACCAGCATCCCGGGATCGGTCGCGTCGTAGTCGTACGGATCGTTCGGCGAGAATTGGTAGTGCCAGACAAGCTCGCCGGTCTTCGGCTTGAACGCCATCACCGAGCAGACATAGAGATTGTCACCCTTGCGGACCTCCGGATTCCAGGGGCCGCCGTTGCCTGTCCCCCAATAAACGAGATCGAGCTCCGGATCGTAGGCGCCGGTGAGCCAGGTGGGCGCACCGCCTTTTTGCGCGGTGTCGCCGGGCCATGTGTCGCCGCCCTTCTCGCCGGTGGCCGCGGTGGTGAAGAGCCGCCACAGACGCTTGCCGGTCTGCGGATCCCAGCCGTCGATGAAACCGCGCGTGCCGTATTCCCCACCCGCGATGCCGGTCATGAGGACGCCGTTGGCCACCAGCGGTGCCCCGGTCATCGCATGTCCGAGCTTGTAGTCGATCACCTGCGTCTTCCAGAGCTGCTTGCCGGTCTTCACGTCGAGCGCGATGACATGACTGTCGAGCGTCGTGCGGAACAGCTTGCCATCGAGAATGGCGGCGCCGCGGTTGACCAGCCCGCAGCACGCCATCTTGAAGACGTCCGGCGCGAACTCGAGCTCATGCTTCCAGATTTGCAGCCCGGTCAGCGGATCGACCGCGACGGTGCTCGTATGCGTGGTCACGAACATCATGCCGTCGTGCACGATCGGTTGGGATTCCTGTCCTTGCGCATTGTTGAGGCTGTAGTTCCAGAGCGGCGCAAGGCCCTTGACGTTCTCCTTGTTGATGCGGCGGAGCGGGCTGTAGCGCTGGTTGCTGTAGCCCATGCCGTACGTCAAGACGTCGCCTGGGGTGGCGTGGTCTTTCTTGAGGTCGTCCAGCGATTGCGCCGATACGGACACAGAAATGCCGGCACCGATCGCACTTGCCAAAGCGATTATGAAAAGCGCGCGAGCGCGCGTGAAGAGAATTGTCGCCATACATCCTCCTTTGCTTCGAGTGTCGTTCGTCGGATCGATCATCGAATCATTCGTACCGGACGCCGCCCGCCGCATGGCGATTGATCCGGATGATCAAGATCATCAGAACCAAGACACCCACAGTCGGATCGACGCCGTTCCTTGCGAAACGCATTTTCGACGGATTCCGGGAGCGCTGCAACCGGAATAATTTCGGCCGTCATCGCGAGATCATCAGACACCCCGGATGCTTGCCGTATCCTCTATTTACTCAGTAGGCGCGGATACTTCTTCGCTCGCAAAGTAATAGCGCACAGACCACGTTTTTCTAAACCCCCAATGACAGCGGGCTGGCGCTCGGCGCATGCCTCGGCATGAAGAACATCGGAAAGCCGTGTGCGGGAAAATCGCATGCACGGTTTGACGAGGGAGGGCAGGCGAGAGCCTGTTCTCTACTCTACCGAATGGCGCTTGCTTAGCCCGTCAATGCGCAAGCCTCCGTTCGCCCTGAGCCTGTCGACGGGTAACGCAGGCTTGTCGATGGCGGACGATCGTCCGCTCACGGACGCTCCGGCATTCACCCTTCGACAGGCTC
>JANMUI010000410.1:0-17432 GCA_031391405.1 Betaproteobacteria bacterium
CTTGCCCATCCTTTCCGGATGATTTGCCACAACGGCGAGATCAACACATTGCGCGGAAATGTCAACTGGATCCGTGCCAGGCAAGGCGCGATTTCGAGTCCCATTCTCGATGAAGATCTCGCCAAGATCTGGCCGCTGATCTATGACGGGCAGTCGGACTCCGCTTCCTTCGATAACGCCCTTGAACTGCTCGTAATGGGGGGATATTCGATCGCTCACGCCATGATGATGATGATTCCCGAGGCGTGGGAGAAGCATGCTGCAATGGATGAAAGCCGCCGGGCTTTCTACGAATACCATGCGGCGATGATGGAGCCGTGGGATGGCCCCGCCGCAATCGCATTTTCGGATGGCCGGGTCATCGGCGCCACCCTCGATCGCAATGGGCTGCGTCCTGCGCGTTACATCGTCACTGACGACGATCTCGTCATCATGGGCTCCGAATGCGGCTGCCTGCCCGTGCCCGAGGAAAAGATCGTCAAGCGCTGGCGCCTGCAGCCGGGTCGGATGTTTCTTGTCGACGTCGAAAAGGGTCGAATTATCGATGACAAGGAACTGAAGGACACCCTCGCGTCCGCGCGCCCTTATGGGGAGTGGATCGAACGCATTCGCGTGAAGCTCGATGATCTGCCGGCACAGGCCGAGAAGCGCGAGGCACCGCGCGCATCATTGCTCGATCGGCAACAGGCGTTCGCCTACACGCAAGAAGATCTGAAATTCATCCTCGCGCCAATGGCTGTCAACGGCGAGGAGCCAATCGGTTCGATGGGAAACGACTCCCCATTGGCGGTGCTCTCGGGCAAGAACAAGACGCTCTATCACTACTTCAAGCAACTGTTCGCACAGGTTACCAATCCGCCCATCGATCCGATCCGCGAGGATCTGGTGATGAGCCTCGTTTCGTTCATCGGCCCGAAGCCTAATCTGCTTGGCATCGATGAAATGAATCCGCCGCTGCGTTTGGAGGTGAGCCAACCCGTGCTCGACTTCGACCAGATGGAGGCGATCCGCCATATCGAGCGCTACACCGATGGCAAGTTCCGCTCGTTCGAGCTCGACATCACTTACCCGGTCGTGTGGGGCAAGGAAGGAATCGAAGCGCGCCTTGCGAGTATCTGCGCACAGGCCGAAGACGCCGTGCGTGGCGGCTATTCCATCATCGTCATCTCCGATCGCATGATCGATCGCGAGCGGGTGGCGATCCCGGCGCTTCTCGCGTTGTCCGCGATCCATCAGCATCTCGTCTACAAGGGCATTCGCACAAGCACCGGGCTAGTGGTCGAAACCGGTTCGGCCCGTGAGGTCCATCATTTTGCGTTGTTGGCCGGGTACGGTGCAGAGGCGATCCATCCTTATCTCGCGATGGAGTCCCTGGAAGGCCTCCCGGGCGTGACGAGCGACGCCGAGCGGAAAATCGCCGTCAAGAACTATGTGAAGGCGATCGGCAAGGGTCTGATGAAGGTCATGTCGAAGATGGGGATCTCCACCTATATGTCCTATACCGGAGCCCAGATCTTCGAAGCGGTGGGTCTCGCGCGGCCATTGATCGACAAGTACTTCACCGGGACGGCATCGAATGTCGAAGGGATCGGTGTGTTCGAAGTTGCCGAGGAGGCAATTCGCATTCACACAGCGGCGTTCAGTGATGACCCGGTGCTCAGAGGCGCGCTCGATGCCGGAGGCGAGTATGCATTTCGCGTTCGCGGCGAAGAGCATATGTGGACGCCCGATGCGATTGCGAAGCTTCAGCATTCGACCCGCTCGAACTCGTTTCCCACCTACCTGGAGTACGCGCAGATCATCAATGAACAATCGAAGCGGCACATGACGTTCCGCGGTTTGTTCGAATTCAAGTTCGATCAGTGCACCCCGATACCGATCGAGGAAGTAGAGCCGGGCGCAGAAATCGTCAAGCGCTTTGCCACCGGCGCGATGTCGCTCGGTTCAATATCGACCGAAGCCCATACGACGCTCGCAATCGCGATGAATCGGATCGGCGGTAAGTCCAATACCGGCGAAGGTGGCGAGGATCGACGCCGCTTCGCGCCGATCAAGGCGAACGAATCGCTGCAGTCCCGCCTTGGCAGAGGACGGGTCGAGACCGATCCTTTGCTTTCAGAGGGCGACTCCCTGAAATCAAAGATCAAGCAAGTCGCTTCGGGTCGCTTTGGCGTAACAGCTGAATACCTAGTAAGCGCTGAGCAGATCCAAATCAAGATGGCACAAGGCGCGAAGCCGGGGGAAGGCGGGCAGCTGCCCGGTCGGAAAGTTTCCGAGTACATCGCCGAGCTACGCTATTCGACGCCCGGCGTGGAGCTCATATCACCGCCTCCGCACCACGACATCTATTCGATCGAAGATCTCGCACAGTTGATTCATGACCTCAAGAACGCGAACAACAGGGCATCGATCAGCGTAAAACTCGTTTCGGAAGTTGGCGTGGGTACCGTGGCGGCGGGCGTTGCCAAGGCAAAGTCTGATCACGTGACGATATCAGGGCATGACGGCGGTACCGGCGCGTCTCCGTGGTCGTCCATCAAGCACGCAGGCACGCCCTGGGAGCTTGGCCTCGCTGAAACGCAGCAAACGCTTGTGCTGAACGGATTGCGTGGTCGGATCGCGGTGCAAGTCGATGGGCAGATGAAGACCGGCCGCGACGTCGTCATCGGAGCCATGCTCGGGGCCGACGAATTCGGGTTCGCCACCGCGCCGCTCGTGGTGCAGGGTTGCATCATGATGCGCAAATGCCACTTGAATACCTGTCCGGTGGGGGTCGCAACGCAGGATCCGGTGCTGCGCAAGAAATTCCAGGGCAAGCCGGAACACGTCATCAACTTCTTTTTCTTTATCGCCGCCGAGGTGCGAGCTTTGATGGCAATGCTTGGGATTCGCAAGTTGGATGATTTGATCGGTCGCGCCGATCTGCTCGACATGAAGAAGGGCATCGAGCACTGGAAGGCGAAGGGCCTGGATTTTACGAAGATCTTCTACCAGCCCAAGGTCGGACCTGAAATCGCGCGCCTCCATTGCGAGTCGCAAGACCACGGCCTCGACAAAGCGATCGACAACCGACTGATCGAGCTCGCGCAGCCCGCATTGGAGCGCGGCGAGAAGGTGTCGATCGATATGCCGATCCGCAACATCAATCGCACCGCCGGCACCATGCTATCGAGTGAGGTGGCGCGGCGCTATGGTCACGAAGGTCTGCCCGATGACACGATCCATGTTCGATTTGCAGGTTCCGCAGGGCAGAGTCTTGGTGCGTTCCTTGCACGTGGCATTACGCTCGAGTTGATCGGGGACACGAACGACTATTGCGGAAAAGGACTTTCCGGCGGGCGCATCACCGTTCAGCCGTCACCTAAGTTCCGCGGCGAACCGACGGAAAACATCATTACCGGAAACGTTGTTCTTTACGGGGCCATTGCGGGCGAGGCCTATTTCCGAGGCGTGGCGGGTGAGCGATTCGCCGTGCGCAACTCGGGTGCGCTCGCTGTGGTCGAGGGCGTTGGCGATCACGGGTGCGAATACATGACAGGTGGTACGGTCGCCGTTCTTGGCGTGACGGGACGCAACTTTGCGGCCGGCATGTCCGGCGGGGTCGCCTTCGTGTTTGATGAGGACGGAGAATTCGCCAAGCGTTGCAACCCTGCAATGGTCGATCTCGAACCTGTCCTCTCCGAAACGGAGCAGCAGATCAAAGTTGCGCGAGACATTTGGCACCTGGGAACAACCGATGAAGTGATGCTAAAGCGAATCATCGAGAACCACGCCAAATACACAAACAGCCGTCGCGCGCACGAAATTCTGCAGAAATGGGCGCAGTATCGGCCGCGATTCATCAAGGTATTCCCCAAGGAATATCGGCGCGCGCTGGGCGAGCTCGGGCAAAGGCGGATGGCCGCCTAATTTTCGATCGGTCGATGCGACGTCGGCGAGATGCGACGTGAACGTTGGTCGCGTCACTCAATCTGTAACAAGGATCAGGCAATCAATCCAGCATGGGCAAAGTAACTGGGTTTCTCGAGTATCAGCGTCTGCAGGAAGCGAGCGAGCCACGCGATTCGCGCGTTAAGCACTACCGCGAATTCGTGTTGCATCTGACCGATCAGGAAGCCTCGATCCAGGGGGCGCGTTGCATGGACTGCGGCATTCCGTTTTGCATGACCGGATGTCCGGTCAACAACATCATTCCGGATTGGAACGATCTTGTTTTCAAGCAGGACTGGAAGCGCGCGCTCGACACCCTGCATTCGACCAACAACTTTCCAGAATTCACCGGTCGCGTTTGCCCCGCGCCGTGCGAGGAAGCCTGTACCCTCAATATCAATAACGATCCGGTCGGTATCAAGTCGATCGAGCATGCCATTGGCGACAAGGGCTTCGAGCAGGGATGGATTGTTCCGCAACCCGCCAAGGCGAGGACCGGCAAGCGTGTCGCGGTTGTTGGATCGGGGCCTGCGGGCCTTGCATGCGCGCAGCAACTCGCGCGGGCCGGCCATGATGTTGTGCAGTTCGAAAAGAGTGATCGGATTGGCGGCCTATTGCGCTACGGTATTCCCGATTTCAAGATGGAGAAGTGGCTGATCGATCGGCGCATGGATCAGATGCGGGCGGAAGGCGTCGAGTTTCGTCCCAATCACTGCGTGGGGGAGCCCAACGGCACCGCTGTGAAGGGCGTGACCTATCTACCGGCAACGCAGCTCGTCAGCGATTTCCACGCTGTGGTCTTGTCGGGTGGCGCTGAGCATCCGCGCGACCTACCCGTACCTGGACGCGAGCTTGAGGGTGTGCATTTCGCCATGGACTTCCTGCCGCTGCAGAACAAACGGGTGGCCGGCGACAGGCAAGTTCCCGATCTATGGGCGACGGGCAAACATGTCATTGTGATCGGAGGCGGGGATACCGGCTCGGACTGCGTCGGCACGTCCAATCGTCACGGGGCAGCATCCGTTACCCAATTCGAATTATTGCCGCAGCCGCCTGCGAAAGAGAACAAGACCTTGACGTGGCCCAATTGGCCTGCAAAGCTGAGAACGTCCTCCTCTCATGAGGAAGGGTGCAATCGTGACTGGTCGATTGGTACGAAAGCGCTGAAAGGCGCGGACGGAAAAGTGAAGAGTCTGGTTTCCGTTCGACTGGAGTGGACCAAGGATCCCGCAACCGGTCAGATGATAATGGCCGAAGTTCCGGGGACCGAACGCGAATTTCCAGCCGATCTGGTGCTGCTCGCGATGGGTTTTCTAGGGCCGGTAGTTGAGGGGATGCTGAATCAACTTGGTGTCGACCGTGACGGACGCGGCAACGTCAAGGCAACGACCGAGGGACCCGGCTCGTATCAAACATCCCTTCCAAGGGTGTTTGCGGCGGGCGATATGCGCCGCGGCCAATCACTTGTTGTATGGGCGATTCGCGAAGGGCGTCAGTGCGCGCGCGCGGTTGACGAATTCCTGATGGGCAGCTCGACGCTGCCCCGCTAGAAATCGGCGTGCCCAACAACGCGGATTCCTAGCCGGACAAGATGTAGTTACCTGCTGACGGCGCCCTGAACATTCGTCGACTGAATGTGGGGCCGAGTCAGCCGATCGGCTCAGCGATGGATTGGGCCGGTCCTTGGACTCTGAACAAATTGCCCGCCGCGCGGAGCGTATCCCCAATCTGCCATGGTCCCGTAGCGCGCGTAGAGGGCGCGGCGGTCATCACAGTCGACCCATCGTTCAGCGACGCATTGCGCGCGCCACGCTTCAAGCCGCACTTCCTCTGATACGGCGATCGGTCGATGCGCAGCATGGGTGTCGATCTGTCGGGTTTCGGTGCTCCGCTGGGGGATGCTACTTGAGGGCGATATCGATTGCGGGCGCACGAATTTTGCCGCCGGAACGACCGTCAATTTGGAAAGTCCCGGGGGCATTGTCTCCGCTTTCTGGTCATCTGGTGGGGTGTCGGAATAGTGGGTGAGCCCATTCTCGTCGACCCACTTGAAAACGTCGGCAGCGGTGGCCGACAGGGTCGACGTGATCCCGAGTGCTGCGAACGAGACGATCGCCGCAAATTTGCTGATTGTGCTGATTGCCATCATCGCAATGTCCTCCGTATGCGTGTGCCATTGGGACGCGTTGTTCAAATCACGCGCTGACGCAGCGAGGTTACCGCGACCTCGGCGATTACCACAACCACGAGAATGGCGATAAGAATCGCCGCCACGCGGTCCCATTGGAACAAGTTGAGTGCGGTATCGAGGGCCATGCCCACCCCGCCGGCACCGACCAGGCCGAGCACCGCCGACTCGCGAACATTGATGTCCCAACGGAACAGTACGATCGCCCAGAATGCGGGTTTTACCTGTGGCCAGAAGCCCTTAAGCGCGATCGAGAGCCACGGCGCACCGGTTGCCTCAAGCGCCTCGATCGTGCCCGGATGCGATTCCTCCAGCGCCTCAGAAAGTAACTTTCCGGTAAATCCGATCGAATGAAACGCAATCGCGAGCGTTCCGGCGAGCGCACCTGGGCCAAACACCGCGACAAAAAATAACGCCCATATCAAAGTGTTTACAGAGCGCGATGACACGAGTATCAATTTGCCGACATAGTTAAGCCACACGTTATGCGTGACGTTGCGCGCCGACAGAAAAGCCACCGGAATCGCCATCAGCACGGCGAGCACTGTTCCCATGGTTGCGATATGCAGGGAATCGAGCAACGGCTCGTGTACGCCTGCCGGATAGAAACCCCAAGCGATCGGCCACATGCGGCGCAGCATGTCGGCCATCTGCTCGGGTGCGTCGACGATGAACTCGGGGATGACCTCGACCGACTGAAGCGACAGCACGATCGCCAGCACCACGCAGAAATAGACGCTGAACCGCGCCAAGCGCTCTGTGCGGGAGAAGCGCCGCCACTCCCGATCAATCGCGACGGTGCCCGGCCCGTTGATCGTGGTCATACCTTGAAGACACGCTTGATGCGAATCGTCATGACCTCGCCGATCATGATGAGCGCGATGATCGTAAGAACGATCGTGCAAACGAAGTCGTAGTCGAAGCGTTGAAACGCAGCAAAAAGGGTTCCCCCGATGCCGCCTGCACCCACGATGCCGACCATGGTGGAGTTGCGCAGGTTCGCGTCTGTCTCATAGGCGATGAATCCCACAAAGCGCGCGAACACCTGTGGTACGACGGCGAACATGACGATCGACATGAACGGGGCACCGGTGGCGCGCACCGACTCGACTTGTTTAAGGGAAATTTCCTCGATTGCTTCGGTGAAGAGTTTTCCGAGGAAACCTACCGAGGCGACCGTCAGTGCGAGGATTCCGGCGAGCGCGCCAAAGCCGACCGCCTTAACGAAAATAATCGCGACAATCATCGGATGAAATGACCGGCATACGACCATGATGGCTCGCGCGGGCCACGATACCCAGGCCGGCATCAGGTTACGCGCCGCCATCAGTGAGACAGGAAGGGAAATGATGACTCCCAACACGGAGGCAAGCACCGCGATTTGCAGGCTTTCGATCATTCCGCGCGCCAGCAAGTCAGTCTTGGAAAGATCGGGTGGGAACAAACGCGATGCGAACTTCGCGCCATGCTCCAGCCCCGTGGCAAATCGGGCGAACGAAACGTCGAGGTGCGACGCGGCATAGACCAGGTATGCAAACAACAGGATCCAGGCGAGCCGCGCCCAATGGTTCGGTGGGAATGCCCTGAGCGTTGTGGTTGCTCCGTTGTTCATCCGAGCCAATCCTCACCACCATAGATGGACTTGAGCGTCGAATCATCTAAGCCGCTTGGCGCACCATCGAAGACGACGCTGCCCCCGGTCATTCCAACAATGCGATCGGCGAATCGACGGGCAAGCTCGACATTGTGGATGTTCACGATCACCGGAAACCCGTGGGTTTTCGACAACGATTTCAAGAGGGTCATGATCTCGACCGACGTCTTCGGGTCAAGTGACGATGTCGGCTCATCGGCCAACAGAAGCCTCGGCTGCTGCATCACCGCGCGTGCGATCCCGACGCGCTGGCGCTGCCCCCCCGAGAGACTATCGGCCCGCGCATGCGCGAATAAGCTCAGGCCGACGATGTCGAGCAGTTCGAAGGCTCGATCCACATCAACCCGCGGAAAACGCCGAAGCCATGCTCGGAAGGGAGAAACATAGCCGAGACGCCCGCAGAGTACGTTTTCGATAACCGTCAAGCGCTCCACCAGGTTGTATTCCTGGAACACCATACCGATGGTGCGCCGAACCGCTTTCAGATCACCCTTGCGCAGCCGCACGAGATCGGTCCCATCGAAGACGATCGTTCCCGCGGTCGGCTCTACCAGTCGATTGATGCAGCGAATCAGCGTGGACTTTCCCGTGCCGGACGGTCCGATGATCGCCGTAATGCCTTGGCGGGCGAAGTCGAGATCGATACCGCGCAGCACCGGCTTGCCGGCCACGTACTCCTTGACGAGGCCGCGTATGGCAAGTGCGGACGCTGCCGAACCCGCCACGGTCGAAGGGCTCACCGCCCGCTACTTTTTCGCGGCTTTCTTCAGGGCGGCCTCGGCCTCTTTCTTTGCGAGATCGTCGAGTGCGGCCCGATTGAACTTCTCGCCGGTCCCCTCGGCGACTCTGCGAACGATCTCCCAATCCTTCTTGTAAGTGATCGGAAAGAAGCGGTCCGCACCATCGAACGCCTTCTTCATCTCGGCAGTGAAGCGGTAGTCGTAGAAGCATTTCAGCAACTTGTCGCGAAGCGTCGGTTCGAGATCATGGGCATACGCGAACGACGAGGTCGGGAACATTTCGCTCCTATAGATCACGCGAAAATCGTCCGCTTTGATCTGGCCCCGCTCGGCCATGCGTTTGAATACGTCCGAGGCTACCGGCGCCGCATCGTAGTCGCCGGTCTCCACGCCCTTGATCGACTGATCATGCTTGCCTGAATATACGACCTTGTAGTCTTGATCGGGCACGAGGCCCAACGGCGGGAAGAGTGTTCGTGGCGCGAGATTCCCGGAATTGGACGATGGTGACGTATGGGCGACCTTCTTGCCCTTGAGATCTGAAAGCTTCTGCAGCGGACTATCCTTCTTGACGATCATGATGAGGTTGTAGCCCTGCAATTCCTTTTCGTCGCCCTTGACCGCGAACGGGACCGCACCTGCGAGGTTCACCGCGAAATTGGTCGGGCCGGTAGAAAAGCCACCGACGTGTAATCGCCCAGAACGCATCGCCTCGATCTCGGCTGCATTCGACTGCACCTGGTAGAACACGACGCGCTTGCCGGTACACTTGGACAGATGCTCGGTGAACGGGCGAAAAATGCTCTCGTACACCGCAGGATCTTCCACCGGCGTGTAGGTGAAGACCAGCGTCCCCGGATTCTTGAGCTTCTTCGGGTCTTTGGGCAGATCAGCTACGAGATCGCCGTTATCGTCGCAATAAAGAGTATCGAGCTCGCCCCGGTTCTTGCATTGCTCCTGGGCGAGGGCGCCAAGCGGTGCAAACAGTATCAGCAGGCCGACAAACAACGCGCGACGGACCATGGTGCGTCTCCTATATAACGTAACGAAAACCGACGATCAAGTCTAGCAAACGTGTGATTTTCCCCGGATTGCCCAGCATTCGCCAGAATTGAATCTGTAAAATCCACTTTCCCCCTTCGTTGCTCCTCCCATGAACGTCGTCATTCTCGCGGCCGGACAAGGCAAGCGTATGAACTCGGATCGTCCAAAGGTCCTTCATACCCTTGCCGGTCGCCCCCTACTCGGACACGTCCTCGATGCGGTCCGCGCGATACAAGCCCAACGAATCATCGTCGTCTACGGACATGGCGGCGATACCGTTCCTGCGGCTTTCCCAAATGGCCCGCTCCCAACCGTCGAGATCGAGTGGGTCAAACAGGACCCGCAGCTCGGTACCGGCCACGCGGTCCAGCAGGCGGCTCCCTATCTGGACGATCGATGGCCAACGCTCATCATGTACGGTGACGTTCCGCTCACGCAACCCAGTACGCTCGCGCGATTGATTGATGCCGCGGGCCGTGGCCTTGCACTGCTGACGGTGGAACTCGACGACCCGACCGGCTACGGGCGGGTCATCCGGCGCGAAGGGCTGGTGTGGCGAATCGTCGAACAAAAGGACGCAAAGCCCAATGAGCTCGCCATTCGCGAGGTGAATGTCGGGATCATGGTGGCGCCGACAGCCAAGCTTCGCAAATGGCTCGGCGCGTTGAAAGCCGACAACGCTCAACGCGAGTACTACCTCACCGACGTGATCAAGCTCGCGTTCGACGAAGGGCGTCCCGTCACTGCGGTCAGGCCCGATCACGTCTGGGAAACGCTCGGGGTCAATAGCCGTGTGCAGTTGGCCGAGCTCGAGCGCAGTTTCCAACGCCATAACGCACAGCGCCTGCTGAAGCAGGGCGTAGCGCTTGCCGATCCCGATCGAATCGATGTGCGCGGCGAGCTCTCCTGCGGCCGCGATGTGGCAATTGACGTGAATTGCGTGTTCGAGGGGCGAGTGGATCTTGCAGATCGGGTCACGATCGGTCCCAACTGCGTGCTGCGCAATGTATCCATCGCAGCCGGCACCCAAATTTTGGCCTTCACCTACGCGGAGGATGCGTCGATTGGCGCGTCCTGCCGGATCGGCCCCTACACGCGCATTCGTCCTGCCACGGCGCTGGGTGATGAAGTCCACCTCGGCAACTTCGTCGAAGTCAAGGCGAGCCGATTTGGGCTCGGGTCGAAGGCCAATCACCACGCGTATGTCGGCGATACGGAAGTAGGAAGCGGTGTCAATATCGGTGCAGGTACGATCGTTTGCAACTATGACGGGGCGAACAAGCATCGCACCGTGATCGAAGACGGTGCATTCATCGGGTCGGATTGTCAGCTCGTGGCGCCCGTGCGCGTCGGCAAGGACGCCACCCTTGGCGCCGGCACCACGCTCACGAAAGATGCACCAGCGGGCAAGCTTACGATCACGCGCGTGAGGCAGACCACGATCGAGAACTGGCAGCGACCGGTAAAGAAAAAATCGTAGCAGTGAACGAGCGGCGACATCCGCGGCGTGTCGCTCGAATTGCTGTCCACCCGATTGATCATTCGGTGATCATTCTCAAGACGTGAGGTTCATATGTGTGGAATCGTCGGCGCAATAGCCGCGCGGAATGTTGTTCCAGTGCTGATCGAGGGGCTTCGCCGGCTCGAATACCGGGGATACGATTCGTGCGGCGTAGCCGTATTCAATCGCGGGCTGAAGCGGGCGCGCAGCGTCTCCCGTGTTGCGGAGCTCGATCGCGAAGTCGCTGAAACGAAGCTGGAAGGCGTGATTGGCATCTCCCATACACGCTGGGCCACGCATGGTGCGCCCGTCACGGCGAACGCCCACCCACATTTTTCCGGTGATCGGCTTGCGCTCGTCCACAACGGCATCATCGAGAACTTCGAAGAGTTGCGTGAAGAGCTCAAGGCGGTCGGATTTCAATTCGACAGCCAGACCGACACCGAAGTGGTCGCGCATCTGATCAACCACATGTACGACGGCGACCTGTTTCGCACGGTGCAACGCGCCGTGAAGCGCTTGCATGGCGCCTATGCAATTGCAGTGTTCTGCCGCGAGGAACCGAATCGCGTGGTCGGTGCGCGATTCGGCAGCCCGCTCGTCGTCGGTGTCGGCAAGGGTGAGAATTTCATCGCATCCGACGCCATGGCACTCACCGGGACGACCGATCAGATCGTTTACCTCGAAGAGGGCGACGTTGTCGATCTTCGATTGACGTCCGTTCGAATCGTCGACAAAGACTCGCGTGCGGTCGAGCGTGAAGTGCGTACGGTGAACGCCGGTACGGGCGGCGCCGAGCTTGGACCCTATCGGCATTTCATGCAGAAAGAGATTTTCGAGCAGCCCCGTGCGGTGGCCGATACCTTGGAAGGCGTCGATCGCATTACCCCCGAGTTGTTCGGCGATGACGCTCTCTCGGTTTTCAAGGAGATGGACTCGGCACTCATTCTCGCGTGCGGCACGAGCTACTACTCCGGTCTCACCGCAAAATACTGGCTGGAGGCGATTGCCAAGCTGCCGACGCAAGTGGAGATCGCCAGCGAATACCGCTATCGTGAAAGCGTGCCGAATCCGCGCACACTGGTCATCGTTATTTCCCAGTCGGGCGAGACCGCCGACACGATCGCCGCGCTGAAGCATGCCCAGTCGCTTGGGATGGACAAGACGCTTGCGATTTGCAACGTCGCTACGAGCGCCATGGTGCGCCTCACGCGCCTAAAATACCTCACGCATGCGGGGGCTGAGATCGGCGTTGCGTCAACCAAGGCCTTTACGACACAGCTCACCGCGCTCTTTCTTCTCACCTTGACCCTCGCGAAGCAGCGCGGGCACTTGAACGCGAATCAGGAAAGCGCAGCGCTCAAGAATCTGCGCCACTTGCCGGCCGCGATCCAGAGCGTTCTTGCGCTCGAGCCGCAGATCATTGCGTGGTCCGCCGACTTCGCAAAGAAGGAGAACGCGCTGTTCCTCGGTCGCGGCCGCCACTATCCGATCGCGCTCGAAGGCGCGCTCAAGCTGAAAGAGATCACGTATATCCATGCCGAGGCCTACCCGGCCGGCGAGCTGAAGCATGGCCCGTTGGCGCTCGTAACGAACGAGATGCCGGTGGTCACGATCGCGCCGAACGACGTCCTGTTGGAAAAGCTCAAGTCGAATATGCAGGAAGTGCGCGCGCGTGGTGGCCAGCTCTACGTCTTTGCCGACGCAGATTCCCATCTGACCAGTTCCGAAGGGATCCATGTCATTCGCATGCCGGAACACTACGGTGCACTGTCACCGATTCTGCATGTCGTGCCGTTGCAGTTGCTCGCCTATCACACTGCATGCGCAAGAGGCACCGATGTTGACAAGCCGCGCAACCTCGCCAAGTCCGTGACCGTAGAATGACGACAGCGGACTTGGGTGCGGCTTTCGGCGAACGCTAACCCCTACCGTCGCTTCGCGCCAGACCGCCGACCCGTCTCAGGGCGCGGCTTGACTGTTTCCAACGGCAACGCTGTCTGGTATTTCACCTGCTTCAGCGCAAAGCTCGATTGAATATTGCCGATCCCCGGGATTCGCGAAAGAAAATCCACGATGAAGCGTTCGAGGGCCGGGATGTCCGACACCACGACGCGAAGTAGATAGTCCGAGTCGCCCGTCATCAGATAGCACTCCATCACCTCAGGTCGTTCGCCGATCGCGCGCTCGAACACGCCGAGTGATTTTTCGACCTGCTTTTCCAGTCGTACCTGGATGAACACGCTCACCGTGAGTCCAAGCTTGACCGGGTCGAGCAAGGTGACGTGGCGACGGATAAGACCTTCATCTTCAAGCTTCCGCACGCGCGCGAGGCATGGCGATGGCGACAGGTTCACTGCGTTCGCCAGATCGACATTCGATACCCTGGCATCGTCTTGCATGCGCTCAAGAATTGCCCAGTCGGTAGGATCAAGCGCCAGTTGCGGCATAAGTTTCCACAAATATCGTGTATTGCAGAATTTTATGCTTCAAGAGGCGATTGGTGCAACCGGAAACAGAAGCACATACCACCCGAACCGGCGTAGCCTCGGCGTGAACCCCCTCGCTTGAATGCAGATCGCCATGACCAATCTCGCCGATATCAACAAACTTCTCTCCGGTGAATCGCTCGACAGCGACCCGACGGAAACCCGCGAATGGATCGACGCATTCGAAACCCTGGTCGCCGCTGCGGGCAAGGATCGCGCGCGATATGTCCTGCAGCGCTTGAGCGAACATGCGGCTGCACAGGGCGTCTCCACGCGCACGCGCTTCAACACACCTTATTGCAACACCATCGATCCACGCGACCAGCCACCGTTTCCCGGCGACTTCACCATCGAGCAGCGGTTATCTTCGATCATTCGCTGGAATGCGCTCGCCATGGTGGTGCGGGCCAATAGCGCCCACCCGGAGTTGGGCGGACACATCGCAAGCTTCGCCTCCGCGGCCGATCTGTTCGAGGTGGGCTTCAATCATTTCTTCCACGGGCACGATTCACCTGGCGGCGCGGACTGCATCTATTTTCAGCCGCACTCCGCGCCTGGCGTTTATTCACGAGCGTTCCTGGAAGGCCGATTGACCGAGACGCAGCTCGACAACTATCGACGCGAGACACAAGGCAAGGGGCTCTCCTCGTATCCGCACCCTTGGCTCATGCCGGGCTTCTGGCAGTTCCCCACGGGCTCGATGGGTCTTGGACCGATGAACGCGATCTATCAGGCGCGCTTCATGCGATACCTGGAACACCGCGGAATCCAGGAGACCGAAGGCCGCAAGGTCTGGGCGTTTCCGGGCGACGGTGAAATGGATGAACCCGAATCGCTTGCCGCACTGTCGCTTGCTGCGCGCGAAGGCCTGGATAATCTGATCTTCGTCGTCAATTGCAATCTACAGCGGCTCGACGGCCCCGTTCGTGGCAACGGGTCGATCGTCCAGGAATTGGAGGGACTATTCGCCGGCGCAGGCTGGAACGTTATCAAGCTCATGTGGGGGAGCGACTGGGATCCGCTATTCGCCCGCGACCGTGAAGGGATCATCCTGCGGCGATTGCATGAAACGGTCGATGGCGAGTTCCAAACCTACGCCGCGACCGATGGGCGATTCAATCGCGAGCACTTCTTCAGCAAGTACCCGGAGCTGCGGGCACTGGTCGCCGACATCACCGACGATGACATCGATCGATTGAAACGCGGTGGCCACGACCCTATCAAGATCTACACGGCCTATCACGCGGCAGTCAATCACAAGGGCCAGCCGACGGTGATCCTTGCCCAGACCAAGAAGGGCTACGGGATGGGGTTATGGGGCCAGGGCAAGATGACGACCCATACCCAGAAGAAGCTCGATGACGAAGCGCTCATTGCTTTTCGCGATCGGTTTTCATTGCCGCTCACGAACGAACAGGTCACCGGCCTGAAGTTTTATCGTCCCGCCGACAATTCGCCCGAGATGCGGTATCTGCATGCGCGAAGAGCGCACCTCGGCGGGTACATGCCGCTTCGGCCAGCCCGTCCGGCCAAGCTTGCGGTGCCCGCGCTCGCGAGCTTCGGCCGTGCTCTCGAAGGCTCGAACGGGCGCGAGCAATCCACCACGATGGTGTTCGTGCAGCTCCTCGCGCAACTTCTCAAGGATCCAGTGCTCGGCAAACGTGTCGTGCCGATCGTTGCGGATGAGGCGCGCACATTCGGCATGCAGTCACTGTTTCGGCAGATCGCGATCTACTCTCCTTTCGGGCAGCTCTACGACCCCGAAGACAAGGAAGAGCTGCTTTACTACAAGGAGGCCAAGGACGGGCAGATTCTGGAGGAAGGCATCACCGAGGCGGGTGCCCTGTCGTCCTGGATCGCGGCCGCGACCAGCTACAGCGCGCATGGCATGCCGATGCTGCCCTTCTATATTTTCTACTCGATCTTCGGATTCCAGCGGGTCGGAGATCTCATCTGGGCGGCGGCGGACTCGCGTTCGCGTGGCTTCCTGCTTGGCGCGACCGCAGGGCGCACAACGCTGTCGGGCGAAGGCCTGCAGCATGAAGACGGTACGAGTCATCTGATCGCGGCGACCATCCCGACGTGTCGTGCGTACGATCCAACGTTCGGCTATGAGCTGGCGGTGATCGTGCAAGACGGCGCACGGCGCCTGCTGGAAGGCGAGGAGGACATCTTCTATTACGTGACCGTGATGAACGAAAATTATGTTCATCCGGCGATGCCCGAAGGCGTGACTGACGGCATCCTGCGCGGGATGTATCTGTTGCGCAAGTCGGCGTTGGCGTCGGGCACTGGAAGCAAGGCGAACGCCACACCCCGCGTGCGTCTGTTCGGCTCGGGGACCATCCTGCGGGAATCCTTGGCTGCGGCCGAAATTCTCGAGAGCGAATACGGTGTCGCAGCAGACGTATGGTCTGTCACCAGCTATACGGAGTTGCGTCGAGAAGGAATGTCGATCGAGCGCTGGAATCGCTTGCATCCATCATCCGAGCCCCGCCGGGCTTACGTGGAACGTTCTCTGGCAGATGACGACGCGCCGATCATTGCCGCGACCGACTATCTTAGCGCGTTGCCCGATTTGATCCGCCCCTATCTTTCCGCGCGCTTCGTCTCGCTGGGTACCGATGGTTTCGGTCGCAGCGACACGCGTGCAAACCTGCGCCGCTTCTTCGAGATGGATCGCGCGCATATTGTCGTCGCCGCACTGAAATCGCTCTCCGACGAAGGCAAGCTCGCAGCCGCACAAGTCGACAAGGCGATCGAGAACCTCGCACTGCAACCCGACGTTGCTCCGCCTTGGGAGCGTTAAGTAGGAAATCCGGGCAGCCCAGCGTTCGGATTTTTTCATCGATAGCGGCGGTGTCGCGCGGCGCGCTGTCATAATCGCGCGCTTTCGCCCTCCGATCGCGAATGTCGGCTCAAACCAGGTCGTGGTTGCCCGTCCTCGGGCTTTTCGGTGTCGCGATCAGTCTTGGCTCCGGACATGTTTTCGCGCGGCTCGCGTTCGTGAACGGGGTCAATGTTGTTACCGCGGCTGCGGCGCGCGCCGTCGGTGCGAGCTTGCTATTGCTGCTATTGCTGCGCATCCGCAAGCTGCCGGTGTTGCCGCTGCCGCGCGAGTTCAAATGGACGATCGTCCTCGGGTTGTTCATTACCTCGCAGACGGTGCTGGTGCAAACTGCGGTCCTGCTGCTCCCGGTCACCTTGGCGATCCTGGTTTTCTATCTGTTCCCGATCTTGATCGGACTCGCCAGCAGCGCCTTGGGGGATGAGCGCTTTACGCTGCGGCTGGCCGTGACGCTGATTGTTGCGTTCGGTGGATTGGCGCTCGTGTTGGGTGTCGATGTCCGCGAAGTGAGTCCCTGGGGCGTCGCGGCGGGCATTGGTGCCGCAGTGAGCTTCGCATCGGCGCTGGTGCTCACACCCAGACTCGCGCCGACCCTGGCCGCGCCAACTCGAACGTTCTACACGCTCATCGTCGGGGCGGTGATTCTCTCGACGACACTCTTGATCACCCAGTCTCTACAGCTCCCGCAATCGGCGAACGGATGGATTGGATTGGCGGGGCTCACGCTTTGCTATGGCGTCGGAATAACTGGACTGTTCCTGCTGCTCACGCAACTGGGACCGACCCAAACGGGCGTGGTCCTCAACCTGGAGCCGGTATTCGTCGCGATGATCGCGTGGCTCGCACTCGGCGAATCGCTCAGCGCGATTCAAATGGTGGGCGGGGCAATCGTTGTCGCAACCATCATCATCTACCAGTCGACCGGCAATCGATCCTGATTTCCGTCGGGCCTGCGTGGTGCGCAACTACCGCTTCAGCACATCGGCGTTCATCACATTGATCGGCGCGCCCGCGGCGAACGCATTGATCTGATCAAAC
>JANMUI010000413.1:0-8243 GCA_031391405.1 Betaproteobacteria bacterium
CATCCAGTCACTGGCCGGCAATCGTGGCAACAGCCCGGTGCTGGTGGGCAACCAGGCGTACGAGCACCACCAGCAAGACGTGTATGGCAACGTCGTGCTCGCTCCGACCCAAGCGTTCTTCGATCGTCGACTCACGCGACTTGCGGATGCCAGTGATTTTCAGCGGCTCGAATGGGTGGGCGAGCAGGCGGTTGCGCTGCACGACCGGCCCGACGCGGGAATGTGGGAATTGCGCACGCGCGCCTCCACGCATACGTCATCCAGCCTGATGTGCTGGGCAGCCACCGATCGACTCGCGAAGATCGCCGTCCATCTCGGACTTGCCGATCGGGCAGCATATTGGACCGGCCATGCCCGCGCGATCCGCGAACGCATCCTCGCCGCCTCGTGGAATGTGCATCGCCAGGTGTTCGCCGAACGATTCGGTGGTGATGAGCTCGATGCGGGTGTGCTGCTGATGGGTGAAGTCGGCCTGATCGAGCCCGCCGATCCGCGCTGGCACGCAACCATCGCGACCATCGGACGCGAGCTTGGCGACGGCGGCTTTCTGCTCCGCTATAGCGCGGCCGATGATTTCGGCAAGCCGCAGACCGCGTTTCTCGCCTGCACGTTTTGGTACATCGATGCGCTGTGGCGGATCGGCCGGACCGACGACGCGCGCGCCTTGTTCGAGCGCGTGCTGGCGATTCGCAACCGGCTCGGTCTGCTGTCGGAAGATGTCGATGCGCGAACCGGTGAGCTCTGGGGGAACTTCCCGCAGACCTACTCGATGGTGGGCATTATCAATTGCGCGATGCGGTTGTCACGGCGCTGGGAGAGTGTGCTGTAGCCGGGTGAACTACCCTCTGCGCGACGGGCCATGCACCGTTGCGTTCATGCTCCGGACAGCCTCAACATTGAGCCCGGGATCATCCAGCAGGCACTCATGGAGCGCGACCAGCCACGCCCGCGCATCGGCCGGCGTGTCGAGCCGAAGGTCAGCGGCATGGGCAATACGTTCATCGACTGACACGGCGAGCCCGCCCGCGCGCCGGACATAGGCGAACGCGTGCAGATCCGTTATGTCGTCACCCACGATCACCGGATGGCGTCCGGCAAACGGTTGAAACGCCATCAGTCGTTCGCAGGCAAGCCCCTTGTCCACATTTGCGGGTCGCAGCTCGAGCACCAGGCGTCCGGACTGCACGGTCCAGCCGGGTGCATGATCCTGCAGGACGCGTTCGAGTGAACGTTCCAGCGCCATGCGTCCGGTAAAGTCGGCTGCATAGTGCAGCGCCAAGGTACGCACCTTGTCCTCGATCATGATGCCGCGGTGCGCATGCGCGATGCTCCGGATCGCATCGCGCGCAAGAGCGGGCAAGGTCGTGTCTTCGCTGATCTCGATCACCTGGCCGGGCGCAGCCCGGATCTCGAGTCCGTGGAGCCCGGCGGCCGCATATTGCCGAGGCGCGAAAAGACGGTCGATCGTCGCGATCTGCCGCCCGCTCACCAGGGCGAGCGCGCCCGCCAGCGCCTGCTCCAATCCATCCAGCAATCCGACCAGGCCGGGATCGATCGAGACAGCATCGGGATGGTCCGCGAACTCAACGAGCGTTCCGTCGATATCAAGCAGCAAGGCGATCGTCATGTGTTGCATTCTGGCACGAGTGCCGGCCTCGACCTTCTTAGCCTTGAATCACCCGCCGCACCCATTCTGCGATCATCAAGGTGCGGTTGTCCGCGCCAAATGGCCCCACGACTTGCACACCCAAGGGCAATCCATTGGGACCAACACCGGCCGGCACATTGACGCACGGCGTGCCGAACAAGGTCCAGATGCGATTGAACTCGGCGCTACCCGTGGTGGCAATGCCATGCGGCGCTTCGCCCGGCGCCGACAAGGTAAGAATCGCATCAAACCCTTCGAAATCATCGGCAATCCACGCGCGATAGTCGGCCGCGCGGCGTTGCGCGATGTTGTAGCGCTCACGCGTGTGGGTGACGGCATGATCCAGGCGTTCGAGCAGATTTGCGGAGAGGAGATCTCGATGCACCGCATACTCGTACGCCAGCGCGCGCACCGCCTCGTACATCTGGATCACTTCCTGATCCGCGTAGACGTTCTCGAACGCATCGTTCAAGGCATAGTCGCTGATCACCGCGCCCTCGCGGGCGAGGCGATTGACGACTTCCTCGAACCGCTTCTGCATCGCCTTGTCGGCTTTGCCCCAGCCCGGGGTACGGCATACGCCGATCGCAGGGGTAAGGAATTGGAGGGTGCTGAAATCAGGCGCAGGCACTCCGGACAATGCATGGAGAAAAAGGCCCGCATCCTCGATCGAGCGCCCGAATACGCCCACCGTATCGAGTGCCTCGGATTGCGGCTTTACCCCCGCGCGATTGATCGTATTGAAGCTTGGCTTCATCGCGATCACACCGCAGAACGCGCCGGGCCGAATTACCGATCCACCGGTCTGGGTGCCGATCGCAAGGGGAATCATCCGATCCGCAACCGCAGCAGCCGATCCGCTCGATGAGCCGCCCGGACTGTAAGCAAGATTGTGCGGATTGCGGGTACGCGCCGGGTTCGTGTACGCGAACTCGGTGGTGACGGTCTTGCCGAGCACGATCGCACCGGCACTCTTGGCCATCATGACGCAGCTCGCATCGGCGCGCGGTCGATGCCCGCGATAGATCGGCGAGTTGTACTCAGTTGGCAGATTGGCCGAATCGATGATGTCCTTGACCCCGATCGGCACGCCGTGAAGAACGCCTCGGGCGGGATTTCGATCGCAGGCACGTGCGATCTCCAACGCGGCATCCGCATCGAGCACGGCCCAGGCGCCGACTTCACCATCGCGCTCGCGAATGCGCGCGAGGCAGGCGCGCACCAGATCTTCCGAGCGCAATTCTCGCAAAGCGATCTTGCGCGCAGCCTCGACCGCGCCAAAGGATGTCAGTTCGCTCATCGTCCACTCTCCACTGCAATCGCCGAATAGTTTGGCTGATTGTTCGGCTGATTGTTTGTATGCTGGCGGGAATCTATACGATTCTCGCCCACCACGACCTCGGCGCGCTTTGCGCCTTACATCGGAATCCTGATGACTGCTTCGTCAAAGCTGCTTCGCATTACGCCGGAACCGCTCACGGTTGAGGCCTTCGCCCCCTTTGGCGATGTGCTGCGGCCACGATCGGGACACGAGCCCGTCACCAATGTCGATCTGCTCAATTCCGGACGCGCTCGGATGACCGATCCGGTCCGTGCGGATCGCATGGGCGACTGGGACATTCTCGACTATTGGGCGGACATCGCAACCATTTCCCCCGATACGATGAAATTCGGCTACATCCGCTGTCGCGCGAAGGCGATGACATTCAACTGGTTCGAGCGCCACATGAAAGGGACACAGACCTTGATCCCGGCCGGCGCAGCAAACAGCGTGTTGGCGGTCGTACCGGCGAATTCGATTGGCGATGATTCCGGGTTGCCTGATCTGGCGAAAGTCCGCGCCTTCCTTCTCGATGGCACAAGCGCGGTCAATATTCGACCGGGCACGTGGCACTGGACGCCTTTTCCGCTTGGGGACACGGCCGACTTCATCTACCTCGTGCGAGAGCAGGTGGTGGAAGATGATTTGAATTTCGTGGATACCGAGGCGCGGCTGGGAGTGCGGATGGAGGTGTTGCGTCCTTCTATAGCCTAAATCTTCACCGCAGGGGACACAGGGGACACAGAGGAAAAGCATTGGAGGACTGCATCACGACGAGTGTCCGATGCAATTTCGGATTGGCGCGATGGCTGCGATCCGCTCAGGTGCAAGATCCGGCTTTTCCTCTGTGTCCTCTGCGTCCTCTGCGGTTCAATACTTCCTTACACAACCACCTTCAACCCCTTCGCCGCTGGCGACTCCGCTGCCCACGTCCGTCCGTAAAACAGATCGCGGGTGTCCAGGAAATCGGGATTCAATGCCGCGATGCTCGGGCAACCGAGTTGCGCCAGATCGCGATCAACTTCCGCTTTCAACAGTTGCAACGCATGGGTAGCGCCCTCCGCACCGCCGACCGCGACGCCGAACATCGCCGCGCGCCCGCAGAGGATGAAGTCCGCGCCCAACGCGAGCGCTTTCAGAATGTCGGTCCCGCGCCGGATCCCGCTATCGACGACGAGCTTGAGTTTCTTGCCCACTGCCGCACGAATCTCCGGCAGCACTTCGATCGGCGACACCGCGCCATCGAGCTGGCGACCGCCATGGTTCGATAGCACCACACCGTCCAGTCCATATCGCACCGCAAGCTCCGCATCGGCCGGATGCAGGATGCCTTTCACCAGCAGCGGCTTCTTCCATTGATCGCGCATATGGCGGATGAACTCCCAGTCGACCGAATCGCGCCGGCCGCGCACATCCTTCTCGGTCTGCTTGAGAATGGTCGGACGATCACCGCGATCGGTATTCTCCAGGCGCGGTATGCCGTACTTCATCACAGTGCGTGCAAAGACCGACGCCGACCAGCGCGGATGCGTGAGCCCCTGGAAGATCAAGCCTGGCCCTATTTCCAGCGGCAGCGTGAAACCGTTGCGAAAATTGTTCTCGCGATTCGCCTGCACCGGGACATCGGTGGTAATCATCAGCACTTCATAGCCGGCTGCATCAGCGCGCCTTGCAAACTTTGCACCCTGCTCGCGATTGTTGGCCATGTAAGCCTGCAACCATCGCGCGTGGTCGCCCGACTGCGCCACCGTCTCCATCGGAATCGTCGACATATTGCTGAGCGTGAACGGCACCTTCATCTTCGCGGCGGCGCGGGCCAGCGCAAGATCGGCCTCGAAGCAGAATACGCCCGCAATGCCCATTGGCGCGATGCCGAAGGGACTGGCGAATGTGCGGCCGAAAATCTCGACTTCCTGCGAGCGCCCCGACACGTCAACGGGTGAGCGCGTGCGAAAGCGGATGCGCTCGAAGACGTTGCGATTGTTGCGCAGTGCATGATCGTCCTCGACCCCGCCCGCCACGAAGCCGTAGACCCCGCGCGGCAACCGGCGCTTGGCCATCGCCTGCAGTTCATGGATGTTGAGTGCGTCACGATAAGACATGGGATCTCCCGGCTATGTTGGGTCGGATTGCGATTCGAATTAGATCAGGTTTTGGGCTATTTCCGTTCGCGCTGAGCGTGTCGACAAGCTCAGGACAGGCCTGTCGAAGGCCATTATCCGTTCGCCCCGGGTCTGTCGAAGGCCAATATCCGTTCGCCCTGAGCCTGTCGAAGGGTGGACGGGGGTTGGGGCAGTCTACCGCGTCCGCCTGCGCTCACCCTTCGACACGCTCAGGGCGAACGGAGGGTATTCGCTCACCCTTCGACGTGCTCAGGGCGAACGGGGAGAGTCCGTGCTCGCCTTCCGACATCATTGGACATTCGCGAAAACCCGCGACTCGTGAATGATCGAATTCAATCGGCCCCCTGCACCGCCCAAATATCCAGCTCGGCAGCACCCTCGCGAATGCGTTTCACCTCGATGTAGTCCGGCGAATTCCAGAACGCCTTGAGCCGTTCCATTGAAGGAAATTCGAACACGACAAGGCGCCGTCCATCATAGCCACCCTCGAGCACTTCAAGGCCCCACCCACTCGCGAGCAACCGGCCATCGAATCGGCCGATCAGCGGTTGCACGGCTTCCTGATACGCCTTGTAGCGCGTCTTATCGGAGACCGCGCCTTGAATGAAGAGGAACGCCGCCATCATGCAAGCGTGGCGGGCGCGAGCGCCGACAACGTCCGCTTCACTTCAGCCACTGACGCGCCATGCGGCGGGAAGATCACGACGTGGTCGATGCCTGCCGCCTTGCGCATGGCAATTGCTTGCAGGCACTCATCACGCGTGCCGGCAATGACCAGCGCATCCAACATCGCGCGACTGACCTGCCGCGCGGCACCATCGCGGTCCTTCGCCTTCCAGTGCTGCTGAATGCGATCGGCCTCCTCGTCAAAGCCGTAGGAATGCATCAGCTCGTGATAATAGGTGCCCATGCCACCGACGTAATACGCGAGATGCTGGGCGCACTGGAAGCGCGCCTCGTCACCGTTGTCGCTGACCGATGCGAGCGTCTGTGCCGCGAGATCGACGCTGCCGGCGGGGCGCCCTGCTTTCTGCTCACCGGCCGCAAGATCGGCCCGCATCGAGGGCAGACGCGCAAGCGATAGGTGGGTTGGCAGCCAGCCATCCGCGATCTCACCGGTCATGCGCAATGATTGCGATTTGAAGGTCGCCAGGTAGATCGGAATGCGCTCGCGGACCGGCTTGATGAGCATCGTAAAGCCGGACAGCTTGAAGAATTCGCCGTCGTAATCCACACGCTGTCCGGACAACGCGAGGCGCATGATGTCCACCACTTCGCGCATGCGGCGCAACGGCCGATCGAACTTGATGCCATGCCAGCGCTCGACCACCTGGAGTCCGCTGGTACCGAGCCCGACGATCGCGCGGCCATTCGACAACTCATCGAGCGTTGCAAAGGTTTGCGCAAGAAGCGCAGGTGAGCGCGAAAAAATGTTGACGATGCCGGTCGCGAGCTCGAGGCGCGAGGTGTGGGTTGCGATCGCGCCGAGCAACGTGAATGCATCGGAGCTCCATGCCTCGGGCACCCAGACCGCTTCATAGCCGCCCTCTTCGGCCATGCGCGCATAGTCAAGCACGGCACGCCGGTGCTCAGGAAGACTGAAGGGGGTGACGTAGCCGAGGCGCACGCATGACTCCTGCCTAATGCCTAACACCTAAGAATTGAACCACAGAGCACGCGAGGGACACAGAGGAAAAGCAGGATGCGTGATGATGCCCATCGTTTCCCACCTAGGAATCGAACCACAGGGGACCCAGAGGACACGGAGGAAAAGCACGATGCATGATGATGCCAGTCGTTTCCCGTTTCCCGTTTCCCGTTTCCCGTTTCCCGTTTCCCGTTTCCCGTTTCCTGTTTCCTGTCCTCGCATTCCTCCGCGTCCTCTGCGTCCCCTGTGGTTCAAGATCGAGGGATTTACTCATCGAGGGATTTACTCATCGAGGGAACTACTCAATAGGCTCCTTCACCAACGCCACCAGCTTGTCCTTCAGCTTCCCGCGCTCCACCTTGCCCGTCGGATTCGACGGTATCTCGTCCACGAAGAAGTAATGGCGTGGCCGTTTGAAGTCCGCGAGGTTCGGGCTGTCGCGACAGAACCTGTCGAGCGTCGCGGCATCGAGCTTTGGATCTTTGCGGATGATCGCCGCGACCACCACCTGCCCCCACCGTTTGCTTGGCAAGCCGACTGCCGCGGCGTTCGCGATCCCCGGATGCTCGAACAACACGTTCTCGACTTCCGAGGGATGAATGTTCTCGCCACCGCTCTTGATCGTGTGATCCATCCGACCCATGACCGTGATGAAGCCTTCGTCGTCCGCAAAAGCCGCGTCACCGGAGTAGAACCACCCCTCATGGAAGGCGGCAGCGGTGCGCTCCGGCAGACGAAAATATTCTTTCAGAAGGCTGGGGCCGCGCGTAATGAGTTGGCCGATCTCACCCGGTTTGCAAACATCATTCGGATCGCCAGAATCCGCATTGACGATGCGAACTTCCATGTTGACCGCCGCCTTGCCGACGCTGCCAAGCTTGTTCGGGTGCTTGCGATAGTCGCAGGTCGTCACCGCCAGGGCTTCCGTCGAACCGTATATGTTGGCGAAATAATCGGGAAACAACGCCATGCATTTCTTCGTGACGTCATCGGCAAGGGTCTGGCCCCCGTAGAAGCCGCAGCGAAGCGAACGCAAATCGTATTTCGTGAGATCCGCCTGCACCATCATCACCATCTGCGTGGGCACACCATGCAGGCAGGTGATCTTCTCCTCGCCGACCAGCGACAACGTTTCATGCACATCGAAACCGCGCGTCAAGACGTTCTTGCCGCCGAGCTGCACGAACGGCACGAACTGGATCTGCAACTGCGCGATATGAAAGAGCGGCTTGTTGTTGAGGATCACATCATCGTGCCGAAATCCGCACTCGAGCGCCATGCTCATGCTGCCCATCAGCTCTTGCAGATGAGTGCGCACCACGCCCTTCGGTTTGCCCGTCGTGCCCGAGGTGTACATGATGAACGCGGTGTCAACGTAGCCGACCTCTGCATCGGGCTCCGTATCCGAACCGGGTTCGATGAATCGCGAGAACGGCATCTCGCGGCCTTCCGGTCGATCACCGATGTAGATCAGTCCTTCGACACCGAGATCCCCCACAATCG
>JANMUI010000133.1:0-12192 GCA_031391405.1 Betaproteobacteria bacterium
GCCGTTGCTGCCGCGACCATGCGCTCGACCATTGCCGCGTGCAAAGCGGCGGCGCCCGCTGCCCCAAGACGTGGAATCAATCGCGTCTTGGCGATTCCCGCGATTGGTGCCTTTGCGAAAATGATCACTCGCGTCAAGCCGGCCTCCGGGAACCGTAGTAGGTGCGCGCCAGCCATTCCGGCGAAACGCCGAGATAGTAGGCCAATCGCAGAGCCCACATGAGAACGATGGTGCGAAGGGAGCCATCCAGATCCCAGCGACGGCCCGACGTCGCCACGCGCTCGCGCAGGCATGCCGGCGGCGACACCCGCTTCAGCCGTTTCGAGAGCTCGATATCTTCCATCAGCGCGAGACCGGGAACACCCCCGATTGAATTCAGCGCGGAGCGCAAGGCAAAAATCGCCTGGTCACCGGTGGCGATCCCGGTGAGGCGGGAGCGCAAATTCATCGTCGCCGCGACGATCGGCAGCAGCAAGGAGCGACCGACGATGGACACGTCAAAACGGCCCCAAGCGCGTCCCGCCACTGCAAGCCCCGCCTGGATGTGTTCGTCGGCATGCGCCGGAAGAACCGTATCTGCGTGCAGGAACAAGACGACTTCACCCGCCGCACGTTCGAGGCCCGCATTCAACTGCGTTGCACGGCCGCGCGAGGTGGCAATCGCCAAGTCGACCAGGCCGTCCAGTTGGCCAAGCGTGCCGTCGGAGCTGCCACCGTCGACCACGATGACTTGATGTCCACGTGCCCGCAACGGCTGGAGCGGCGCGAGCGCCTCCCGAACGTGTGGGGCCTCGTTGAGTACCGGCATCACGATCGACAATTGCATTGTGGGGCTCTTCCTCGATCTCTAATCAGTCGACGGCGCTCGAGTCCAAGCGCGAGAATGGAGCCACCAAGACACCAAGGGAGACGAGGATCGCTGTGCATGTCGAGTCGGCGTAATGAACATTGCGGGCAAGAAAGCCTGAAGGTGTAGGACAGCGCCTCGGCGGCGCGACCGCGCGTGAAATGGGACCCGAATCGAGCTTTGGTACCTTGGTGCCTTGGAGCTTCACAAGTCATCTACCGGGCCAAGTTCAATGTCCAGTCGTAATCGAGATACTTGATCGAGGCTTTGCCGTCGCGCACGAGCTTCTGATGCTCCGCATTGTCGGTGAGTTGGGTCGCATAGCGCCCGAAGAATTCTTCCGACGACTTGATGCCATTCAGACCTTTGTTGAAATCACCCTTGTACCAGTCGAAGATCTTCGAGGCCTCGATCACCCCGTCCTTGTTCACGCGATTCCGCGATCGATCGGAGAGGAAGCGGGTCGCCTGCTCGTCCAACTGCTGATCGATTCGTTCGGCGACGTAGGCCTCCTCACGCAGCATTGGGCAACCGATCGAGGCGCAATTGACCGCGAAGTGGATGCGCGGGTCGTCGTAGACACCGGGCGCCCGAATCATTTCGTGCTCGATACCGTCGAGAAAGTATTCCTTCCCGAGAAATATGAACCACTTCTTCTTCCAGATATTGTTGAACGGCAGGTAACCGAAATCGCGAATCGACTTCAGATCGGGGTAGCGGGTGAGGATCAGCTCGAGTGTCCAGCCGTTATAGGCATTGATCAGGAAGGCGAGTTGCTGCGGCTTCGGCCATCCCTTGAGCTCGGCTTCGGTTACCCGGGTGAGGCTGTCGAGGTAGGCCTTGAGTTGCGATCGCTCTTTGAGCAGTTCCCCGTAACGGACCTGCGAGGTTTTGCCTCCTTCAATCAGCACAACATGCTTCTTGAGAATCGCGGTGAACGCGGCATGGGAATGGTCGAACTGCGCCTGGGCCCCGCCGGCCCCCAACATCAGGCCTACCAGAATGAACTTTGCAATAATCCGATTCATGAATTTCCCATCGTATGCAGGCCGAAGAGTCGGCTATTCCCACTGATACGCGTCGCTCGGCCAAGCGGATTCGCGGATATCGGACCAACCGGCAAATGCAATCCGATCGGGATCGGGTTGAATCAATGAACCCCGCTATCCATGGTCTGGAATCGGATCGGCCTTGAATCAAGCCGCAGCGCCTCGCCGCCATGTATGCAGTCTGGCAAGCCATTCGAGCACCTTTGTTGGGGCATGGTTCCGCTTCCACACGCCTGCCGCAAATTTATTCGCTTCAGCCAGAGTTGGGTAGATGTGTATGGTACTCAGTATCTTGTTGAGCCCGAGACCATGTCGCATTGCCGCGACGAACTCGGCAATCAGATCACCAGCGTGCTCACCCGCGATCGTTACCCCAAGGATAACGTCCTTACCCGGGACGGTCAGTACCTTCACGACGCCATGGGCCTCTTCGTCCGCAATCGCCCGATCGAGGTCGTCGATCCCGTAGACGGTCACCTCATAGGGAATTTTTCGTTCCCTCGCCTCGGTCTCGTTCAATCCGACGCGCGCGACTTCCGGATCGGTAAACGTCGCCCACGGAATCACGGTGTAGTCGACCTTCTGGCGCCAGAGCCATCCGAACAACGCATTCGAGGCGGCGAAATACGCCTGATGACCCGCGGTGTGAGTGAACTGGTACGGTCCGGCGACATCCCCGCACGCTGTGATGTTCGGATACTTCGTCTGCAGGTATTCGTTGACCTCGATCGTGCGCGCCTTGGTGACGGGTATGTCCAACTCCTCCAATCCGAAACCCTTGGTGTTTGCAATTCGGCCGACCGCGCACAGCAGCACATCGAATACGATCCGGACTTCCTTGCCCTCGCATTCAGCGATCAGAAATTTCTCGCCATTCTCGACGCCAAATCGCGTGGCCTTGTGGTTGACGCGAATGTCGATGCCTTCTTCGCGAAAGCGCTTCGCCACCATCGCGGAAATCTCGGGATCTTCGCGAATCATGATTCGGGGCAGCATCTCGATCTGGGTGACCTGCGACCCGAGCCGTGCGAAGCACTGGGTGAGCTCGCATCCGATCGGCCCGCCACCCAGCACGACGATGCGCTTGGGCAGCTCACGCAGCGCCCAGACAGTATCCGACGTGAGGCATCCGACCAGATCGATCCCAGGAATCGGCGGGATGAATGGGCGCGCGCCGGTCGCCACGACGATCGAGCGTGTCGTCAGGGTGCGCATTCCCGAGGCCGATTTCACCTCGACGTGCCAGGGCGAAGTAATCCGGGCCTCGCCTTCCAGACAGTCGACACCAAGACTGGTATATCGCTCTACTGAATCATGCGGCGCGACGGCTTTCACGACGCGCTGCACCCGCTCCATCACGTCCGCGAAGTCGAACGTGGCGGTGGTATCGCCGATGCCGAATTCCTTGGCCCGCTTGATATGCGATAGCAGCTTCGCCGATCGGATAAGCGCCTTCGAGGGGACGCATCCGGTGTTGAGGCAATCCCCGCCCATCCGGTGACGCTCGATCAGCGCGACCTTGGATTTCACCGCCGCGGCGATGTAGGAGGAAACCAGCCCGGCTGAGCCTGCGCCGATTACGATCAGGTTGTGATCGAATGCGCTTGGCTTCATGTGCCGCCACTTGGCGTAGACCTGCCGGTTCTTGATGAAATCGATCACCACCTTCGAGACCAGTCCAAGCAGGGCAAGCAGGACGAAGGCGAGTACGATGCGCGGGGACAAGATGCCGCGCAGACTGTCGATCTTGGCGAGCTCGGTGCCCGCGTTGACGAAGACGATCGTGCCAAGAAACATGCCGACCTGACTCACCCAGTAGAAGGTGCGCGCCTTGATCGAAGTGATGCCCATCACCAGATTCACCACGAAAAACGGAATCGCGGGAATCATGCGGATCGTGAAGAGATAAAACGCGCCGTCCTTCGCGATCCCTTCGTTGATCGCCTTCAAGCGATCGCCGTACTTGGCTTGAATTGCGTCTCGTAGCAAAAACCGGCTGGTGAGAAACGCCAAGGTTGCACCGATCGACGAGGCGAACGAGACGACGATCACGCCCACGACCAGACCGAAAAGCGCCCCGCCAACAAGCGTCGTCAATGCGGCGCCCGGCAACGACAAAGCGGCCATGATCACGTAGCCGACAAAATAGACCAGAATCGTCTCGACTTGATGCGCGGCGTAATAGGCCTGCAAGTCCGTCTGTTTCGACTTGAAGAATTCGAGCGTCAAGTATTGGCCGAGATCAAACGCGAAGAAGGCACCAATAAGGCATGCAATCACGACCAGGACGAGCAGCTTCCCCTTTGACATCCGTGCCTCCTCTGATTTGAGATTGTTCGCGGCATTTTCGGTTCGTCGAGGGTGCGCCCTATCGCAGAACACGGTGTTGATCCACCGCTGCCAAGTGTCGTCATCGGCCGTTACTGATACACCCCTGGGGCACCATAGCACAGTCGATTCAGGCGTCGGCAATCACCACCCGGCTGGCCCGAACGACTCGAACACACGCATTCGGGTGGCGTTCCTCGAACTTACGCACGATCGCCATAGTCGGATGCAACTTCGTGCGTCCACGACCGGCGCATCGTGCGCGCATGCCCGGACAAAGCCGCTGAATTTCCCCGTGATATAGTCATTCGATTCACTGCGAGGAACGCATGGGACATCGCCTCTCGAAGATCTACACGCGTACCGGTGATGCCGGGGAAACTGGGCTTGGCGACGGTTCGCGCGTATCGAAGAGCCATCTTCGCATCGCAACCTTGGGCGACATCGATGAGCTCAATTCGGTGCTTGGGATCGTGCTCGCAGAAGACGTGCCGGACAACATCCGGGAAGCGCTGGAAGGCGTACAGCACGACTTGTTCGATCTCGGCGGCGAAATCTCGATCCCTGGTCGCGTTGCACTCACGGATGATCATGTCGGGCGCCTGGAGGCCCTTCTCGATCGATTCAACGCCGATCTGCCTCCGCTGAAAGAGTTCATTCTGCCGGGCGGCTCACGCGCGTCCGCGGCAGCCCATCTGGCGCGCACCGTATGTCGACGGGCCGAGCGTGCGCTGGTCGCGCTTGCCGGTACGGACGAAGTCTCCACCGCCGGGCGTATCTATCTCAACCGCCTGTCAGACCTGCTCTTTGTCCTCGGGCGAACGCTCAATCGCCATGCCGGTCGAGGCGACGTGCTGTGGCAGCCCGGAAAGAGCGTCCGCGCAACCTGATTTGATGGACGATCAGGCCAAAAGCGAGCTCGGCCGGCTGCTCCATGCCTGCGCCGAACGGGACGAAGGCGCATTTTCCCGCCTCTATGAGGCCACATCCCCGAAACTGTTTGCGCTCGCTTTACGTATGTTAAGGCGTGAAGACTGGGCAGAGGAGGTGCTGCAAGACTGCTACATCAGCATCTGGAACAACGCCGCAGGGTATAGCGCGACCTTGTCGGCGCCAATGACCTGGATGACATCCATCGTTCGCAATCGTTGCCTTGATTGGCTCCGCCGTCCGCGGATCGAGGTCTCGACTGCCGTGGACGACGAGGATGGTGAAAGTTTCATTGACGGCGTACGAAGCGATGATCCAGGCCCTCTCGACATATTGCAGGGCATCACCGAGGCGAAGCAACTGTCCCGATGCCTGGAGACGCTCGATGCCAAGCATCGCGAGGTGATCGTGCTGGCGTTCTACGAGGGACTGTCACACACGGAATTGTCGGCGCGGCTGCATCACCCGCTTGGAACGGTGAAAACCTGGGTGCGACGCGGTTTGGAGCGGTTGAAGGGATGTCTGGAGTGACGAGGCAGGGAATTGCGGCATGAACTATCGCGGGAAACCTGAAATGCAAGACCGCCTGGCAGCCGAATATGTACTCGGCACGCTGCGCGGTCGAGCACGTCAGCGCTTCGAAGGTTGGATGCGTGACGATGCGGCGCTCAGGCGTACGGTATCGGAGTGGCAAGAGCGCTTGGCGCCGATGGCGACTGCGGTCCCGCCCATTCGCCCTCCGCGCCGAGTCTGGCAAGGGATCGAGTCGCGTCTCCGGCAAGGCGCTCACAAGCCCGTCGCGACGCGGCGCCCAAGCACCTGGGAGAGCCTCGCGTTCTGGCGCAATTGGGGCCTTGCCGCGTCCGGCTTCGCGGCGGCGCTGGTCGTGGCCATGGCGTTCCTGATGCCGGCCCATATTCGCGACGAGGTCGATCGCGGAATCCTTCAGGCGGTCGCCGAGGCGTCCACGAGGATGCAGCCGTCCTACATTGCGATCCTTGAAGACACGAAGGGCAACGTCAAGTTTGTTGCCTATGCGGCGCGGACAGCCGACGAGTTATGGGTGAAGAACGTCGGGATGGAGACACTGCCGTCCGGCCAGCGCTATGAGCTCTGGGGCCTTTCCGGGCGGCAGGACGTCGCGCCGAAGTCTTTGGGCCTCGTTCCATTTACCGAAAAAGGAACGATGAAACTCGCTGCAATTGCTGACAAATCGCTGACCGACTTTCCGAAACTCGCGATCAGCCTGGAACGCGCCGGTGGATCGACTACAGGGTTACCGACGGGTCCGGTGATGTACGTTGGGGACTGCCACAACTTCTGGTGAGTGCGGGCAACGCATTGCCAACGATACACCGATGGCGGCCGTGCAAGCCCCGTCAGCTGGGCCGCCGCCTTACCTTAACAAGAGCGCAAGAGCGGCCGCCACGATCGATCAGGAATCAGACACCAGGTCGAAGCGGCAAGGTCATCGTGACCGCGGTTTCGACCCCCGAGTAGTAACCGGGCATCAACGCGCGCTCGCGAAAGCCGCATTTGCGATAAAAGGCACGGGCGGATCGGTTGGTGATGCGAAGCTCCGCATCGATTCTGGCGACACCAGCGACATAGCAGGACTGTTTGAACCAATCGATGAGGCGCTGCCCAAGCCCTGATCGTTGATAGACCGGTTCAACCGCGATGAGATTGAGGTGCGAATCCTCGTCGCCGAAATACATGATCCCGAAGCCGACCACTTCTTCGCCATCGCAACCGACGATCGTCGTGATGTTGCGATTGCGAATGTTGCGGGTGACTCGCTCGGGTGTCCACGTCCAGGGGAGGCCGGTTTCGATGAGGTCTCGCGACATAGATGCGATCGCAAAGGCATCATCCGCGCTCGCCAACCTGATCGTTACGTTTTTAGCTACCATCGCGCGCCATCCCATCAACCCGTTCAATCGATTCTAGGGGATTCAATGTCAAGCTTGCGTAAATTGCGCGGGCCACGCTTTGTCGTTCGTAATTCTTCGATTCATGGCAAAGGCGTGTTCGCTCGTTCACTCATCAAGAAGGGCGAGCCCATCGTCGAATACAAAGGGCTCGTGATCAGCGAGCGGGAGGCTGATCGCCGCTATCCGGATCTCGATGAGACGAAACCGTATCACACGTTCTTGTTTCTTGTAGAAGGCGCCAAGGTCATTGATGCCAATCGCAACGGCAACTCGGCGCGCTGGATCAACCACGGCTGCAAGCCGAACTGCGAGTCATCGGAAGACGAGGACGGACGCGTGTTCATCGAAGCGATCCGCGATATCAAACCCGGGGATGAGCTCACCTACGACTACAACATCATCCTGGGCGAGCCGCACAACGCGAAAAACCGCAAGCGGTTCTTCTGCGCCTGTAGCGCACGCAATTGTCGGGGCACGATGCTCGGCAAGAAACGTTGAGTGCAGGCCCGCAGCAGCGGGTTACCGCATTCCGTAGAGCCAGGGCCGCGTCTGGCAATCGCGCTGTTGATAATTCGCGATGTCGGCTTCATACGACAGCGTGAGCCCGATCTGATCGAGCCCTTCGAGCAGCATTCGTTGGCGGAGCGGCTCGACATCGAACGGAATCTCGTTGCCTGCGGGAGACGCGATGCGCAGGCGCCTGAGATCGATGGTGAGCCTTGCGCCGTCGGGTTGTTTCAATATCTCACTTGCCAGCGATTCGATCACCTCTTTGGCCAGGCGAATCGGCAGCATCCCGTTCTGAAAGCAATTGCCGAAGAATATTTCACCGAAACTTGGTGCGATGACCGCGCGAAGGCCCATTGCCATCAGCGCCCATACCGCGTTCTCGCGTGAGCTGCCGCATCCGAAGTTGTCACCTGCCAGGAGAATGGACGCCGATCGAAATGGTGCGGAATTTAGAATGCAATCGGGATTCTCGCGCCCGTCGGGAAGCCGGCGCAATGGTTCGAGCGCGAAGGGTCCGAGACCGTCCCTCGCATACTTTGCAACCCGGTCGATCCGAATGATTACATCGGTGTCGATATTGGGTACGAGCAAGGGAACGGCGATGCCGGTGTGGACGGTAAATGTTTCCATCAGGGCTTTCGCATCGACCGGGAATCGGTCGCTTGGATTGACCGCGAATCGGTCGCCTGGATCGACCGCGAATTGGTCGCCTGGATCGACTGCACGTCGGTGATGCAGCCTGCGATCGCGGCGGCTGCCGCCATCGCGGGGCTCGCCAAATGGGTCCGTGCACCCGGGCCCTGACGCCCTACAAAATTTCGATTGGAGGTCGACACGGATCGCTCGCCGCGGCCAACGGTCTCGCCGTTCACGCCGGCGCAAAGAGAACATCCAGGTTCGCGCCATTCGAACCCGGCCTTGAGAAACACCTTATCGATCCCTTCCGCTTCAGCGTGGCGCTTCACCGACTTCGAACCCGGGACGACCCACGCTCTCACGTTTGATGCGACCGTCTTTCCTCGCACCACCGCTGCGGCTGCCCGCAGATCGGAGATTCGGCTGTTCGTACATGAGCCGATGAACACCCAGTCCACTGGCGTGCCGGCCAACGGACGCCCAGGCGTCAATCCCATGTAATCGAGCGCGGCACGCATGGACCGTTTGCGATCGTCATCCGTTGCATCGTCCGGATCAGGAATGAAGTCGGCGACGCCGATCACATCCTGCGGGCTGGTTCCCCATGTGATTTGTGGAGAGAGCCCGGAAACGTCGACTATCAACTCACGGTCAAAATGGGCGTCATCGTCGGATGCGAGTGTTCGCCACTGACCGACAGCACGGTCCCAATCGGCTCCCTTGGGAGCGAACTGACGCCCGCGAATGAAATCGATCGTCTTGTCATCCGGTGCGATCAATCCGCTCTTTGCGCCGAGCTCGATGGACAGGTTGCAGATCGTGAGGCGACCTTCAACTTCCATCTCGCGAATCACGCTCCCCGCGTACTCCACGGCGTAACCCGTGCCGCCCGCTGTGCCGATCCGGCCAATGAGATGCAGGATGAGATCCTTTGGCTCGACCCCGGCAGGCAACGGGCCTTCGAATCGCACGCGCATCCGCTTCGGCTTGCGCTGCACGATCGTCTGCGTCGCCAGCACGTGCATCACCTCCGATGCGCCGATTCCCCATGACAGTGCGCCCAATCCCCCGTGCGTGCTGGTGTGGCTGTCACCGCAGAGGAGCAACAGCCCAGGCTGCGTCAGCCCGAGCTCCGGACCGATAACATGCACGATCCCCTGCCCGTCATCGTTCACATCGAACAAATGGATGCCGTATTTGTGGGCAGCAGCGCGCAGCGCGCTGATGTAGCGCTCGCTCCATTCGGCATTTCCACCCGTGCGCCCCGGGGCGGATGAAACGACATGATCCGGAACCGCGAAGGTCATCTCCGGATTGCGAACGGCGTGACCCTGCTTTTCCAGATCTGCAAACAACAGGCTGTGCAAATCGATATACAAATGGCGATCGACCGCAAGCAGGTCGACGCCGGGCGCAAGCTCGCGAATCCGATGCGCATCCCACAGCTTCTCGAACAACGTACGCGGCTGATTCAAACCGGAGGCTCCTTGTGTTGGCGTAACGTTCTACGAGCGGCCGGCCGAACGGTTGCCCGACGATTGCCGTTTCCCGTTTGGCGTTTCCCTTCTCCCTTCTCCCTTCTCCCGTTCACCCCTCATCAATCCCACGATACTTCTTGTCGAACTCGGCCACCCAATCGAACCCCATCAAGGCACTGAACGATTTGAAGTCATAGACGGGAACGGATAGCTTGGTGGTCGATCCATGCTTCTTGAGATCGGTGTAGGCCAACTCGATCGCTTTGGCGGCGGAGAGGAATCCGGTGCCTGGAAAGATCGCGATGCGATAGCCCAACTCCTGCAACGACTTGGCATCGAGCACCGGCGTGCGCCCCCCTTCGACCATATTGGCAAGGGTCGGCACGCCTTTGAACGTATCGCAGATTTTTCGCATTTCATCGACCGATTCGGGTGATTCGATGAAGACGACATCCGCACCGGCTTTCAGATACGCCTCACCGCGACGCAGGGCCTCGTCAATCCCGAATGTCGTACGGGAATCCGTGCGGGCAACGATCAGAAAATTCTTGTCACTGCGCGATTCGACGGCGACTCTCACCTTCGCCACCATGTCTTGAGTCGGAATGACGCGACGACCCATCATGTGACCGCATTTTTTCGGGAACTCCTGATCCTCGAGTTGGATCCCGCATGCGCCTGCCGCCTCGTAACCACGCACGGTTTGCTGGACGTTGAGCAATCCGCCATAGCCGGTGTCACCGTCGGCGATGAAGGGCGTTTTTGCATGGCTTGCGACCATGCCGACGCGGTTCACCATATCGCTGAATGTGGCGATTCCGGCATCGGGCAGGCCAAGATAGGACGCAACGACCCCATAACCGGTCATATAAAGGCAATCGAATCCCATGCGATCGGCGATACGCACCGATACGCCATCGTATATCCCCGGCGCCACGATCAACTCCGGAATGCGCAGTCGATCGGCCAGCTGCTTACGGGTTGCCGCGCTCATTGGGTTCTCCTTCCGGGTTGTGGATGTTCAATGTCAAATTGAGCCGATGATGCACGCAGCGCTTCGATCATCGAGCTCTTCATCAGGAACGCCTTCGCCGTGACCGGATTCTCCGCCTGCCGGCACAGATCGTCTTGTGCTCGCCTGCGTTCGACCGGATCACGTTCCGCCATCAATTTCCGGTTTCTCGCGGTATTGGCGTTGATGTAGTCGATCGCAATCGGGCGCCGCTGTCGCTCATAAAGATCGAGGATTCCGGAATCCGCTTCCCGCCGCTCGATCGCAAGCAGCTTCTCGGCGAGATTGATGGCATCGTGGAGCCCGCCGTTCATGCCCATGCCACCGAGCGGATTGTTCAAGTGCGCCGCATCCCCCGCAAGGAAAACGCGCCCGACACGATAACGGGCTGCGACTCGCTGATGCACGCTATACAACGTGCGGTGAATCGTTTCGTAGCGCGTGTTGCGTGGCCACACCGCCTGCAGGCGCGCTTCGGTACGCTCATCGGACAAGATCTGATCGTCTGATTCGTCCGGTCCCGTCGGGAAGAGACATCGCCACGATCCGAGGACGCGCAACAGCACCAGCCACTCGTCGATGTCGGCAAGATAGTTGACGAAGCACAGCCGATCGATGACCTCCGAAAAGTCGAAGGTGGTGGTCGCCACAAAAAAGCGCTCGGGAAAGGTCATGCCCTCGAAATCGACGCCGACCGCCTGCCGCACCGCGCCCCAGGCGCCGTCTGCGCCAATGGCGTATTCCCCGCGATGCGTTGTCGTTCCTTCCGGGGACTCGACCGTCAGCACGACGTCGTCCGCGGACTGCGTGAGGGCCGTCACCTTCGCGTTGAAGACAATCCGCGCATGGGGAAATTGTTTCAGATGGCGATGAACGAGGCGGGTGTACTTGAATTGCTCGTATTGCACACGGTACGGATGATCCGTCTCGCCCCGCAACAGCTCCATGTCGAATTCGGCGAGCTGCCCCGACTTGCGGTCGCGATGCTGTGTATAGCGCGCGATCAGGCCGGCCCGCAGGATATCGTCGATCAATCCGAGCTTGCCCATCATGTCGAGCGTGGGCGGATGCCATGTCGAGGCGCGCAGATCCTCGGCAAGATCAGCGTTGCGCTCGAATACCGTGACAGGAATGCCAGCGCGCGCCAGAACAAGTGCGGCGGTGAGGCCGACGGGGCCGGCGCCTGAGATGAGGACGTTCATATGTTATGGATTATTGAAGGATTTTTCACCACAGAGGACGCAGAGGACGCAGAGGAAAAACGAAGGGGGAAGGGTGAACGAGTTTGTCGCTTCCCTTTTCCCCTTTTCCCCGTTTCCCGTTTCTCATTTCCCGGATTTTCCTGCGTCCTCTGCGTCCCCTGTGGTGAATGCTTTACGGGATCGCCGAAAGCGCTTCGATAATCTCGTCCCGCTCCATCACGTCAGCGTACTTCTGCTGCATGTCGAACAGGTTCGCTTCATGGGGT
>JANMUI010000458.1:0-2899 GCA_031391405.1 Betaproteobacteria bacterium
CATCTGACCAAGAAGGGCCACGAGGATGCCTATGCCCTGATCGATCGGCTCATGGGGGATCTGTAACATGGGCCTCCTCCAACAGTTGTTTGCCGCGCACGGCGCGGCCTATATCGAACGCTTCGATGCGATCCCCGGCCACCACAAGAAGGTGATCGGGGCGCTCGGCCGGTGTCGCAGCGCGCAAGCGGGCAGCACGCTCTATCAGTGCCAGGCCTGCGCCAAGCCGCATGTGATCCGCCGCGGCTGCGGCAATCGCCATTGCCCGGGCTGTCAGCATCACAAGACGCAGGCGTGGTTGCAATGCCAATTGGCCCGCCAACTGCCCGGCCATCATTTCATGCTCACCTTCACGGTGCCCGAATCGCTGCGCGCGTTCCTGCGCAGCCATCAGCGCAGCGGTTATGCCGCGTTGTTCGAGGCCTCGGCCGGGGCGATCAAGAAGCTGGCGGCCGATCCGCGCTACCTGGGCGGGGAGATGCCCGGCTTCTTCGGGGTGCTGCACACCTGGGGACGCCAGCTCCCGTATCACCCGCACATCCACTACCTGGTGCCGGGCGGCGCGTTGTCGGCCAAGGATCAGCAGTGGCATGCCAGCAGCGCCGGGTTCTATCTGCCGGTGCGCGCGCTGTCGGCGATCTTTCGGGCGAAGTTTCGCGATGCCATGGCCGCGCAAGGTTTGCTGAGCGACATTCCTTCTGAAACCTGGGACATCGAGTGGAACGTCAACTGCCAGGCGGTGGGCGATGGCCAGGCCACGCTCGCCTACCTCGCGCGCTATGTGTTCAAGGTGGCGATCAGCGAGCAACGCATTGTCTCGATCGATGATCACCAAGTGACGTTTCGATATCGCAAGGTGCACAGCAATCGCCAGCGCACCATGAGCTTGCCGATTATGGAGTTCATGCGCCGGTTCTTGCAGCACGTGCTGCCAACTGGGTTCGTCAAGGTGCGCTATTTCGGTTTTCTCTCGCCCAATTGCGCGGTGCCATTGGAGCAGGTGAAGGCGCGCATCGAGATGGCGCATGGATTCGCAAACGCGCAGGCCTCGATCGAGGTCAAAGCGCGTGAACCGATGCGCTGCCCGCACTGTGGGGGGCTGTTGCGCTTCGTGCGGGTCAGTGCGCCGATGCGCCTGTGGCCCGTGGTGCAGACCACGACGCGTGTCGTATCGAGCTCGGGGCCCTGAGCACAGCGCTGTTGCGTGACGCGCGCCGCTCACCACGGCGCGATGTGGATCAATCATCCGGTGGCTGCGCGTGCAACGCGTGCGGCCGCCCGGTGTCCTATTGCCTGGCATCGAAAAACGCGATGAACGAAGCATCAATCCACACCGCAATCGGCGTGTGTATCGGCTCAATCGTGCATCAGGGATCGCTCGAGTGTCGTCGAAGTAGCCTCGCGCCGCGCTCGCCGGCGTCTCTCAGGCCTCCACGGCCGAAGCATTCCCCATAGCATCCAAGCTCATCGCCCTTGGCCCGGGCTTCTTGAACAACGGATTGAGACGACCGCTTCGGGTCGTGTCAATCCTTTAGGGTTAGGCGTCATGTTCGACCTCAGGTCGGATCGGATCTGGGCCAATAGCAAATGGTCGTCTCAGCGTCGGGCCGTCACGCGGATGGTGTAGCGTTTCGTCGGCTTGCCATCTGGTGTGAGCTGCTCCAACTCAATGTTCTGTGTATCGACGGTACCGAAGCCGGCTTGGCGGAAAAACGTTGCCCATTCGGTGGCGCTTCGTAGGTGGAAGCCAAATTCCGGGCGCGCGAATTGGGGCGGAGAGCGCGAATCGAGCCCAGTCATGATGGCGAGGCCGCCAAGACGCATGACGCGGTGAATTTCCTGGACCGGCGCGAGAGGTTCTTTCCAGAAATGCATTACGCCAATGGAGAAGACGCGGTCGAAGCTGGTATCGGTGAAGGGCATGCGCTCGGCGAAGGCGAGATGAAAGCTGGCTCGGCCAGCGGCGACGAGGGCCGCGTTGAAGCGGTTTGCTTCGTCGGCCATAGTCGACGAGATGTCGATGCCTACATACTCGACATCAGCGCCTTGGCCGATAACGTTGGGCGCTGCCCGGCCGTTGCCGAAGCCAATCTCGAGCACACGGCAGCCGGGTTGCACTCCGAGCAAGGCGAGGACTCGAGCATTACCGTCCCGATTGTTGCCATTGAGCCATTCGGCGACCTCGATGCCTACTGGGCCTTCCGGATTGGCCAGTTGGCGCGCCTGTTCGGCGGGCTCAAGCGAGTTGAAAACGGCCATCGGTGTTCTTCCCCGAGAATAGGAAACGCAATGATATGTGAGTTACTGCATGATCGGTGCTGCGCCAGGGTCCGCAAGATGCGAGCACGGCTCAGGCTAGAGGGGGCCGCGTTCAATCTCCTCGCGTCTACTTTGGATCGAATGCGCACGTCGCCTTCTCTTGACGCCCATTCGGGATAGGGAGACACCTCACGGTGCCCCCCTCCCACACCACCGCACGAACGGGTCACGTAGCCGGCGGTTCGGCAGATTGGGTCAACGTGCAGGCTCCGGTCCTGATGACCCGCGGCCCGCGCGTCAACCGAAGCGTCATCTCTGGCCGCGCCAACGGCGATTTCATCCCAGCCACCAGGCTTGCGCCCCATGGACTCGACGGATGCCATATCGCTGTTCCTTGGCAAGCGAGCACTCCTCTCTTTCAAGCCCCTCTCGGGGCACCGTTCGGGCCTTCAGTGACTTGCGCCACCTAATACGCCCTCTGCAGACTCCTGTCTACTGATCGGCTCGGCTCTCGCCTCGCCCAGTTTGCGTGGGAGTGTTCGCTAGCGCAAACAGACAGACAGGCCTCCCGGGGTAAGACACAGAACGTTCCGCGCGTAGACGCCGGATTTATAAAGCACGCCCCAAGGGAAGATGAAGG
>JANMUI010000487.1:0-4263 GCA_031391405.1 Betaproteobacteria bacterium
ACATTTTCAGCCGCAATGTTGCTGCCCGCGCCGACGCGGTTTTCGATCAGAATCGGCTGACCGAGCGCCTCTCCGAGCCGGGGCGTGACGAGTCTACCGGCCACATCGACCGCGCTTCCCGGGCCGAATCCGACGACGAATTTCACCGGTCGTGAGGGGTAGGCGCCTTGCGCGGTGGCCACCAAGCTGAGCAACGTTGCCAGCAATCCGGTGCCCACTGCAATCCATGCTTGCATTGCGTTCTCTCCACGTAGAATTGACACGTCGGCGCATTTCAATCAGGGACGATACATCATGGCGAAGCTGCGAGCGGTCGAGTGCCGCGCGTTCATAAAATCACACATCAACGCGATCTACGCTAACGTTGGGCTTGGCAATCAAAAACTCTAAGGAACAAACCATGAACGAACACGTCTTGATCGTCGACTTCCAGGTGAAGCCGGAACATCTCGATCGCTTCATGAAAATGATCGATGAGAATGCGCGCGCGTCGGTTGGCAACGAACCGGGTTGCTCGCAATTCGATGTAACGCGCGCAAACGATGATCCATGCCACATCATGCTGTACGAGGTGTACGCGAACGAGGACGCCTTCAAAGTGCACATGACGATGGCGCATACGCAGGCCTTTCTTGGCCCGGCGAAGGATATGCTGACCAAGCCGCCGGCGGCGACGTTCCTCACCCGCACCACCGCTGCGTCAAAGAGCGACAAGTAACTGGATCACCAATGCTCACCGTCTCGAAGGACCGTCCGCTCCTCACCACCATCACCGGTTCACTGCCGCGTCCGGCCTGGTTCAACGGCAATCTGCTCGGGCGGCCATTCTCGGTCGTCACCACCGAGCTTGGCTATCGCGAGCAGTACACCGATGCCGTACAGTCCTATCTCTCTGATCAGACGCGTGCCGGTCTTGATCTGCTCACCGATGGTGATGCGCGCTGCGATTGCGACATGGGCGGGCGATCCTGGTTCGGCTATCCGGCCGAGCGTCTGGAAGGCGTCACCGGCTTTCATGTGAGCCGCGGGAATACGCCGTCAAGCCGGGACAAGGTGCCGGGCGATCTGATGTTCGAGGTGATCGAAGCACGCGTGCTGCCGAAGGTGACCGGGCCGATCAAACGCGGCCCGCTCGAGTACGCACGCATTTGGAAGACCGCTCAGCGCCTGACACGCAAGCCGGTGAAATTCGGCGCGATCTGCGCGCAGGTGCTGACCAGCGGATTGCACAATGCCTACTACAAGGATCGTCGCTCGTTGCTGATGGACATGTCTATCGCGATGAACGAAGAATTGAACGAGCTCGCCGATGCCGGATGCCCGGTGATCCAGGTTGAAGAGCCGTCGATTCACGGCACGGTCGGCATCGTCGATGATCGCGAATGGACTGGCGATTTTCTGGTCGAAGCGTTCAATCGCGAAGTGCAGGGCCTGCGCGGCAAGACCGAGGTGTGGTCGCATGCGTGCTGGGGCAATCCGGCGGCGCAACGTACCGAGACGGTGGCACGCAGTTACAAGGCGGCGCTGCCGTTTTTCAATCGACTCGATGCAGATGTCCTCACGTTCGAGGCCGCGGACAACGGGGGCGCGGATCTCGAAGCCATCGGGAAGGAAATTGCTTCCGACAAGAAAATCTGCATTGGCGTAATCAGCCATCGGACCTTGCAGGTCGAGCGTCCCGAGGAAGTGGCGGCGCTCATTCGCAAGGCCATGCAGCATATTCCCGCGGAACGTCTGATCGTGAGCACCGATTGCGGATTCGGCCGACAAGGCATGAGCCGGCTGCACGCCTTCTACAAGATGGTGTCGCTGGTGCGCGGGACGAACATCGTGCGAAAGGAACTTGGATTGCCGGTTACGGACGTGCTGGCGGCGGATCCGAAGGGGGCGTTGATCGGGTAGTGCCTACTGCCTCCCGCCTCCGAAATTCACCACGGAGGCCACGGGGGACGCGGAGGAAAAGCCTGGACCAGGATTGGGATCACACTTGAGTGGCAGTTACTTAAGCGGATCTCACCCGTTCGACAATCGGTAGTCGCCCACTCCCTCGACGGCAGTGTCGACGGAAGAGCCAACAAGGGCAATACGCTGTTCTCAAGCCTCCGTTCGCCCTGAGCCTGTCGAAGGGCAACGCAGGCTTGTCGAAAGGCGAGCCGATGGTTTGCACGCGGATTCTCCGGCATTCGCCCTTGACTGGCCTGTCCTGAGCTTGCCGAAGGGCTTAGGGCGATCAGTCATTCGCCTGGCTCTAGTCCACCCGCGCCCCCGACGCCTGGATCACTTTCGCCCACTTCGCGATCTCTGTCTTGATGTGTTCGGCGAACAGCTCGCGCGGCCCACCTACCGGAACCAGACCGTCGTCGTGCATGCGGGTACCCATCTCAGGGCTTTGCATGACCTTCGCGACGTGACTATTCAACATGGCGAGGATGTCCGCGGGCGTTCCGCCCGGAGCGAGCACGCCATACCATTGGGACGATTCGTACCCGGGCAGCCCTGACTCCGCCATCGTCGGCACCGCGCTCATCAAGAGCGTACATGCAAGAAGCGCAGCTTCGATGATCCTGCGGACATTGGCCTGCATGATCACTTCCCTAACGGGTCGACGCCCGACATCCGAATCGCCCGCCAGATGGATTCCGATGTGATCGGCATGGGCAGATCGCGGACACCAAGGTGCGACAACGCATCGACAACTGCGCTCACGATCACCGCAAGCGCTGGCGTCGTTCCGCCCTCGCCCCCGGCCTTGATGCCGAATGGATTCGTGGGCGACAGCACCTCGACAATCGCTGTTTCAAACATGGGCAGTTGGTCTGCTCTCGGCAACGCATAGTCCATCAACGAACCGCAAACGGGTTGGCCGGAGGCCGGATCAATGACGCATTGTTCCCATAGGGCCTGCCCAACACCCTGCGCGATGCCACCGTGCGTTTGACCATGGACGATCATTGGATTGATGCAGCGGCCGACATCATCGACCGCAGCATACCGCGTCAATATCAACGCGCCGGTTTCAGGGTCGATCTCGCATTCACAGATTGCACATCCGTTCGGGAAGACCGGATCGTGCATCTCGTTGTCGGCGATGGTTGCGAGTCTGGCGGCCGGGTCGCGCCGAACGCTTTCCCGCGCGAGGCCAAGAAAATCGATGCGCCGATCGGTGCCCGCAACCTTGAATATTCCATCCTGATACTCGATGTCGGCGCTGTCGACCTCGAACAATACGGATGCGAGGGTCTTGCCTTTTGCAATCAGATCGCGCGCGCCGATCGACATGACCGTCGCGGCATGGCGCATCGACCGGCCGGAATGCGATCCACCGCCGACGGTCACGATGTCGGTATCGCCCATGACGATGTCCACCGAATCGAGCGGCACACCGAGGAGCGATGCAATCACCTGGCCAAAGCTCGTCTCGTGGCCCTGTCCGCTCGGTTGCGTGCCGATCACCACCCGTACGCGACCCTCCGGCAAGATTTGCATTTCGGCGCGCTCGCGCGGTGCGCCGATCGACGACTCGACATAATTGGCGAGTCCACGACCCAGCAATCGCCCGTGTGCGTGCGCTGCGGTCTTGCGGGCCGGGAAGCCGTCCCAATCGGCGATGCGCATGGCGAGCGCCATATTGGATTCATAGGTGCCGCTGTCATAGCATGAACCGATGGGATTCATGTACGGCATTTGATCCGGCACGATGAGATTGCGGCGGCGAAGCTCGATCGGATCGATACCGATCTTCGTTGCAGCGAGATCAATGAGCCGCTCGATTGCGTAGGTCACCTCAGGACGTCCCGAGCTGCGGTACGCCTGGGTGGGCATCGTGTTGGTAAATATCGCGCGGCTGCGCAGGCTTGCGACGGGAATTGCGTAGGACCCCGTCACCAGACCTGAACCCTTGCCTAGGGGCGAAAGCGAGACGCAGCGCGCGCCGGCGTTTGACAGGTTCGACGCGCGCATGGCGAGAAACTTCCCGTCAGAGCGCAATGCAAGCTCGACATCGGTGACGAGGTCACGCCCTTGATAATCGCTCACGAATGATTCCGAGCGCGCCGCCGTGTACTTGACCGGTCGACCGAATTTGCCCGCCGCCCAAAGGACCAACCCGAATTCGACGAAAACACGATTGCGGGAGCCGAAATTGCCGCCTACATCGTATGAGAGCACCCGCAATCTGCCGGGATCGATACCCAGCACCTCCGCGAGCTCGCGTTTCTGGCGGACTGCCCCACCACTTCCCGCATACAGCGTGTAACGCCCGGT
>JANMUI010000539.1:0-7734 GCA_031391405.1 Betaproteobacteria bacterium
AGAATCCGCGGTTCGAAACATCACCACCGGGGCGGTGGCAAGCCTCTTCCGCAGAACGGAATCCGCAAGCATACCGAAGGGAACCCTGGGTGCCCCGACGGCCACGGTCCTTCCGACCATTGGACCAGCGGGCCTCTGGCCCTTCGAAGGAACGTTCGCGGTTCGCATTGTCTGCCCGACTCCCTCCCATATCAAGGCGTCATGGCCCTCCCCCCGGAAAACCCTCACACGCACGGCGCATGGTCGGGCCGGTTTGCCGAACCCGTATCCGAGCGGGTCAAACGCTACACCGCATCGGTCGGGTTCGATCGACGCCTTGCGCAGGTCGACATCGAAGCGTCGCTCGCCCATGCGCGAATGCTCGCTAAGGCGGCCATCTTGTCGGGCGAGGATCTACGCCAAATCGAAGGCGGGATGGCGACGATCCGCATGGAGATCGAGGCCGGGACATTCGAGTGGTCCCTCGACGCCGAAGACGTGCATCTGAATATCGAGCGCCGGCTCACCGCGATCGTGGGAGTCGCCGGCAAGCGCCTGCACACCGCGCGTTCCCGCAACGATCAGGTGGCTACCGACATCCGCCTCTTTCTGCGTGCCGCCACCGACGCGATCGGCACGCTCGTTCGCAACCTGCAACGCGCGCTCATCGATCAGGCGGAGCGCTACGCGGCGACCCTGATGCCCGGATTCACCCATCTGCAGGTTGCCCAGCCCGTCACCTTTGGCCATCACCTGATGGCGTACTACGAGATGCTCGTGCGTGACGCAGGGCGATTCGCCGATTGCCGTCGGCGCATGAACCGCTTGCCGCTTGGCGCGGCGGCGCTGGCCGGCACATCGTTCGCGATCGATCGCGAAGACGTCGCCCGGGCGCTGGCGTTCGACGACGTGTGCGAGAACTCGCTCGATGCGGTATCGGATCGCGATTTCGCGATCGAATTCTGCGCCGCAGCCTCGATCACCATGATGCATCTGTCGCGACTGTCCGAGGAGCTCATCCTCTGGATGAACCCGCGATTCGCGTTCATTCGCCTGCCCGACCGCTTTTGCACCGGCTCGTCGATCATGCCGCAAAAGAAAAATCCGGACGTGCCGGAGCTCGCGCGAGGCAAGACGGGACGCGTGGTGGGTCATTTGGTGGGATTACTCATACTGATGAAAGGCCAGCCCCTCGCCTACAACAAGGACAATCAGGAGGACAAGGAGCCCCTCTTCGACACGGTCGATACGTTGGTCGACACGCTCGTGATTTTCGCCGAGATGATTGCCGGACTGGAAGCGAATCCCGACGCGATGCGCAATGCGCTCGACGAAGGGTTCGCTACCGCCACCGATCTGGCCGACTACCTGGTGAAACGCGGGGTTGCGTTCCGCGATGCCCACGAGATCGTGGCCCGCGCGGTACGCGCCGCCGAAGCGCGTGGGATTCGTCTGGAAGATCTGACGATCGATGAGCTACAGGCTTTCTCGCCCGTTGTCCGGGTGGACGTCTACACAGTGCTGAGCCCCGCAGGCTCGGTATCGAGCCGGGCGCATCGCGGCGGCACCGCCGCGACACAGGTGCTCGCCCAGGTTGCGCGCGCGCGCACTGCCTTGAAATGACCTTGCATCCGGAGGTTGTCGACGAGGCGATCATTTCGCGCCGGTCGGTGCGCCGATTTCTGCAGACACCGGTGCCACGCGCGACGATCGAAGGAATCCTGGCGGCAGCAAGCCGCGCCCCTTCGGGATCGAACATTCAACCATGGCGTGTATATGTGTTGACCGATGCAGCGCGCGCATCGCTCGTGGCCGATGTCTTGTCCGCGCACGATGCGGAGCGCGCGGTCGCTGCGCCACAACATCGTGCGGACTACGAGTACTACCCGCGCAACTGGTTCGAGCCCTATATCGGCCGCCGGCGGCAGCTTGGCTGGTCTCTTTACAACTTGCTTGGGATCGGCAAGGGAGACTTCGACAAGTCCCATGCGCAGAGCGGGCGCAACTACCGGTTCTTCGATGCACCGGTCGGGCTACTATTCTCGATCGACCGCCGCCTGGAGCAAGGAAGCTGGCTCGACTATGGCATGTTCATCCAGAACATCATGGTGGCGGCGCGTGGGCGCGGCCTCGATACCTGTCCGCAGCAGGCGTGGTGTCGCTATCACCGCATTGTGGCGCGCCATGTCGGCATGACGGAGCACGAGCAACTGGTCTGCGGGATGGCGCTTGGATACGCCGATCCGCAGAGCATCGAGAATCAGTTCAAGACGGAGCGCGCGCCGGTCGAGGCGTTCACGCGCTTTATCGGCTTAACGTGAAGCGGGGACACCTTCGAGCAGCTTCTGCAATTCGCCGGATTCGTACATCTCACGCATGATGTCGGAGCCGCCGACGAATTCGCCGTTCACATAGAGTTGCGGAACGGTTGGCCAACTGGCGTACGTCTTGACGCCCTGCCGAATCTCCGGCTCTTCTAGAACATTGACGGTAAAGGGCTGATCAACACCGCATGCCTCGAGCACCTTGATGGCCATCGCGCTGAAGCCGCACTGCGGAAATTGCGGTGTGCCTTTCATATACAGCACCACGCGGTTGGAGCTTACTTGCGCGTGAATGGTTTTCTGGACATCCATTGCAAACCTCACTTGAAATCCTACGGAATTAGTCGGGAATTCTATCTAGCCGGCCGCGACGGGTCAATCGGCAATTCACACTCTCGATGCGCGCATCCAACGGCGAGGCTTGAACAGAAGGCGCCTCGCCACTCGCACCGCACCCTGTAGCATATCCGACCCGATCGGCCCGTTATCGTTCACCTTCCCACCGAATGCCTCATCCGCCTCGCTCCCCGACGCCTTCCAAGTCGTCGCGCGCGTCGAGCCGCACGCCGCTCACGCAATTCCATCTACGGATCCACCTTGGTCCGGAAGTGGCGCTCGGACCCGGCAAGGCCGATTTGCTCGAAGGCATCGACGCCACCGGCTCGATCGCCGCCGCCGGCCGCCGGCTGGGCATGAGCTACAAACGGGCCTGGGTACTGGTAGACACGATGAATGCGTGCTTTCGAACGCCATTGGTCGCCGCCGCCAAGGGCGGGAAGACGGGCGGCGGCGCTGCGCTCACGCCCTTGGGTACGCAGGTCCTCAACGCGTATCGCCGCATGCAGGAGCGGGCAGCGCGAGCGGTAACCCGGGATATCGCGCAGCTTAGGCGCCATCTGTTGCGCTCGCCGCGGCGAATCTAGGAATCCGCGCAGCAGGCCGCTCGGAACGCCGACGCTTCTACCATCTGCTCCTCTCGATGGAGCACCGATCCGAATATCGCTGTTGCTACACCGAGGCCGGCGTCCCGAGAAGCCGCTTCGCCTCGAGCGGCTTCGCACGGTCCGCCGACGTATCGGCGACCAGCCACTTGTCGATGGCATTGCGCAGCACCTGCTTGGTGAAAGGCTTGGTCAGATAGTCGTCCATACCGGCAGCCAGACAACGCTCGCGATCGCCTTGCATGGCGTTTGCCGTCAATGCGACGATGGGCACGCGTTTCGCACCCGCGGCTGCCTCGCGCTTTCTGATGATCGAGGTCGCCTCAAAGCCATCGAGCTCCGGCATCTGGCAATCCATCAGGATCAAATCGAATGCGCCTTCGCCGTGCGCCCTCACTGCCGCATTGCCTTCGTGCGCGATCGTGACATCGAGCGCCAGCTGCTCCAACATGGTCCGTGCCAGGACCTGGTTGATCGGATTGTCTTCTGCAACCAGCACGCGCTTGATACTCCGCACTCGCGACGCCGCATGCTCGCGAACGTTCGACGCGTGTTCTTCGTGCACCAATAACGCCAATGACCGGGGGCTTCCCAAGAGTTCACTGATGGCGCGATAGAGGTCCGCGCGTCGGACCGGCTTGTTGAGACAAACCATAATCCCCGCTGCGTGGGCAGCGCGCAGTTCGCCTGTCGAGGAGGCCGGCGTCAACATCACGATCGGCATTGCGGCGAGCGAATTGTCGGCCTTGAACGCACGGGCCAGTGCGATGCCGTCCAACTTTGACAGGGTCATGCTGACGATCGCAAGATCCAACGGTCCTCCGGTTGCGACGGCGTCTCGCGCGCGATCGAGTGCCAGGGCGCCGTGTTCGATGGAGATACAACGAATACCCGCGTTGGTGAGGTAATGCTCGAGAATGCTCCGATTCGTCGCGTTGCCCTCGACGATCAGGGCGCGCAGATTGCTGAAAGGCACCATCACCGGAGTTCGTCGCGTTCCTTGGCGCAGCGGGACGGTGAACCAGAAAGTCGAACCGACTCCGGGTTTGCTCTCGACTTCGATGTCCCCACCCATCGCCGCGACCAACTGCTTGCAAATCGCAAGGCCCAGACCGGTACCGCCAAAGCGGCGCGTCGTGGACCTGTCGGCTTGCGAGAAGGCCTCGAATATTCGTCCCTGCGCTTCGTCGGGGATCCCGATGCCGGAGTCCGCGACCGAAACGCGCACCGCGCATGATGGCGCCGGGTCAGTGTCGTTACCTTCTTCGATGACCTGTACATGGAGATCGACGCTACCCGTTTCGGTGAACTTGACCGCGTTACCGAGCAAATTGGTAATCACTTGCCGTAAGCGGTTCGCATCCCCGATCAGGGTGTCCGGTATGTTCGATTCGATGCGACACGTGATCTCAAGCCCTTTTGCGTGCGCCCGCGGCGCAATCAGTTCCACCGCGTCCTCGAAGAGCTGCCAAGCATCGAACTCGATATCATCGAGCTCGAGCTTGTCCGCTTCGATTTTGGACAGATCGAGGATGTCGTTGATGATGTTAAGCAGATTATCAGCGGATTTTTGCACCGCCTGCGCGAACTGTCGCTGCGGCCTGTTGAGCTCGGTGTCGAGCAGAAGCTCGGTCATACCGAGAATCCCGTTCATCGGTGTGCGGATCTCGTGGCTCATCGTCGCGAGGAATTGGGATTTGGCGCGCGTCGCGGCCTCCGCCACTTCCTTCGACCGCTGAATCGCGGCAGAGCGTTCCCGCTCTTCGACCAAAGCCCTCAACGCTTGGCGCAACGCGCGAATCGGTAGCAGCTTGAGGCTCGCGAACACTACCAATCCGAGCAAAGCCGCGAGCAGCGCCGCAAGCGCGGTTTCCAGAATGAGTGGCCGCAACGAGCGGGTAATCTCGATCGTGGCGACTTGTCGCCCCGCATCCAACACGGGGGCGCGTTCGGACAAAAACGGCGAGCGCAGGTCATCCCGGCTCGCTATGAGTTCTTGACCGTTCGGATCAGTCACTCTGCGAACTTCCGGAGTGCGGTCAACGGCGCGGCGGTCCAAGAGATGGAACAGCCGATCATGCTCGAACTGCCACAGCTCCGGATTATTGTTGACGAGCTGCGTCACGATTTCCCCGTTGATGTGGGCCTCGGTCCCAATGGTTGCGGATTGATGTTGATAGCCAAGCGCGAAGTAAGCGGTGGGGCCGGCGATCGTGACGGCCACCGCAACGATGGCCGCGACTTGGCCAAGCGTGCGCTCCATATCTCTATCGACTTGCACGGGCGGCTCCAGCCGGCTCGTCGGCAATCCAATGACCGGTCTGGACCAGGATTGCACTGCCCTTCGCTGAGCGAACAAACTGCGCGAACCGCCGAGCGGCCGGCGAAGCGTCGCTGCGCTTGACGAGATATAAGATCAACGCGTAGGGATATCGGCCTGCCGCGAGCTCCTTGACCGTCGGCGCGACGCCATCGATGGAAAGCGGACGCATGTTTCGATGCTCGGACAGGATGAGTGCGAGCGACGAGGTGCCGAAACTGCCCGACCGACGTTCGATCTCACTTGCACTGTCTTGGTCGGATGTCGCGATCATCATTCCCGGGCGTGCGTGCGCGCCTTCCAGCGCTTCCTTCATCGCGGGTGAAAATGACGCAAGCAGGGCCGTATCGCCATCACGCCTTGGCCGAAGGACAATGCGAATCGGACTGCCGTCTGGCCACTGCGACACCTTGCCGCTCACGGTCGCGGTGGCTTGCTCCAAGGTGATGTCTAATTTTGCGTGCCCGCTGGTCGCCAAGACAAACGGGGTTCGGCCATACTCGAAGGCGCTCAGCCCTGTCGCGTGCTCCTCATCGGTCAACGGCCGGGTTATCACCGCAAGGTCGATGGCGCCTGCCATCAGCGCCTTCAAACCACCCCCCGAGCCGAGATTGGGTACCACGACGAGGGAGAGGGTCCGATCGGTTCGGCGATAGGCTTCACCCAACTGCGTCATCGCGCCCAAGGCAGCGCCGGCCCCAGCGAGCTTGATCGTTTGCGCGTGAGATTGGACCGCGGGCGCGCTTAGCAGAATACCGATCAGTACAGCCCGCACGCATCGAACGCTCCACGTGCTGGAGGCTTCGCGGGCCGCCTGATGACGATGCCGATTCATGATCGGTGGACCTGCCGGGTCGAGGAAAAGGACCCCGCAGTATATGGATGCAGATCGCCGCCATTCGCGTCCCCGCGTCGATGAGCGTGAATGATGTTGCACCCCAAAGGGTCATTTCCGCAGCAGCGACGGACCGCCGCTCGGCTCATCAGATGCATGTCAATCCCGACGCATCAGGACCGACCACATCCTCCGGTCATTCGAGATTGACGGCCGTTTGCGGTTCGACTGGCGAGGTGCGTTGATTCTCCGGTCGGCTCGCCCCCGTCGTGCCGCTCGTTACCCGCCATATCCCTGCGAGGTCGCTGTGTCGGGTCACGTCTTCGAATCCGCTTGCAACGAGAAGCGTGGCAACCGATTCGCCCTGATCATAGCCGTGCTCAATTGCAATCCATCCGCCGCTCGATAGATGGGCGGGCGCTCGCTCGACGATGGTGCGAATGGCATCCAGCCCGTCGGCGCCACCGACCAGCGCATCACGTGGTTCGAAGCGTAAGTCGCCCTCGCCAAGATGCGGATCATTGCACGATACATACGGTGGATTGGCGACGATCAGATCGAATCGTTCGTCGCCCAGCGCGGCGAACCAGTCAGACGTAAGCAGGCGAATCGAAACGCCATGACGATCGGCGTTCGCACGCGCGACCGCGATCGCTTGCACCGATGCGTCGACTGCCCAGACTTCGGCCGCAGGCGCATTCTTGGCAATCGCGATCGCAAGGGCCCCGCTGCCTGTGCCCAGATCGACGATCCGGCGCGCGCCATCGTTGATGCGCCTAAGTGCCAACTCGACCAGCAGCTCGGTTTCAGGGCGAGGAATGAGTACATCGGGGCTGACTGCGAATTCAAGGCTGTAGAACTCGCGCCGCCCAAGCAAATAGGCGATCGGCTCGCCCGTTTGGCGCCGCGCGCACCACGCGCGAAATGTCGCAAGGTGCTGGCCAGACACGGGCTGTTCAGGGCGCGTGATCAGCGCGACCCGGGTCATCCCAGTAATGGCTTCGAGCAGCATCTGTGCCTCGAGTCGCGGTATGCCCGCGCCCGCGAGACACTCGGCGATGCTAACGCTGCTCACACACTTTCGACCTCCGCGAGCTGGGCGAGCAGCTCGGCCTGGTGCTCGGCGATCAACGCGTTGGTAATCTCGGTGAGCTCGCCGTCCATGATGTCGGCAATCTTGTACAAGGTGAGATTGATGCGATGGTCGGTGACCCTGCCCAAGAACAAGGAAAAGGCGATGTCGGTGCTGGTGGCGCGCTTGCGTGACAAGCAGGTGCGCGAGCAGCAGGCGAAAACCGCGAGCACGAGGAAAAGCCTGATCGGCTCGGGCGACCG
>JANMUI010000058.1:0-7873 GCA_031391405.1 Betaproteobacteria bacterium
GTTCGCCCTGAGCCTGTCGAAGGGTAACGCAGGCTTGTCGAAGGCGCGCGATGGTTTGCACGCGGATTCTCCGGCATTCACCCTTCGACAGGCTCAGGGCGAACGGTCGATCCCCTTAAGTAAGGGCCACTCGGGTCAGACTCGATTTTACGGCTATAAAATCGAGTCACCCCATTTATATTAAGGTTGCCGCGCTTTTCGGCACCGCAGCCTTTCGGCGCACCCCTGCAAGCATTGCGAGCAATTCGGGAGCAGGGACCGGCCGCCCGTAGAGATATCCCTGTACAAATCGACATCCGTGGTCGAGGAGGAAGATCGCCTGGTCTTCGGTTTCAACGCCTTCAGCGATGACTTCGAGATGCAGACTCTTCGCCATGGCGATAATGGCGGTGGTGATGGCGGCGGCGTCCGCATTCTGTGTTGCCTCCTGCACAAAGCTGCGGTCGATCTTCAGCACATCGAGTGGGAATCGCCTGAGATACGCAAGGGACGAGTAACCGGTTCCAAAGTCGTCGACGGAAACGCGGATGCCTTTGCCCCGAAACCATGTGAGGATACGCACGGTTTCTTTGACGTCATGCATCAGCATGCTTTCGGTCACCTCGATCTCCAGGAACTTTGGATCGAGACCGCTCTGCGCCAATGCGGCGTCGATCAAGTCAGTGAGCCTCGCATCCCCGAAATTCTTCGCGGACATGTTCACCGCGACCGACAGGGCGTGATACCCGGAGGCATGCCATTGGGCCAATTGTTGGGCAGCAGTGCGTAGAACCCACTCGCCGATCGGCACGATAAGCCCGGTTTCCTCGGCCAGCGGAATGAATCGCGCCGGTGACACCATACCCAACTCGGGATGATGCCAACGCAAGAGCGCTTCGACGCCGACGATCGCGCCGGTTACCAGATCGACCTTGGGCTGATAGTGGACGGCGAGCTGGTCGCGCTCGAGGGCTTTCCGCAGGCTGTTCTCGAGTGTGAGCGTTGCGAGCGCGGCCCTGTTCATCGATTCGGCGAAGAATTGATGATTGTTGCGACCCCGCTCCTTCGCGTGCGCAGTCGCGGTATCCGCGTTGCGAAGCAAGGTATCGACGTCGTAGCCGTCGAGCGGGTAGATGGCAATGCCAATGCTCGCGGTCATGACCACCTCGTGGCCATCGAGGTCGATCGGACGTGCCAGCTCGGACAATACACGCCGTGCGACCTTGCTTGCGTCATCGACATGACTGAGCGCGCTCGCGAGCACGATGAATTCGTCACTGCCAAGCCGCGCTGCGCCGTCGCGCGCAACCGCGGGGTCGCCGCGCAGAACGTGGTCGGTCGCGCGCAAGCTCGACGTGAGTCGGACTGCGACCTCCTTGAGCAACCTGTCACCGGCGGAGCGGCCAAGCGTTTCGTTGATCCGCTTGAATCGATCGATGTTCACCTGCAGGACGGCGAGCGGCCGGCCCAGGCGTTCTGCAAGCGCGATTGCGCGCGTGAACTGGTCATGGAACAACTTGCGATTGGGCAATCCGGTCAGCGCATCGTAGGAGACGAGCTCGCGAATCCTTTCCTCGGCGTGGCGGCGTTCCGTAATGTCCTGCAAGACGCCATGTACTTGAACGACCCGGCCGCCCTCTTCATGGAGAGCTTCCGCCCGCTGCTGGACGATCCGCTCGCCGCCTTCAGGCAACGGCACCCGGCATTCGAGATCAAGCGCGGGCCCATGGTGGAGCGCCGCGCGAACCGCTTTCTCGATCGGTTCGCGGTCGTCGGCATGAAACAATCCGATCAATCCTTGCAGGCCGGAAGGCACGCAACCATGCGTGTGAGCGAGGATGCGACGCGCCGATTCGCTTAGCCGCAACTCGTCGATATCGACGTACCAATCCCAACTGCCCAGGCGCGCCAGGCGTTGCGCGTTGGCAAGCTGCGCCTCGCTGCGGGCGAGGTTCTGCAGGGCTTCGGCGGCGCGAAGAACATACCGGACGCGGTGGCCGAGGATCGACCAGTGGAAGGGCTTCCGCACGAAGTCGGTGGCCCCCGCATCGAATGCGCGCTCGATCGCCGTGGTGTCCTCGGCGGCGGTCATCATGAGCACGGGCGTATGCTGGCCCTCGGGCAACGCGCGCAGGTGCCGGCAGACCGCGAATCCGTCCATGCGCGGCATCTTCACATCGAGAATGACGATGTCGGGTCGCAGGGCATGGAAGCGCTCGAGCCCCGACTCGCCGTCCGCGGCCTCTTCGACCGCGATTCCGAACTGCGCCAGCACCTCGCTCACCATTACCCGCATGGTGTCGTCGTCGTCGACGACGAGTGCGAGCGGGGCGCCACGTTTTAGCGGATGCATGATTCCCTCCATCAATCGACACTGCATGCTTCAGGAATCTGCGCGCTCAGCCGCGCCGATTCCCAGCGTGTCCAGCGCCTCGCGCAACTGCGTGAGCACTCGCGACAACACGCTCGCCGCTTCTTCAACTCGTAGAGGGTCCGGCGTGATGCGCGCGCGCGCTTCCGCTTCGATCGCGCGGCACAAAGCAGCCAAGCGAAAAGCGCCGACGGTGGTGCTGGACGACTTGAGCGTATGCGCGGCCCGCTCCAGCGCCTCGATATCGAGGGTCAGCGCGGATTCCTTGATGGTCTGAAGCAGCCTGGGCGCACCGCTCACATACTTGCCCACGACCTTGGCTACGATGCTCGGGGTGCCCGGCCGCTGCATCGCGCCGATTGCTTCAAGTGCGCCGCGTTCGAGCAGCGGCAAGCCGGATTCGAAGGTGTCCGGTGGGCGCGGATTCTGCTGATCGGGCGCGCTTCTGCGAGATGACCATTGCTGCAACTTGGCTTGCAATTGATCGTGGCTGAAGGGTTTCGCCAGATAGTCGTCCATGCCCGCGGCGAGGCAACGCTCCCGATCACCTTGCATAGCGTTGGCGGTCAGGGCGATGATGGGCGTGCGCCTGATGGTGGGCGAAGCCTTGAATGATGCGCGCTGCGCGGCGCCTTTCGGCGTGGATTCCCACCGGCGAATCGCCGCGGTTGCACCGAAGCCGTCGAGCTCGGGCATATGGCAATCCATGAGGATGATGTCGAACCGGTCGTGCTGCGCGCGCGACACGGCCTCGACCCCATTCTGGGCAACGACCACGTCATGGCCTAGTCCCGCCAGCATCTCGATGGCAATATCCTGATTGATGTCGTTGTCCTCGACGAGCAATACGCGCTGGCGTGCGGGCAGAATCGCGGAGGGGTGCCGCGCGTTCGATCCACTCGATGCAAGCAGCGGACATTGGGTGAGATGCGTTGGAGCGCACGTCGCGACGGGGTCCGCCGCGGAATCGAACCGCGCAGTAAACCAAAAGGTCGATCCGCGCCCCTCTTCGCTTTCGAAACCGATCGATCCGCCCATCATCTCGACCAACTGTTTGGAGATGGCCAATCCGAGTCCGGTCCCACCGAACCTGCGGGTGGTGGAGTTATCGGCCTGACTGAAGAGTATGAAGAGATTTCCTCTTGCGTCGTTGCTGATCCCGACGCCGGTGTCGCGCACGCGAAAGAGCAGGACGGCACGATCGCTGTTGGCGTTGGCGCGTGCGAGACGCTCGTCGAGCGGATCGGGTGCGCGTTGTACGGTGAGTGCCACCTCGCCTCGTTTAGTAAATTTCAGCGCATTGCCGACGAGGTTTGTGATGATCTGCCGCAACCGCAGCGGATCCCCCTTCAGCATCGTCGCGACATCCTCGTCGATGAGAAAGGAGAGGGCGATCCCATTGCCACGCGCCTGACCATCCAGCAGGTCGATGATTTCGCAGACGAGCTCGCGCAAGTCGAATGTCGTCACCTCGAGCGTGAGACGCCCCGCTTCGATCTTCGAAAAATCCAGGATGTCATCGATAACGCCGAGCAATGCCGATCCGGACCGATGTATGCGTTGTGCGAAGCTTCTCTGCTTGTCATCGAGCCGTGTGCGTAGAAGCAGCTCGGCCATGCCCATCACGCCATTCATCGGTGTGCGGATCTCGTGGCTCATGTTGGCGAGGAACTGCGACTTGGTGCGGCTCCCCGCATCAGCGAGGTCGCGGGCATCTCGCAGCGCTTGCTCGATCCGGCTCCGCTCCCGCCGTTCGAGCGCGAGGTTGATCAGGTTCGCGAGCGCCGAGCCGAACAGCCGATCCTCCGGCGTCCAGGGCGCCACTTCCCCGATCTGTTCATGGCACAACACGCCTCGCAGCTCGCCGTACAGGATGATCGGGATATCCATCATTGCGGTAATTCCAAGCGGGACGAGATAGCTTGCGGTGAATTCTGCGGTGCGCGGATCGCTGCGGGCGTCATCGGCGAGAATGGCCTCGCACGATTTGAGCGCCTCGAAGTAACACGGGAAATCCGCCGCGTGCAGTTCGATCCCACTGGAATGCGACCCTTGCTCGCGCTCGAAAAGATCAAGGCATCGTATGGCGGACCGGTCCTCGCTAAAGAGCCATACGCTGGTTCGCGAGACGTTGATGAGGGCGCAGGCGGTTGCGGTGATTTTTTGTGCCGCACCATCGAGGTCGTCGAAAAGCTCGTCCCGCGTGAGCGCAGCGAGCGCCGTATGGCGTTCGAGCAGACTTTGCTGGCTGCGTTTGAGCGCTTCCTCGGCCTGTTTTCGCTGTGTGATGTCGACGGAGTAGGTGATCATGCTGCCGTCCGGCAGGCGCTGATGGGAGAGCCATTGAACAGTCGTGCCCCGCCGGACCTCGCGTGGCCCTTCCGGGTTGCGGCGCCGGCGGGCGACCATCTCGATCCACGCGGTGGGATTTTCCATCGCATCCGGATACACACCGAGGGCTTGTCCCGCCCGCAAGTGGTCTTCATAGCGATGACCGGAACCAAGATGTGCCTCGGTTCCCGCGTTGAGCTCGAGGAATCGGCGGTTCACGAATATGACCCGATCGTCCGCATCGCACAGTGCCACCGCCTCATTCAGAAGGTCGATCGCCGTTCGGAGCTGCTCGTTGGTCGCGCGCGCGCTGCGCTCAGCCGCCGCACTCGCCTCGAGGTCACCGGTGCGCTCACGGACACGCGCTTCGAGATGGTCGTGCGCTTCCTGCAGCCGTCGCTCTGCCGCGGCCTGCGCCGCGGCTTGCCGCTTGATGGTCCGATCAGCATGCCGAACGATGATAAAGAGCACGCCATACAGCAGACCCAGCACCAGCAGCACGCCGAGGATGACCGTTCGTTGGGTACGTTCGATGTTGTTGAGGAAGGGAGTGATGTCATCATAGACTTCCAGTACCGCGTTGATCCGGTCGGCACCGCGCGGTCGCACCGGCATATAGCTGCTGAGGACGCCTCGATCGAACACCGTTTCCTCGAACGCGCTGAACTTATCCCGATGGGTGATTTCAGTCGCGGCTTTACCAGATCGAGCCGCGACGAAGCCCCCGTTACGACTCTTGTCCTCGCCGATCTGCCGCGCTTCGCTCGAATACATGGTGCGGCCGTCGAGGCTGTAAATTTTGATCTTGAGGACCGTCGTGTCGCTCGTAATCGCGCGCAGCCGCTCGTGCAAACGGGTCGTCTCCGCATGGCTCCTGATTTCATCAGCGGTAAGCGATGGGGCCGACGCGAAGAACGGCGCGAGCTCGGGCCAGATCGTGTTGGTAATGAATTTCGCCAGCACCTCGTTGTGTTCTTCGCCTACCCGCGACAAATCGCGCAGTGCGAATTCACGATAGAGAAAGCTGAGCCCAACCGTCGCCGCGAGGATCGAGCAAAGGCTCGTGACCGAAAAATATCGCAATAGGTTGAACATGGTGTATTGGCCCTGCGGCTACGATTGTTGGTTGCGGCAGCGCCGAATGCATCTCTTCGCGCCGGCAACGGGGGCACTGCGCAAGGACGGCATCGGTTGTCGCTTGCGCGGATTGCACGTATTTCTATCGTCACGATCGAGCGGCCACTTGACGCGCCAAGTTCTTCCCCGCAACCGCGAATGCCAAGTACGGCCCGCATCGCGACAGCCGTTGCCCGGGGACCATCACGTTCTTGACCGCCTGGGTGCGACAACGTGCTGCGATCGGCGGCCTGGCCGAAGCGCCATCGCCGGGGCGTAATTCGTCATTCAAGTACGATCACGCTTTCCCAGCCATCGAAGCGGATTCAGACCGAAGGTCGCATGCAGATTCTCGAATACATCGGGCTCGATACCTCGCGCGTCAAGGCCCAATACGAAAAAGTTCGGACGGCGATAGAGCGCGATGACTTTCGGCAGGCCGAAGTCAAGAAGCTTGCGAATCTCCATCACGGCAAGTTCTATCGCGCCAAGCTCGACCATGCCAACCGGTTGCTGTTCTCGCTGGTACGCCACGGCGAGACGACCTACGCGCTGATGCTGGAGGTAATCGAACAACACGACTATGCGAAATCGCGGTTCCTGCGAGGAGCGGTGATCGACGAGGATAAGATCCCCGACTTCGATCCCGCCGCAGATCTGCGCGATGCGCAAGCCGTTCGCTACATCCACGCCGAGCGGCGCGACATCCACCTGCTCGACAAGGTGCTCTCGTTCGACGACGCGCAGGAGGCCGTGTACAAGTTGCCCGCCCCGCTCATCGTGGTCGGCAGCGCAGGCAGCGGAAAAACGGCGCTCACCTTGGAAAAGCTGAAGCTCGCAGAGGGCGAGGTACTCTATGTGACCTTGTCCGCGTATCTCGCGAAGGGGGCGCGCAACCTCTACTACTCGCGCGGCTTCGAGCGCGACGGCCAGGACGCGCAGTTCCTCTCCTATCGCGAGCTGATCGAGAGCCTGCATGTCCCACCGGGGCGGGAAGCCCTGTGGCGCGACTTCTCCGGCTGGTTCACACGGCAGCAGCAGGTATTCAAGGGAATTGATGCGCACCAGGCATTCGAGGAGATTCGTGGCGTCATCACGGCCCCTGCAACGGGTCTGCTCGCGCGTGAGGAGTACATGGCCCTCGGCGTGCGCCAGTCGATCTTTCCCGATGCGGAACGCGACCGCCTCTACGATCTGTTCGAGAAATATCGTGGCTGGCTCGGCGAGGCGAAGCTGTACGATCCGAACCTGATCGCCTATGAATCGCGGGCGCACGCCGCACCCCGCTATGACTTCGTGGTCGTCGACGAGGTGCAGGATTTCACCAACGTGCAGCTCGCGCTCGTGCTCGCGACGCTGAGGAAGCGGGATCACTTTCTCCTCTGCGGCGATTCCAACCAGATCGTCCACCCGAATTATTTCTCATGGAGCAAGGTGAAGAGCCTGTTCTGGGCCGACGAGAGCATCGCCCGGGTGCAGGAGTTGCGGGTGCTGCGCGCGAATTTCCGCAACGCCCGCGAGGCGACACGGGTGGCGAACGCGCTGCTCAAGATCAAGCATCGCCGTTTTGGTTCCATCGATCGTGAGAGCAACTTCCTCGTCGAGGCGATCGGCGGGGATGTCGGCACCGTCACCGTGCTGGCCGACAAGGATTCCGTCAAGAAAGACTTGAACCAGAAGACACGGCAATCGACCCGATTCGCGGTGCTTGTCATGCGTGATCAGGACAAGTCGGGCGCGCGCGCCCATTTCCAGACCCCGCTCATCTTCTCGATTCATGAGGCCAAGGGTCTTGAATACGAGAACATCGTGCTGTATCGATTCATTTCCGATCATCGGGCCACCTTCACCGAGGTGGTGGAGGGCGTCAGCGCCCAAGATCTCGCGAGTGACGATCTGGAATATCGCCGGGCGCGCGACAAGGCCGACAAGTCGCTCGAGATCTACAAGTTCTATGTGAACGCGCTATATGTCGCGCTCACCCGCGCGATCAGCAATGTCTATCTGATCGAGTCGGATATGGATCATCCGCTCCTTGGCCTGCTCACCTTGCGACGCGACGATGCGCGGGTCGAA
>JANMUI010000568.1:0-17441 GCA_031391405.1 Betaproteobacteria bacterium
GTGCGTATGCGCACTTCGATTCGCGTCCATCTGCCTTTCCGGTGCGTAACCGCACCTCGCGTCGTCCAGCCGCTTCTTATAGTTCGTTCAGCCCGCTCATTCGCCCTTTGCAACGTTCGAATCGACAGCACAAGGCCGAGCGAATTCAACCGACCCCTGTCCGGCGCCTTCGGCGACAGACAGGGGCCTCTCAAGGAGCGAAGCATGTCCGAAACAAGATTCAGTCCCGTCGGTGGGTATGCAACCGAATCCGATTCGCTGCGCGTATTGCGCGGGCCGGATCTTCGTTTGACCCCTCGCCAGCACGATGTGCTCCGGTTGCTCTGCGAAGGCATGCCGAACAAGTTGATCTCCCGCGCGCTCGATATTTCGTCCGCGACCGTGAAGGTCCATGTCAGCAGCATTTTTCGCGCGCTCAAGGTTTCGAGTCGTCTTGAGGCGGTCGTTGCAGCGCGAGCACTCGGGTTGACGTCCACCGCCGGTCACGCACCGCTCCATGCGGTTCGCAATCCCTCTTTCCCAAGTCCGGTAGGGCGTTTGATGCTTGATCAGCTCGTTCCGCGGCTCCGTTTGATCAGCGAATCGGCCGATGCGGATTAGGGTGCGTTCACGCACCGGCACGGGGTTTCGTTCGGGACACACTCATCGCGACGAGCCGACCATGGTGCACGCGTCCGATTGGCTTGACCGAGGCCAACGATGAAGAACATGTTGCAGGCGCCCCGATCCGGGCGTACCGCGAAGGCGCTGCCCGCCAAAGGAACCGCACGCCGTTCGCCCGTTACCCGCAAGCGATCATCGAGCGTCAAGCGACCAGGTCGCGCCGGCGCGCGTCTGCCCTGGAACGAGCGCGCATCATTCGTTCTCTACGCAGAGGAGCACGTCACCAGAACGAAGCCTGGCGGCGCTCAAAAGATCGTCATGCGCATTGTGTGCCATCACCTCGAATCGGGCCGCCAGCGCAGTTGGCAATGGACGCACCTTACTCAGTTGCCCGCATGGATCGGGCGCATGCTCGGCCGCAAACATCCGGATCGCCCCGACGCGCCCTCATCCGTGCTTTGAGACGCAGCCGATGCACTTGGAGTATTCGTGCACGTCCGGCGCGATTCGCCCGGGAATAAGGGGCGTTCCTGCGTGTTTACTTCGATGTCGACATTTCGCGATAGCATCGTGAAATGGCCCATCCGATCATCGAGCACATCCCACGGCTACGCCGCTATGCGCGCGCGCTGGTCGGGCATTCGCATCGTGCCGATGATCTGGTGCAAGACACACTTGAACGTGCCTATACGAAGTGGCACTTGTGGCGTGAAGGGTCGAATCTTCGGGCGTGGCTATTTACCGTGATGCATAACGTGTGGGCCAATCAAATGGAGTCGGGGAATCACGTCCCGCCCATGGTGTCGATCGACGAAGCCCTCAATATTGCAGACCTTCCAAGGCAGGACGGCGCGCTTGGTATCCGGGATCTCGAGGCCGCCTTGGTGACGCTGCCGGGGGATCAACGCGAAGTGCTGTTGTTGGTGGCCTTGGAGGATTTGAAGTACCACGAGGCGGCGCGGGTCCTTGACGTTCCGATTGGCACGGTGATGTCCAGGCTTGCGCGTGCCCGGACAAAACTTCGACTCGCGATGTCGGAAGGCGCAGTGAAGCGACCGAATTTGAAAGCAGTGAAGTGATGGGACCAGAGCATTCCGCGACGACTGACGAGTTGATGGCTTATGCCGACGGGCAACTACCCGCCGAGGCGCTCGTTCGCGTCGAGGCGTTCGTCGCCGAGAATGACGCAGAGCGCGCGGAGGTCGAGGCCTATCGCCAGCAAAACCTTCTCCTGCATGGCGCGTACGACAAGGTACTCGAAGAGCGCGTGCCCCGCCGTCTGCTCTGGCCAACGGTATCGGCGACCTGGATGCGTCTATCGGTGGCCGCCTGTGCCCTCCTCGTCATTGGTGGTGTGATCGGGTGGTACGCGCGCGATGTCGCAGTCCCCTCGCGGGAAGTCCGCACATTCGCGCAGCGGGCGCTCGCCGCGCACGCGGTGTACCTGCCGGAGGTGCGACACCCGGTGGAAGTCCCGGCTACCGAAGAGGCGCATCTGGTGGCATGGCTGTCGAAGCGTCTGGGCACCAGCGTGCGTGCACCGGTGCTCGCGGAATTCAATTACCGCCTTATGGGCGGACGGTTATTGCCGGGTGAGAGCGGGCGGCCGGCGGCACAGTTCATGTATGAAGATCCGCAAGGACAGCGCCTCACGCTGTATGTGAGCGGCGTCGAGGGCGATGCGACCGACACCGCATTTCGCTATGCCAAGGAGCGCAACCTCGATATCTTTTATTGGATCGATCGCAAGTGGGGCTATGCGCTCTCCGGCGCGGTGGGGCGTGAGCGCATGCTGGAACTGTCGAACGCGATCTACAAGCAGCTGACGCCTGGTTAGCTGCGGCAAAATCCCGCGGTCCACAGATTACGTAGATTGATTCATTGGAATCGCAAGTTCAAGACGAGAGTCCTACCCTCCGTTCGTCCTGAGCCCTTCGACAGGCTCGGGACAAGCCTGTCGAACGGGCGGACCCAGGCGTGACTTGCCACTCCGCGCGAACGTGAAGTCGCCGAACGTGCGCGTTCATCCTTCGACAAGCTCAGGACGAACGGGCAACTATGTCCCCCACCCAAGATTGATCCCCGTGGCAAGAACACGGGGAATCGCAAGTTGCATCAGCGGAATCTGCGTAATCTGTGGATGACCTTGTCGTTCCGCCTTCGTCGGCGATTTCGCGCAATCCGGCTACACTGCGCGGACGATAAATCATCGTTCCCCGAAGACCGCGCCCATGCCCCCTACCAACGCCAAGAAACGTCCCGAGGATCTCCGCAGCCATCGCTGGTATGGCGCCACAGACCTGCGCGCATTCGGGCACCGCTCGCGCACCGCGCAAAGCGGCTATGACCGGAGTGACTACGCCGGCAAACCGGTGATCGCAATCATCAACACCTGGAGTGACATCAATCCTTGCCATTCCCACTTCAAGGTACGCGTCGAAGAAGTGAAACGCGGCGTTTGGCAAGCAGGCGGCTTTCCGCTTGAGATGCCGGCCATCACACTGGCAGAGCCGTTTCAGAAGCCGACCACCATGATGTACCGCAACTTGCTCGCGATGGAAACCGAGGAGCTGCTGCGCTCATACCCGGCCGACGGCGCGGTACTGATGGGCGGCTGCGACAAGACCACCCCGGCACTCCTCATGGGCGCCACGTCGATGGGGTTGCCGTTCATCTACATGCCGGCCGGACCGATGCTGAGCGGCAACTGGCGCGGCAACAAGCTCGGCTCCGGTACCGATAGCTGGAAATACTGTGCGGAGCTGCGAGCCGGCAAGATCACCGAAACGGATTGGCAGGAAATAGAAGGCGGCATCGCGCGTTCTCCCGGACACTGTATGACGATGGGGACCGCGTCCACGATGACGAGCGCGACCGAAGCCCTGGGCCTCACCCTGCCCGGCGCGGCTTCCATCCCGGCCGCCGATGCAAATCATGCGCGCATGGCCACGGCGAGCGGCAAGCGCATCGTCGACATGGTGTGGGAAGACCTGAAGCCTGCGGACATCCTCACCGCAGCGTCGTTCGACAACGCAATTACGACGGTGCTTGCGCTTGGTGGCTCCACCAACGCGCTCGTGCATCTGATCGCGATGGCGCGACGCGCTGGTGTCAACCTCGGTCTGGAGCGATTCGACCAGCTCTCGCAGCGCACACCGCTGCTTGCCGACATCCGTCCGGCTGGGCGCTTCCTGATGGAAGACTTCTATTACGCCGGAGGCCTCCGCGGTCTGCTGTATCGCATTCGTGGCCTGCTCGCACTCGATGCACGCACCGTCAACGGCAAGTCCATCGGGGAAAATATCGAGGGCTGCGGTGTGTACAACGATGAGGTGATTCGTCCGCTCGACAAACCGATCGTCGCATCGGGCAGTCTCGCCGTCCTGCGCGGAAATCTCGCGCCGGATGGTGCGGTGATCAAACCGGCTGCCGCGGAAAAGCACCTGCACAAGCATTCCGGGCGCGCGGTCGTGTTCGAGGATTACAACGACATGAACGCACGCATCGACGAACCAAATCTGGAGATCGACGCAACCTCCGTCATCGTGTTGAAGAACGCCGGCCCGATCGGTGCGCCCGGCATGCCCGAGTGGGGTCAACTGCCGATCCCGAAGAAGCTCCTGGCGCAAGGTGTGCGCGATATGCTGCGGATTTCCGATGCGCGCATGAGCGGCACCAGCTACGGCGCTTGCGTGCTGCACGTCGCACCCGAATCCTGGGTGGGCGGTCCATTGGCATTCGTGAAGACCGGTGATGTGATCGAGCTCGATGTGGCCGCGCGCAAGCTCCATCTACAGGTCAGCGATGCCGAGATGGCGAGCCGCCGCGCGGCATGGAAAGCACCGGCACCGCGCTTCAAGCGTGGCTACGGCGCGCTCTTCTCCAAGCACATCTCGCAGGCCAACGACGGGTGTGACTTTGATTTTCTGGAAGGGACGGCGCCGACCGAGGATCCGGAAATTCACTGACGGGTGCGCCTTATCCCGCGCTCGCAAACTTCAGCCCGACGATGCCCGCCACGATCATCCCGACACACGCCAGCCGGAGTGCCGTCCCGGGCTCATGGAAGAGCACGATGCCAAGCACGACGGTGCCCGCCGCGCCAATTCCGGTCCAGACCGCATAAGCAGTTCCGATCGGAATGGTCTTCACTGCAATGCCAAGCAAGATGATGCTCACCAGCATCGACGCGCCGGTGAGGAGGCTTGGCCAAAGGCGCGAGAAGCCCTCGGTGTATTTGAGGCCGATCGCCCAGCCAATCTCGAAGAGTCCTGCGAGCACCAACAGCGTCCATGCCATGTCATTTCCTTTTTTTGCTGATTCCGGCGCAACGCGCCGCTTCCGCTCTTGCAATGCCTATTGCGGCCGTCTGGTGTGCCGAGGGCGAGGATTCTTCGGCGGTCCATCCACTCAATGATCGCCAATTTCGCATTCAACGGGTCTTCGGGCAGCGCATCAGGTTTGCGATCTGTAAAAAATCGATAACAGATTCGAGAAACGAACAACGCATTGGCCGAACCTAACTAGACTACGCAGATTCGCCGGCCGGGCGCATTGCTGATGTTCGAATGTTCGAATGTTCGGATGGTTCGAATTCGGCCCAATCGCGACCCTGTCTGCATTGCAGGCACGCTGGAGATCGCATCGCGCGCTTCAACTCGCTTTCACCCTTATGATTAGAATCGACTTATGTGACCGGTCTCTGCCCCGCGCGTGATGCGCGTCCTGCGTCGTACTGAGCCGGCTAAGATGATGCCATTCCCCGCAATGTCTCCCTCTCGATAGGAAGTTACCCTTCGGCATGGCTAGCGATTTCATCGAACGCGTCGTCACGATGCTCGAGAGCAACGTTGCAGCTCGATCCAGCGAGTTGTTGAGCGAAGAGGACGCCGCCACCGCCAAGGCGCTGCGGTTGATCGGCCCGGCGATCTTCGCCGGACTCGTCATGGAAGGCACCTCCACCGAGGGCGCGGGCAAACTGCTCGACCTGATCCGATCAACCCCCTTCAGCACCGGATTGGGCGACGATCTGCTGGGAGTGATCAAGCGCCGCCAGTCCCCCACTGGGGCGCAACAACGCGACAGTTTATCTGCGCGATTGTTCAAGGATCACCTTGACCCGTTGGCACAGGCGATCAGCGATGCGAGCGGCGTGACAACCTCATCCGCTGAACACTTGCTGGAAATATCGATCGTGGTGAGCTGTAGCGTACTGCGCGCGCGCGCGCTGGACGAGGGCTCGAGCCCGGTGCATCTGGCGAGGATTCTCAGCCGTCAACGCGCGGATGTGGGCGAGCGGTTGGACGCGCATCTTGCGCAGGCCATCGACTATGAGCTTCCCTCTTCCCGACAAACCGATATCGAAGAGGCGACCCATCCGGCTCCGATTGTCGAGCATCGTCCACGGCCCGAATCGGTTCGCGCTGCAACGAGCGCACCGATCGCATCGCCCCGACCGGGTCAGGACCGCCGAACGTCACGGCGTCCAACGATCGAAGGCATGTTGCGAACCGATCGCCAGCCACCGCGAGCGGCGAACACGTTCGAAGGAATTTTTGATCCATCGGGACCAGACGGTTCCGAGGCGGGCGCATCGAAGCAGACGCCGCCACCGGATCTGCCCGCAATGCCAGCGGGCGATGATGTACCCCTCACATTCGAGCTTGCTGCAATCGATGAAGCGAACGCCATAGGGGCGAGAGCAACGGATGCTGCCGATCCCGGCAAGGAATCGGACCGAGCAGAATCACGCAAACGCGCGGCCCGCAGGAGCCCGTCCCAACGCGACGACAAATTCGGCTGGGAGGCGGTGTCGTCGGATGACGCGCGACCTTCCACGCCCTCGACACCGCGCGCCAAGGTGTCGTCGAAGCCAAGCATCATCGAGCTTTTTCAACAACGCCTCAGTACACCGGGTTTGCCCATCGCGACACAATTTCTCTCCGCCGCACGCCGTGATGAGATTGCAAAGGGTGCGCGGTCACTGCTTGCAGGCGTCAAGGCGTCCGAATTCCGCGCCACGAAATCCGCGCCTCCGATCAAGCAAACGCCGGTGGCGGGGGATGCAACCGCGTTGTCCGAGCCTTCGATTCCGTTGACGGATAGCCCCCAATCATCGGCTGCGGACCATCCAGTCGCGAGCGACAGTGCGCACAAGAGCAAGCGGCGGCGCAAGGACTCGAAAGCACTCGATTCCGGCGGCGCTGATGGACATTCGGCGACACCACCGGCCACGCTCAATCAAAGCACCGCCATCGCCCCCACGATCTCGAACGAAGCATTCGTCGCGCCCGAGATCCCCGCGGAGCGCGCCGTTGAGAGGACGCCCATCCCCGCGCCGCCGACAGATACTGGCGATCCGGTGCCCACAATAGAATCTCTCGCGATTGCACAGCCAGAACAGCCGGCGATTGCGACGCCCGAACCGCCGGCGATTGCGGCACCTGAACCTGAGGTGATTGCGACGCCCGAACCGATTGTGCCGGCACCCGCCGTTACTGCGCAGCGTCAACAAGACGCAGTACTCGACACACCAACCGAGTGGGCGCAGATGTATGTGCCCCGCCGCCCAGATCCTGTCACGGTCTACATTCAGTTACCGATCGTCGAAACATCACCGTCCCCCGAGTTATCCGCATCGGCAGACGCACCAGCGGCGGCAGCGAAGATTGCGCCGAACGCGGTGGCTGACGCGGCGATGCCAGATATCGATGCAGCGGTCCAAGACCTTCCGCCTGCAAGTGAGCCGGCAGTGGCTGTGAGTGAGCCGGTGGTTGTCGGGGCGCTTGAAGATGGGCGCCTGGAGCTTGCCGATGGCGTATTCGACCAGGCCGCTGACACGATAGGCGATCGAGTCATCGACAATCCTGCGCTCGACACCGAGGCAACGAGCAGCGAGTCGCCATTCCAAGACAATGCGCCATCTCCAACGATCGCCGGCGGAGCGACACCGGAGTGGCCATTCTCTATCGCCGCGCTCGAGATCAGGTTGACCGATCAGGCGCTACCGGATCGGACTCAGGCGACCAGAGACTGGCCGTTCGCTTCATGGTCCACACAAGCGTTCACCCCGGCGTTCACCCCGGCGTTCACCCCGGCGTTCACCCCGACTGCCACACAGCCTAACAACACGCTGCCCGCCGTTGAAGTGCAGCAGCCACCTGAGCCGATGCCTGATCCCGAGTGGGGTTGGCGCGAACGGCTGCCCGGACGGATTCCCGCCGATTCGCTCGTTTTCCCCGAGATCACCCGCAGCGCTGAGCTGCATGCGGACGTATCACGGTCCGCCGACGAGAGTCCCACGCAATCGCCCCGCATACTGTCCGAGGAATCGGCGATTCGAATGACCGGTGGCGGGATGCTGTCGACGGTCGTGCCGTTTCACGCGCCAAAACCGCCGGGCGGCAAGTCGATTTCGCGTTGGTGGCTCGCGCCGACATTGGTCCTTGCCGTTGTCGTCGCGTTGTTCATCTTCGACTATCGCGCCGCGGTCGAAAAGCGTGGAGCAATCGCACCAAGCGGCACACCGGCGGCGGATGTTGAGCGGCCCGCTACTGCCGCTCCCACAATCGGTCCACGCAAAACCATCGAGCTACCGGGTGGCAGGCAGTTGGAAGCACGTGCGAATGGCGCCATAGCGAATCTCGTCACCTATCTTTCTGAACCGGGTGCCGCGCCCGGACGTGCGTTCGTGTTGGACGAGGTCGTGTTCGAGCGAGACACATCGATCCTGACGCCGCTATCGGAAGAGCAGATGCGACAGGTTGCGCAGGTCATGCAGGCGTTTCCGCGCACGAAAGCCCGCATCGAGAGTCATACGGAGGCATCCAGTGATGCCACGGGGTCGCGACTCATCACCGCGGAACGGGCCGCGACGGTGAAGGCCGCACTCATCCTGCTTGGCGTTGAAGACGCCCGTCTCGAATCGCGCGGCATGGCCGCCGAACGCCCGGTCGCAACCGGTGATGCACCCGAAGATAAAGCGAGAAATCGCCGCATAGAGTTGATCCTAACGAGCCGGTAGGATCGGGCGGCCAGAGGGCTTTGCATTTGGCAGCGGTCGTCGAACCTCCATTCGCATTGTGGAAACGGTTCAACTGCTGGGAAATGCCGCACGGGTTGGGCAAGCGCGCTTGATCACCCGAAAAAGCTCGATCACACAGTGGATTCTCTTGGTGCCTTGCCTTGATTCGCCGGGGCGACGGCGCGCACAGGGACTCACGGCGACCGTCATGCGCCGCAACTTCGCGCTTTGACCGGATATCCGTCTCGGACTTCGATTGATCCGCCCGCAAGCGTGACTACGTCACGCGGCCTCGAAGCCCTCGCCACTAGAATTTGACTCTGCAGAAGCCTCGAACAACAAGCAGGCTTGCCATCGTCGTCGCCGCGTATCGCGACGGCCCCAAAGGGTCCTCCTGAAAGCTTCAAACCCTGTATTCGCCATCGTCAATGGATTCGATGCTCGGCAGCCCGCTAATGTGGAGCCACGGCCTCGGATTCATCGCGTTCTCCGTATTCGCGACATATCTGATCCTGGCATCAGGAAAGAACCGGCGGGGCCGCTTGTTTGTGAGCGCGGTGGTCCTTAGTGCCGCCTGGGAAGCCGGCGCATTCGCCGTGGCCGCTCTGCCCGGCGCGAATATATCGATCGCAGCCCATCTGATCGACGTCGCGCGTCTTGGCGCATGGTTTGCGTTGCTCCTTTCGCTATCGCCTGCCGAACACGGGAAGCGTCGATTCGCCCGCCCCGGCCCCTTGGCCATTCTCATTTGTGTCGCACTGCTGTCGGCCATCGTCCTGCCGATCGCGAACGGCCTGAATCCCACCGCTGACCGGCCGACCCTCGGGGCGCTCCTTGCGATTTCGGTGCTTGGCCTGGTCCTCGTCGAACGCCTCTATTTGGCCACGCCATCCGGCGCGCGCTGGAATCTCAAGTTCCTATACCTTGCGATGGCCTCGGGTTTCGCATTCGACCTCTGCCTCTTTGCCGATGGATTCATGTTCGGTCGAATCGATCCTGCCTGGTGGAGTGCGCGCGGCCTCGCCTGCGCGATCGTGATTCCACTCTTGTCGGTAGCTGCGGCGCGCAACCGTGATTGGTCCATCGATATCGCGATCACGCGTGACCTCGTGGTCCGTTCGACCACGCTGTTGATGAGCGGACTGTATTTGCTCGCCACTGCGGCAGTCGGGTACTACATCCGCGACTTCGGGGGCACACCCGGCAAGGCGGCCGAGGTTGCCATCTTCTTTGCCGCGATCCTGGGACTTGCCGTCCTGCTGCTCTCCAGCGCCTTGCGTGCGCGCTTGCGCATGTGGATCAGCAAACACTTCTTCAAACGCCGTTACGACTACCGCGAGGAGTGGCTCCGCTTTACGCAGATGCTGTCATCGCCCGGCTCTACATCGGCGATCGGCGAGCGTTCCCTCATTGCGATCGGCGACCTGGTCGAGAGCACGGGCGGCGCGCTATGGCTCATGGACGAGAACAATCAGTACGCGCAGATTGCACGGCTTAATGTCGCGACGGTCACATCCGCCGAACCGGCGCAAAGTCCGTTCGTTGCATTTCTCGCGCGATCCGGCGCACTGCTCGACCTCAGCAAGGTTGCCTCGGCGCGCGAGAAGCCCGTTGATGTGGCATTGCCCGATTGGCTCCGGAGCATGGAGCACGCATGGCTCGTGGTACCTCTCAAGTTCGGGGAGGAGATGGTTGGATTCGTCGTCCTTGCCGCACCACGCGTTCCGTTCGAGATCGATTGGGAGGTCGTCGCGCTTCTCGAGACAGCGGCGCAGCAGGCCGCGAGCTATCTGGTCCAGCAACGTAGCGCGGAGGCGCTGCTCGAGGCGAGAAAGTTCGACGCCTTCAATCGCATGTCCGCGTTCGTCGTGCATGACCTCAAGAATCTCGTTGCGGAGCTTGCGCTGATGATGAAGAACGCGGAGCGGCATCATGCGAACCCGGAGTTCCAGCGTGACATGCTCGATACGGTGACGCACGTCACCAAGCGCATGCAGCGCCTGCTGATGCAACTGACCGCCGGCACCGTGCCGATCGAGCAACCGACAGCAGTCGATCTGGATGATGTCATTCGCCGCACGGCAGGACCGAAGAAAAAGCCGGACGTGATGTTGACGCTCGATCTGCAAGCAGAATCGCAGGCACTCGGTCATGCGGACCGGATCGAGCGCGTCATCGGCCATCTCATTCAAAACGCGCTCGATGCGACACCCACGAGCGGGAAAGTGCTCGTGCAAAGTTTTCGGGAACGCGATTTCGCCGTCGTCGCGATTGCAGACACCGGCATCGGCATGTCCCCCGAATTCATCCGTGAACGTCTCTTTAAACCTTTCCAAAGCACCAAGGAGGCCGGCATGGGGATCGGTGCGTACGAAAGCGCGAAGTACCTGAGCTCGATCGGCGGTCACATCACCGTCGAAAGCACACCGGGATCGGGCACTTGCGTTCGGGCACATTTGCCGCTCGCAAAATCAAGCATGCCCATGCTGTCAACCGCACTGGAAGCGATATGACCGACAAGCGCAAATCCCTTCTCATCGTCGAGGACGACGCACCGCTCAGAAAGCAGTTGCGCTGGCTGTTCAGCAGCTACGATTGTGTCGAAGCAGATCGACGCGAAAGTGCGATGGCGCAATTGCGCCGGCACGAACCGCCGGTCGTGACAGTGGATCTCGGCCTGCCGCCGCATCCGAACGACCCGACCGAAGGATTGGCGCTGATCGAGGAAATCGTTACGGCCGCTCCGCATACGAAGATCGTGGTGCTGAGCGGACAGGGAGACCGGGAAAACGCGCTTAAAGCGGTCGCGGCCGGCGCCTACGATTTCCACGAGAAGCCATTCGACCCGGATGTGCTCGCGCTGATCATAGACCGCGCATTCCGACTGTCCGCCCTTCAGGAAGAAAATCGCCGGCTCCAGAGCAGGCAGGAGCATGAGCCGCTCGGTGGCATCATTTCGGGGGATCCCGGAATGATCGAGATCGGTCGCATGATCAGCCGCGTGGCCCCCGCCGACGTTACCGTCACATTGATCGGTGAATCCGGAACCGGCAAGGAGTTGCTGGCACGTGCTCTCCACGACCTCTCGTCGCGACGTACGCACCGGCTCGTTGCGATCAACTGCGCGGCAATTCCGGAAAACCTGCTCGAAAGCGAATTGTTCGGACATGAGAAGGGTGCCTTCACCGGCGCGGCTCGCCAAACACAGGGCAAGGTTGAAATCGCCGATCGCGGAACCCTGTTTCTGGACGAAATCGGTGATCTGCCGCTGCCGCTCCAGGCCAAACTGCTGCGCTTCCTGCAAGAGCGCGTGATTGAACGGGTGGGTGGACGGGTGGAAATCGCGGTCGATACACGCGTTGTCTGCGCAACGAATCACAGCCTTCGCGATCTCATCAGCACCGGCCGATTTCGGGAAGACCTGTACTACCGCTTGAACGAGATCACAATCGAAATTCCTCCGCTTCGCAAGCGTGCGGGCGACGCGGTACTGCTCACCCACTCGTTCGTACGGCGATATGCGGTGGAGCATCGACGCGGTGCGATGACCCTGCTTCCAGAAGCACTACGAGCGATCGAGGCGCACACCTGGCCGGGGAACGTACGCGAACTGGAGAATGTCGTGAGGCGTGCCGTCATCATGGCGGAGTCGAACATGCTCAAAGCGACCGATTTCGGCCTGACGGCGCAAGGCGGTGAAGAGGAGGTCATGCTCCTGCGGGAGGTCCGCGATCGCGCCGAGCGGGATGCGGTCGTGCGCGCGCTTGCGCGCACCAACGGAAACCTATCCAAGGCGGCAGATCTGCTCGGCGTCAGCCGGCCGACGATTTACGATTTGATGAACCGCCTCGCGGTGCATTGAGGAGCAATAGACGATGTCCACCCAATCAAAGAGACCAGTTCGATCCGCGGATGCACGCGGAACGATTCGATTCATCGTCGCATCAGTGCTTGTGTTGACCCTTGCGGCGTGCCTCGAGAAATCTGCCGACGACTATGTTGCATCGGCGAAACGATACATCTCGAAGAAAGAGAGCGCAGCGGCGACGATCGAGCTTCGCAATGCCATCCAGAAGTCCCCAAAACATCCTGAAGCGCGCTTCTTGCTGGGCACCGTGCTCCTCGAACAAGGGGCGCCTGGCGCCGCCGAGGCGGAGATTCGGACCGCGGTCGCGCTAGGCCGAGACGGCGATGATGTGCAGCTCGCGCTCGCCAATGCGCTCCTCAGAGGGGGCAACGCCGCGCAATTGATCACTGAATTCGCGTCCAAAACGTTTGCCGATCCGGAGAAGGACACCGCGTTGCGCATGCACCTGGGCGATGCGTATCTGGCTCGGGGGGCAAAGAACGATGCGTTGAGCGCCTTCGACCGCGTTCTCGGATCGCATCCGAACCATGCGGGCGCACTCCTTGGTCAAGCACGAATAAAGGCGTCGGAGAAGAATTTCGCGGAGGCGAGCAGGCTCACCGAATCGATCCTCGCGAGATCGCCGACGGCTCCGGATGCCCTTTTTCTCAAAGCCGAGTTGCTGGGCGCCCAATCCGATGCGGATGGGGCGCTACGGACGCTCGATGCCCTCGTGCAGGCCGAGCCGCGACACGTGCCTGGACTTCTCGCCCGTGTGCAGATCCATATCACGCGTGAAAACCTCGAACGTGCCGAAGCGGCGTTGGGGGAATTGAAGGCGGTCGCGCCCACCGACCCACGGACGCTCTATGTGCAAAGCCTGCTCTTGTTCCGGCAGGGCAAGCCGGCGGAGGCCCGTGAGCCGCTTGCAAAAGTGCTCAGCGTGGTGCCCGATCACGGTCCGAGCGTCCTGTTGGCCGGTTTCATCGCGCACCAACTGCGCGATTATCCTGCCGCGGAATCGCACTTGCGCAAGATCGTGAGCCAGTCCCCCGACGCCGTTCTGCCTCGACGCGTACTCGCAGCGGTGTTCCTGGAGTCGGGGCAGCCGGAGCGGGTCTTCGAGACGGTTCGACCACTGCTTGATGCGAACGATGCCAACGCGCATGGGCTGGTCGGTGAGGCGCACCTTGCTATGGGTGACAAGGACCGGGCGCTGGAATCCTTGCAGCGATCATCGAAGCTCGACCCGAAGAGTCCGCGTGTCATGATGAAACTTGGTGAAGCACGCCTTGCATTGGGCGAGCTCGACCGGGCGATTGACCATCTCGAAGCGGCGTCGACAGCTGACCGCCGGGAATTCCGCGCCGACCTGCTATTGATTGCGAATCACTTGAAGCGCGGTGATTCTCCACGGGCACTGAAAGCGGCAGCGATCCTCGAGGAAAAGCAACCCAAGAATCCCCTCACCCATACGCTGATCGCGGACATTCACTTTGCCGCCGGTGATGCAACGCTCGCCCGTCAACGACTCGATCGCGCGCTGGAATTGAAGGCGGACTTCGTGCCGGCGCTCACCGGCTTGACAAAACTCGACGCGCTAGACGGGCGACTGGAAGTCGCGAAGGAGCGATACGAGGAGGTGCTGAAGCGTTTTCCGACGAATGACGGTGCATGGCTTGGGTTGGCGGAAGTTCTTGGCGCCACCGGTATTCGACCTGTCCGACTGGTCGCAACACTCGAGAAAGCGGTGGCCGCCAGCCCATCGTCGATACGTCTTCATGTGGCGCTCATTCAAACACACCTTCGCGCGGCTGATACGCGTGGCGCGCTGGCGGCCGGTCGTCGGGCTGATGCGCGTTTCAAGGATGATCCCGTGGTGCTTGAAGCGCTCGGCCTCACCGAAAAGGCGGCAGGTGAAGGGGAGTTGGCCATCGCGACGTTCGGGCGCCTCGCGGCGATGCGACCGAATGCGGTAACGCCGCTGATACGCCTGGCCGAAGCGCAACTGGCGGTAAAGGATATGTCGCGCGCGCTGGCTACCGCCGACAAGGCGATCAACGCGGCACCGGATTCCCTCGAGGCACATCGGATGCGTGCATTGATCTTGCTGGAGCTCGGTCGAAAGAACGACGCGATTGCCGCCATTCGTGCACTGCAAAAACGCGTCCCTGCTCAACCGGTCGGTTACCTCATGGAGGGGGAGATCGCCACCAGACTGAAGGACTGGCCGGCCGCGGAGACCGCGTTCCGGAAAGCATTCTCGGCAAGAAAGTCGATCGAAACGGTTACCGCGCTGCATAGCACACTGGAGCGCGCCGGCAAACGTGGCGAAGCCGAGGCGCTCGCCGGGCAATGGCTGCGAGAGCATCCGAAGGACACTGTTCTGCGAACAGGCATCGGACAGCGCGCACTCGCAGCGCGCGACTATGAACGCGCGGCCGAAGCGTATCGCGCCGTCACGGCCCTGCAACCGAGGAATGCCGCCGCCTGGAACAACCTCGCGTGGGCAGCGATGCAACAAGGCGATACGCGCGCGACGGAGTACGCCGAGCGTGCGCTCTCCCTCGCTTCACGCAACCCGCAAATCAAGGACACCCTCGGTACGATTCTCGCCGGCAAGGGCGAAACCAAACGTGCGGTCTCGCTGCTTCGCGAAGCAGCGACGGAAGCACCCGATCTTTTCGAGATTCGGCTGAATTTCGCAAAGGCGCTACTCAAGACGGGCGAAAAGGATTCCGCGCGAAATGAACTGGAGGCGATTGCGAAGCAAAACACGGACGTCCCAAGTCGCCAGGAGGCGCAAGAGATGTTGAGGCGGATCTAAGGGCGTTGCGCATCCAGGTCGACTGCATTGACCGTTGCCGATAGTCGGCCCTTCATTTCGTTCCGGACAATCGCGCCTGCAACAACGCGTCCTCGATCGACGCGGACACTTCTGCCGCGAATCCTGCCAGCGGCGATGCGCCGCTGGGTCCTGCATGCGCATAGATGAGGACCATTGCTGAATCATTGCGGAACAAGACAAGCCTCGACACGGCGAGCATTGCACTTGCGAGCAGATCGCTCGAAGTGGAAAAGCCGGCAATCCAATAGAACGAATAGACCGAGATCTGTTCGACATCATTTGCAAGCAGATCCCGTCTGACCGATCTTGTTCCACCGCCCCACGGGATGGTTGCCGCGCCGCGTTCGATCGTGCGCCAGTTGCCGCGCCGATCGGCGAGCACATTCTGCGAGCCCACCAGTTTCGATTTCGCCCCGTCTTTCTCGCCGTAGAACCAGGCGATATGAACACCGGCGCGCTCATCTCCTCGCATCAAGACAGTTCGAGACTCGATGCGTGCGCCCGGCAATTCCGGCCTCCATGAAGGATTCATGGCATCGACCACACGCCAGTCGGCTGCGCGAATACTCTTGTCGGAGAACGTTGGCACGAATGCATCGAGGCGTGCCTGGATACTTTGGGAGAAGGGCATCCAAACGATGCCGACTAGAAGCGCGGCGCTCGCGAACAGACCGAGCTTTGATCCGGAAATCATGTGTGGCCTGTCCTGTCCGGCCGGGACTTTGACGTCATCGCCCTGCCGGTCCTCACGCCAGCGAGTGCCGACCCAGAAGATCACAAACATGACGATGCCGAAAAACATCCACCCGTACAGGAGATGGTCCACCCCGCTGGCAAGGCGATTGTCTGATAGGTGTCCGAGCAAGACGATCAGGTACGCACGCAGCCAATTGGCGATTATCGGCACGACAATCGAAGCGGCGACAAAGGCCATCCGGCGCGTAGTGCTGCGATAGATCAGATAGGAAAAAAGCGCGCCACCCATCAACGCCGCATGAAAATACCGAATCCCGCTGCACGCTTCCACGACGGACCATCGGCCGCTTGGAATCACGAAGTCGTTTCCCTCACGGAACACTGGAACGCCGGTCGCGCGAAGCGCGGTGACGACAAAGTCGGCCGTCCAGTCCATGAGCGTGGGCACCATGAAATCTCCGAACGGCACGGCGAAGAACAGGCAGCCAAGCGGAAAAGCGAGCGCGCGAGCGACCTGCAAACCGGCGATCGCAGGGACTGCCGCAACCATCATCGCTACGAGCGCGAAGTGGATCACCACGGAAGCAGGGGCCATGGCGCCCAGGAGCCAGATGAAGCCGGCCGCGGCCATTGCAACGAGCCCGAGCAGCGAAGGTTCAACCGGCATCCGAGCGAGCTCGAACCGCCGACCCCAGATCAGCCAAATGACAATCGGTACGACCGCGAAGCCGTGTTGATAGGAGGATGATCGATACCAGAGGTCGACCATCGAGACTGCCGTATCACGATAGACGACGACGAGAACCGTCACGATCGCCAAGACAGCCATGTAGGTGCTGCGGCGGTCGATCGCAAGGTGCGGAAGGGGGATTGCTTTGGATGTAGTCACGGCCTGAGTATAGGGACTGCTCTCCGCTGGCCGGCGGATTGAGGGAAAGAGGCGAGGAACGTTGTCACCTGCGCCGCCAACGGATGCCTGCCTGTCGCTCTGCCCCGACGCTGATAGCATAGGGACGTTGTTGTAGCGACCCGCGCCCGGGATCATGCGTGGTCACCGAAATGCTGCAAATCGCCGCATCCGTCCCCAGAACCAGGAGTTGCATCATGAGCATCGGCTTTCGCATCCTCCCCGCCCCACCCCGGCCATCCATAGCGCTCGTCCGCGGGCTTGGTGAACAGGTGACCCCGCATCTGTCCGACAGCATGAATCGCCTTCAAGGGGCTTCCAGTGCGATCCGGCCGATGCACAACGGCGCGACGATGGCCGGCGTTGCGTTGACTGTCCGCGTGGCGGCCGGCGACAACCTGATGGTTCACAAGGCGATCGACATGGCCCAGCCCGGCGACGTAATCGTTGTTGATGCCGGCGGGGCCTGCGAACAGGCAATCATCGGGGACATCATGTCCACGCACGCGAAGAGCAA
>JANMUI010000607.1:0-5211 GCA_031391405.1 Betaproteobacteria bacterium
CCGGGAAGAGGTTTAGTGTCGCACCGATCGCCCACTGCACGACGAACGCCACGACAAAGCAGAAGAGATTGAGACAGGTGTTGACCCGGCCGGTCAATGCGCCGCTGAACTCCCGCCCTACGACGGGGAACGTAAGAATCAACGAATTGGCACCGAATGAATAGAGTGCCCACGCGAGATGCGGCATGAAATCCGGCGCGAGCAGGATCCACCCTTGCGCGAAGAGTGCAATGACGGCCATGCCTTTCACTGTCGTGAACGGGTGAATGCCGCGTGCGGAGAGCTGGTCAGAGATCCAGCCGCAACTGAAGAATCCAAGCACCATGCCGATGTTGAGGACGACCAGAATGTTGCCGACCGTAATGGGGTCGCGGCCTGCGACATCACGAAGCCAGGTTGCGGCCCAAAGCGACTGGAACGCGAGAAAGGTCCCCAACACGAACACCGACGCGAGCCCAAGTTGCCACAGCTTGGGAGTGGCAAAAATGCTGCGTACGCCCCGCAACAGATCGGGCAATGATTGGCCTGCCGCCTTGACCTGCACCCAACGATTCGTCGTCAGCGCACCGAATCCCACCACTAGCGATAGTCCGCCTGCCAAGAGGAACACATTGCGCCATCCCATCGCCTCGATGGCGAACGCAACAGGCGTCGCCGCAACGATCGCGCCCACGCCGCCAATCGCGGTGACGAATCCCATGTAGGTGGCCACACGCTCCTTGGCTGCCCACATCGGCACCGCCGACATGCATGACATCAACATCCCGGCGGCGCCGGTGCCGATCAGCGCGCGACCGGCGGCGAGCGTTGCCAGGTTGGTGCTGAATGCGAAAATCAGGGCGCCGAGCGCGATCAGCGAAAGCAGCACGCCGTTGACCCGGCTCGGACCGAACCGATCCAATGCCATGCCGATTGGAATTTGCGCGGCAGCAAAGGCGATGAAGTAGACGCCGGTGAGTAGTCCAAGCTCGCCTGGCCCGAGCGCGAATTCGTTCGCCAACAGTGGTCCGGCCACCGCATTGATATTGCGAAAAAAGTACGACCAGAAATAGCCGAGCGCAAACGGGGCGAGCAGCCAGGCAATCGCCGGAAGCGGCCGCAACGCGGGCGATGCAGGCGTCGTCATGAAGGCGTCCGTTACTCCGGCTTGATGCCCGCGCTCGCTACGATCTTGCGAAACACTTCAGTGTCGGTGCGAAGCTGCGTGTCGAATTGGGCAGGTGTGTTGCCGGTCACGACGAAGCCGAGTCCTTCCAGCCGTGATTTTACTTCGGGTGCGTTGATCGCCTTGCGAATCTCTTCATTCAGTCCGGCAAGATGATGCGTGGAGCCGACGCCTGTGGTGCCGTAATACAGTTTGCCGGGATTCTTCCGCGCATACTCGATCAGCTCTTTCATCGATTGCACCGGTACGCTCGGATGCACCGCGAGAATGTTCGGCGCGTTGCACACGATGATGATCGGCGTGAAATCCTTGATCGGATCGTAGGGCACGTTCTTCGAGAAGAACGGCACGATGTAGTGATTGATCGACGTGAGGACGATCGAATAGCCATCCGGCGCAGCCTTCGCAATGGCATCCGCGCCGATCGTCGCATTGCCCCCCGGCCGATTCTCGACGATCACCGATTGACCGAGCTGTTCGGTGAGCTTTTGCGCCATCGGCCGGGCGAACGCATCGACGGCGCCGCCCGGTGCATACGGCACCACCAGCCGGAGCGGACGATTTGGATAGCTTTGTGCCATCGCGCCAAACGATGCAATGGTCAGAACAATGGTCGCCAGGCATCGGGACAATCGCATAGGGATCCTTTGTGGTGTGGCGCCCTGGTCGAGGGCAGCCGCATTATTCATGGGAATCCGCGTTGCGGGGTACGGGGATTCCCGGGCACTCTAAATCAAGCGTTTGACTTGAGCAATTTCGTGGTCTTATTCTGTCCGCCTTCCTGATCCCTTCATTCTATGCAGATCGAGCCCTTCGACGTGCGAGTCAAATCCGTGACCTGGGAGGCGCCGGGCATTCTTGCGTTTGAATTGCGATCGCCTGAAGGTGGCCCATTGCCGCCATTCACGGCGGGTGCGCATATCGATCTGCACCTGTCATCAGGCATCGTGCGGAGCTATTCGCTTCTCAATGCGCAGACTGAGCGACACCGCTATGTGATCGCCGTTCAAAAAGATCGGGCGAGCCGAGGCGGTTCGCTCTGGGTGCATGACAAGCTTGGCGCGGGCGATCTCATCAAGATCAGCCCGCCGCGCAATAACTTTGCGCTGGTGGAGGAAGCCCCACAGACCACGCTGATCGCCGGCGGAATCGGTATTACGCCGATTCTCGGCATGCTGCGGCAACTGAAGGCGATGCGCCGGCCGTGGCGCCTCTACTACTGCACGCGCACCCGTGCGGGAACACCGTTCATCGAAGAGCTTGAAGCGCTGGCCGCGAATGACCCCGGCGAAGTGCGATTCAACTTCGACGAAGAGCCCGGAGGCGCGATGCTCGATCTCGGCGGGGTGGTCGCCGATGCGCCTGCGAATGCGCATCTTTATTGCTGCGGCCCGTTGCCGATGCTGGCGGCGTTCGAGGCGGCAACCGCAAATCTGCCGCGCGAACAGGTGCATGTCGAATATTTCACCGCGAAAGAGGCGCCGGCGACCGACGGCGGGTTCACCGTCGTACTCGTCAAATCGAAGCTCGAGGTCAAGGTCCGTGCCGGGCAGTCCATCCTGAACGCAATCTTCCAGGCAGGTGTCGATCACCCAAGCTCGTGCCTTGAAGGGATATGCGGCGCGTGCGAAACGGCGGTCGTCGAGGGTATTCCGGACCATCGCGACCTGGTTTTGACCGAATCGGAGCAGAAGGCCAACCGCACGATGATGATCTGCTGCTCGGGGTGCAAAGGCGATCGGCTGGTCCTCGATATCTGATCGCTGCGTGCCGGCTCAGCCAACCGCTCGGAACTCGGCAATCCGTTCGGGCTGAGCCCTTCGACTAGCTCAGGACAGGCCCGTCGAAGCCCCGTTCGTAAGGAGGCGCGACCCTTCGACGTGCTCAGGGCGAACGGACGTAGTTTGGCTTGAACGATTCCTGAGCTACGCCGCCAAAGAGGCGCCGCGTTGACGCCCCCTTGGCAGGCGGGTAGTCTCAGCTTCCATCCCGCCCCGCATGAGCAATCAGCGCACCTGCGCCAGACCGATATGACCGACCTTTCCATCAGCCATCAGCTTGTCCCATACAAGGCGAAGCACAAGATCCGCTTCGTCACCGCCGCCTCTCTGTTCGATGGGCACGATGCCTCCATCAATATCATGCGGCGCATCCTCCAGGCCTCGGGCTGCGAGGTGATTCATCTCGGCCACAATCGCTCGGTGGACGAGATCGTGACGGCTGCGCTGCAGGAAGACGCGCAGGGGATTGCGGTGAGCTCGTATCAAGGCGGGCACGTCGAGTACTTCAAATACATGCTCGATCTGTTGCGCCAACGCGGCGGCGAAAATATCAAGGTGTTCGGCGGTGGCGGCGGCACGATCGTTCCGGCGGAGATTCGTGACCTCGAAGCGTACGGGATGACACGCGTCTACTCGCCTGAAGACGGCGCGAAATTGGGCCTGCAGGGCATGATCAACGACATGGTCCAGCGCTGCGACGAGGATCTTTCGAAGTTCGCACCGAAAGACCTCAATGCGGTCAAGGCAGGGGATCATCGTGCGCTGTCGCGGTTGATCACCGCACTGGAAGCGCAATCAACACCGAAGCTGCGCGACGAGATCGTGAAGCTCTCCGGCGCGACGACCACGCCGGCGTTGGGAATCACTGGTACCGGTGGTGCAGGCAAATCGTCGCTTACCGATGAGCTCGTCCGCCGCTTCCGCATCGACTCAGGCGATGCCCTCAACATCGCGGTGCTCGCAGTGGATCCGTCGCGCAGAAAAACCGGCGGGGCTTTGCTTGGCGATCGTATTCGCATGAATGCGATCACGCCGTGGCAGCAAGGCGACGCGAAACCCCTATACCGCGTATTCGTACGCTCGATGGCCACCCGCGCTGCGGGATCCGAAGTGTCGGCCGCGTTGGGTGATGCAATTGCCGCGTGTCGGGTTGCCGGCTTCGATCTCGTCATCGTGGAAACTTCGGGCATCGGGCAAGGCGATGCAGCGATCGTACCGCTGGTTGACGTCTCGCTCTATGTGATGACACCCGAATTCGGCGCGGCGAGCCAGTTGGAGAAAATCGACATGCTCGATTTCGCCGACTTCGTTGCGATCAACAAGTTCGACCGGCGCGGCGCGGAAGATGCCCTGCGCGATGTGCGCAAGCAGTACCAACGCAATCGCCAGCTTTTTTCAGCGTCGACCGACACGATGCCGGTGTTCGGCACGATGGCCAGCCGCTTCAATGATGATGGCGTCACGGCGCTCTACCAGGCGATCCGACCGAAGCTCGTCGAGCATGGATTGTCCGTGCAGGGTGGGCGGCTTCCGGTGAGTCGCGTCCGGGCCTCGAGCAATCAATCTGCGATCGTGCCGCCGCAGCGTACGCGCTATCTGGCAGAGATCGCGGAAGGCGTGCGCGGGTACAAGCGTCACGCGACCGATCAATCACGCATCGCACGGGAGCGGCAGCAGTTGCAGGCGAGCAAGCGGATGCTCACTTCCACTCCCTCGCCCCTGGCGGGAGAGGGTCGGGGAGCGGGGGCGGCTAAATCGCTCGACGCCCTGATCGCCGATCGCGACACAAGACTCGCGCCCGCAGCGAAGAAGCTTCTCGACCAGTGGCCGGTCATGCAGCAAGCGTACGCAGGTGATGAATACGTCGTGAAGATTCGCGACAAGGAAATCCGCACTGCGCTCACGACCACATCGCTATCGGGAACCAAGGTGCGCAAGGTCGCGCTCCCACGTTACGAAGACGACGGTGAAGTGCTGAAGTGGCTGATGCTGGAAAACGTGCCCGGTTCGTTCCCATACACCGCCGGCGTGTTCGCATTCAAGCGCGAGAATGAAGATCCCACCCGCATGTTCGCGGGCGAAGGCGATCCCTTCCGCACCAACCGCAGGTTCAAGTACCTGTCCGCCCACGCAACGGCCAACCGGCTCTCGACCGCGTTCGACTCAGTGACGCTCTACGGCTTCGATCCGGATCCGCGCCCCGACATCTACGGCAAGGTCGGCAACTCGGGCGTCTCCATCGCCACGCTCGACGACATGAAGGTC
>JANMUI010000625.1:0-7877 GCA_031391405.1 Betaproteobacteria bacterium
CGCGCGGCCTCATCGAGGGCCGCCCGATCGAGATGAAGCGCCGGCAATTCGATCCGCAACTCGTACGCCTGACCGACATAGCGCAATTCCGCGATCGGCTGTAATGCAATATCGGCGTCGACCACTCCGCTTGCCCGCACACCGTTGCGACCGTCGTTACCCAAGCGATCGAGTAAGGTGTTGGCCGCGGGCACATCGAGTGTCGCCAGCGCGCCGAAGAACGCCTGTCGGAATTCGTGGCGGATCTCGCTGCCCAACAATCCAACGGCCGAAGCGACCCCGGGCAGCGGCGGGACGATGACTTGCGGAATCCCGAGCTCCTCGGCAAGGTAACAGGCAACGAGCGGCCCCGCGCCGCCGAAGGCAACCATCGCATAGTCGGCCGGATGCCGTCCGCGCTCGATCGACACGCGGCGCAATGCGCGCACCATCAGCGCGTTCGATACTTCGATGATGCCGGCGGCCGCCGCTTCCGCGGTCATGCCGAGCGGTGTTGCGATGCGCGCGCTGATTGCACGCTCGACCGCCGCCAGGTCGAGCTTCATCTCACCACCGAGAAAGTAGTCCGCGCTCAGTCGGCCGAGCAACAGGTTCGCGTCCGTCGTCGTAGGCTCAGTGCCACCGAATCCATAGCAGACCGGACCTGGCTCGGCACCGGCGCTGTTGGGCCCCACCCTGAGTGCGCCTGCTTCGTCGATCCACGCGATGGAGCCTCCACCCGCGCCGACTTCGACGACATCCATGAATGGCACGCGGATCGGATAGCCCGTGCCATAGCCGCCCCCACCTTGTGCGCCGTGCCGCGTGCCGCCCACTTCGTATTCGGTCGACAGCTCGATCCGGCCGCCATGAATCAGCGCCGCCTTCGCTGTCGTGCCGCCCATGTCGAATGAAATGACATTGTCCCGGCCGACTTCACGACCAATCGCGGCGGCCGCCACGACGCCGGCCGCGGGCCCCGACTCGATGATGTTCACCGGAAAACGGCGAATGTCGGTGGCCGTCATCATGCCGCCTGACGATTGCATGATGTAGAGATCGCGCGCATAGCCGTTGCGGCGCAATTCGTCCTCGAGCCGCGCAAGATACGAATCGACCAGCGGCATGACGGCCGCATTCACCACCGCGGTGCTGGTACGTTCGAATTCACGGAACTCGGGGCAGACTTCCGCGGAGCATGTGACATAGGCGCCAGGGTTCGCCTTGCGAATGACGGCCGCAACCCGGCGTTCCTCCTCGGGTCGGGCGTAGGCATGCAGGAAACAGACCGCGAAGCTCGCGACGTTTTCTTTTCGCAGCGCTGCCACCGCCTGCTCGACTTCGGCCATGTCGAGCGGTACTAGGATATCGCCGTGATGATCGAGTCGCCCGGTCACTTCGAGTCGCAAGTTGCGCGGCACCAGCGGAGCAGCCATTTCCAGGCGATGGTTGTAGACATCGGGTCGGGCGTGCCGGCGGATCTCCAGAATGTCCCGAAAGCCCCGGTTGGTGATCAAGCCGATTTTTGGCGTGCGATGCTGCAGTAGCGCGTTCGTCGCGATGGTCGTTGCGTGCACGATCCGCGCGCGTTGAATCGCTGTGCGCATCCCGCCTTTCAATACCTTCTCGAGGCCTTGCACGATGCCGATCGAAAGATCAGACGGTGTCGTCAGAACTTTGTCGGACCGCACACCGCCGTCGCGATCGATGACGACGACATCGATGAATGTGCCACCGACATCGATGCCGATCGTGACTTCAGGGATGGTCGTTTCGCTCATTCCGTTATCCAAAGTGGCCCAATAAAAATTCAAACTTCCTGTCATTCCCGCGAAGGCGGGAATCCAGAGACCATTGAATCATCGGGGATTCCAATAAGCCTAGTTTCCCGCCTTCGCGGGAATGACAAATTTTTAGAGATGCCCCTAAGTTCTCCGCAGATTACGCAGATTCTTTCGTGAGCAAACGTGGTGGCGAGGTCCGCATCGACTGATACCGTTTCCATGTCGTGCGCTAAGCAAACATTGAATCTGCGAAATCTGCGTAATCTGCGGATCGCCTTTGCCGTCGGGCTAGACGAGGCCCGCATCCCGCACCACGCGCATCGACTCGAACGCAGCTTTGCCGGCGGTCTCGATCTGCGCCTCGCTATGCGCGATCGAGGTGTACATCTTGCTCGCGGGATGGACGAAAACATCGCGCCGGACGAGCTCGATGCCAAAGCGCCGCGCCGCAACTCGATTCGTCGCGTTGTAGGTGGCGTAGTCGTACACGTCGCCCTCGCCGAACAGGGGCTCGCTGAAGGCGGGTGGGCCGATCATCTGCAAAGGCACCGACAATTTGCGCGCGCTGTCCCGGAATCGATTCGCCAGCGCGGTGCCGATCTCGACCAGCTTCGCCGGTGCATTTTCTTCCTGGATTACGTCGAGCGTGGCGAGCCCGGCGGCAGCGGCCAGGGCATTGCCGTTCAGCGTGCCGTTGAAATACACCGAGCGCCCGTCGGCTTTGCGATCGGGCACGGTGAGCTCGAGAATGTCGCCGCGTCCGGCCACCGCCGAAAGCGGCAATCCGCCACCGACCAGCTTGCCGAGGGAACATAAATCAGGCGTGACATTGAACAGTTCCTGCGCACCGCCCAGCGCTACACGAAAACCGGTGACGACTTCGTCGAATACCAGGATCGCACCGATCCGGTCACAGAGCGCGCGCAGTCCCTCGAGAAACCCGGGCTTGGGGAGCAGAGCGCGTTGAACCGGTTCGACGATGATTGCAGCGATACGATCGGCGATCGGTTCAACCAACTGTGTCGTCGCCACGAGATCGTTGAAGGGAGCGACGAGCACCGTCTCGCTCAGCTCGATTGGAATGCCGGCCGAATTCGCCATGGCTGCGCCGCGCTTGGCCTCCCGCGCGGGATTCGCCTGCTGCAGCGCGTAGTCGTGATGACCGTGATAACCACCGTCGAACTTGACCACGAGCGGGCGGCCGGTGAACGCGCGAGCGAGGCGGAGCGTGTAGAAGGTCGCTTCCGCGCCGTCGCTCGCGAATTTTACCGCTTCGGCGCAGGGCACCAGCTCGACGATTCGAGCGGCAAGCCGCAACGCCATCTCGTTCATCGTGTAGAACGTCGTGCCACGCGCCACCTGCTCCTGAACGGCCGCGACCACGCGCGGATGCGCATGGCCGATCATCATCGGGCCCGACCCGAGCACGAAATCGATGAGCTGCCTGCCGTCTGTGGTCCAAAGCGTGGTGCCCTGGCCGCGTGCGACGACAAATGCAAGGTCGTCCGGCAACTTCAGCATGCCGAGGCTATTGCCCGGAATGACGCTATGTGCGAGTCGAGCGGTCATGGTGCTTCTCCGTAAGAGCGCGATCATCCATGTGGATTCCTAGGCCTGTGCCTTCATCGACGTGCGATAGCGCGCCCACGCTTCGTCCATCGCGGCAAGGCACACCGGATCGAAATCCTGCTTGGGCTGTGGCTCCGGCTGCCAGTGGCCGAACCGGTCTTGGCCGCGCAAGACGGTGGCTGTGGCCCCCGCGAATTGCACTTGACGGACATGCGGCGCGGCGAAATGCACCGCAAAGCCGATGCGTGGCGTGTCGGCGTTGTTCGGCTGCGAGCTGTGGATCGTCTTGTTGTGATGAATCGAGAATTCACCCGCGTCGACCTCAAGATAAACGAGATTGCTTTCGTCTACGTCCTGGATCGTCTGCCCGCGTGCCAGCAGGTTGTCCTTCGCATAGGTCTCGACATGCGGGAGGATCGCCGGCCCATTGTGTGAACCCGGCACGATGCGCATGCAGCCGGATTCCTTGCGCGCATCGGTGAACCCAATCCAACAGGTAATCGATTCCGGGGGCTCAAGGCCGTAGTAGGTCGAGTCCTGATGCCACGACACGAATCGCACGTCGCGCGCCTTCTTGGTGAAGAAGCTGGAGCCCCAAAGAATCACGTCGGGCCCGATCAGGTCTTCGACCGCATCGATCATGCGCGGATGGCGGGTCAACTCGGTGAGCCATGGAAACGGCAAGTGCGCCTTGATGCGAAAGCGCGCCTGGGCCTCCCCGCCGATCGTGGCCTCGAGCGCGTCGAACTTGCGCCGGTACGCCTCGATCTCCGTCCGGCTCATCAAGAACACCGGCGCTACCGCCCCATCGCGGTGGTAGCGGTTGATCTGATCCTGTGTCAGCACTTTGGGCATCACATCTCCAGGGCGAAATAGAGCATCCTGCTCCAGCCGAAATATAGTGGATCGCGCGCCGGCTGTCGCCGATCGTCAATCGCGATAGCATCGGGCCTGTTCCCAACATCGAGAGGGCGTCATGACAAGCACGGTGAATTCGAAGCGGCGCGCCGCAGCAATCCTGTCCGGTGCGGTCCTCGCAGGCCTCGCGCTTGGCGCGGCGTTCCCCGCCTGGTCGCAACCCAAGGAAGTCAAGATCGGCATCATCGTGCCGCTGTCGGGTCCGTGGGCCCGTCAGGGCGAAATGATGGTGAAAGGGGCGAATGTCGCGATCGAGGACATCAACAAGGCGGGCGGCATCAAAGCGCTTGGCGGCGCCCAGCTGAAGCTGGTGAGTATCGATGCGGGTGACAGCATCGAGAAAGCGAAGAACGCCGCGCAGCGGATGGTTTCGCAAGAGACCGACATGGTCGGCGCGACCGGATCGTGGCTGTCTTCGTTCACGCTCGCGGTCACCGAAGTCACCGAGCGGGCCGAGATGCCGTTCCTCACCCTTTCATTTTCGGATCAGATTACCGATCGCGGCTTCAAATACGTGTTCCAGACCTCGCCCACCGCCGGCGCGCAGGCCACCGGCGCGCTTCCCGCGATCATGGAATTGAGCAAGGTCGCAACCGGCGCGGTGCCCAAGACCGTCGGCGTCATCATGGACAATACAGCATCGCCGGTGAGCTTCAGCAAACCGTTGCGCGAGGGTGGCTTCGAGAAGCTCGGCCTCAAGCTGCTCATGGACGAGATCTACACCCCGCCGTTGTCGGATGCGACCTCGATCATCCAGAAGGTACGCAGTACACGACCCGACTTCCTGATTCTTCTCGCGACCAATGTGCCCGATACCAAGCTTCTGATCGAGAAGATGAACGAATTCGGGCTGGGCAAAGGGCGGATACCGATGATCGGCAATGGTGCGTCATTCGGCGTGCCCGAATTGACGAAAGTGGTCGGCAAGGACTTGATGGAAGGCGTGATGTCGATCGTGGCCAATTGGGGCGCCAAGGGGCAGGAGGCGCTCATCGCCGATTTCAAGAAACGCGCGGGCGAGCCTTGGATGACGCAGGATGCGGTATCAAGTTACGGTGACATGTGGCTGTTCAAGGATGCGCTCGAAAAAGCCGGCGTTGCCGATCGGCAAAAGGTCGCGGCCGCGCTGCGGGCGATGGATACGACGGAGGGCGCCGCCAAGTTCTACCCGGGCGGACGACTCAAGTTCGAGGCGAACGGCCGGCGTGCCGGCGCAGCCCTGGTCATCATGCAATGGCAGAACGGTGAACCGATAACGGTGTATCCACCCGAGTCGGCGCTTGCCAAGCCGCTCTGGCCGAAGCGCTGAGGCCTTGAACGCTTTACCAACTGGGGAGCGGGAACCACGCACGCTCCCTACCGGGACATTCTCGTATTTCATGGAGAGAGCGATGATCTTTCGCGCGATTAGAAGTGTTGCTGGATGTCTGTTCGTCGGTGCGCTCGGAATTGCTCCACTTGCATCGTATGCGCAGTCGAAGCTTGATCTCGCGATTTTTCATCCGGAGCGAAGCGCGTGGACGGCGACCATCAAATGGTGGACCGAGGAGATCGCCAAAGCGACCCAAGGCCGCGTGAATTTCGCGCCGGCGTATGCGGGCGCGTTGGTGAACCTGAACGAGACCCTGAAGTCGGTGCGGGACGGTGCGGTGCCTGCCGGGGTTATCTCGATGGCGGCGGTGTCCGGTCAAATCCCCGCGGTGTCGCTGCTCGAATCGATCGGCAACTTCGCCGAAACCTCGGAGAAATTTCTCAATGCGCTGCAAGCGCTCCAGCCGCACCTCGATGCCGCATTCCAGAAACAGAATGTCGTGTACCTGTGGTCGCAAGGCTCCACCGGTCTGATCGTATTGTGTCGCGACCGCCATCTGAAGTCACCCGCCGAGTGGAAAGCACGCAAAGTGCGTGCCGCGGGCCGCTGGCAGGCCGAACAGCTGCGAGCGCTTGGTGCAAGTCCTGTGGCGACCGATCCGGCGGAGCAGTATCTTGCGCTGCAGAACCGCACGATCGACTGCGCGCTTAGCGTAAGCGTGCTCGCCTCCGCGCTGAAGCTGCATGAAGTGGCGCCGTATGTGACGCTCACCCGCCAGCAGAACAACCTCTCGGCTTACATCGTCAACAAGGGCGTATGGGACAAGTTCTCGGCAGAAGATCGTGCGACGATCCGGCGGATCAGCGCGGAAGCGGACGCGCGTTCGGTGGTCCATCTGGATTCGGCGTTCAAGGAAGCCAACGCGCTGATGGAAAGCCAGAAGGCGAATCTCTATCGCCTGACCGACGCGGAGGTCGCCGAATTCAAGAAGGCGATCGATCCGGTGTACGCGAAGATCGAGGCGGCCGGCGGCGACGCAGGCAAGCAGATCTTCGAGACGGCGCGCAAGTTCTGGTGAGGGAGCCGCGCGGGGCGCGGCGAACTCACTGAACAAGGGGGCTCACCCCCGAATGGCACTTACTTACCGGTCGCCCTGAGCAGCTTACGTTAAGCAAGTGCCATTCGAGTCAGTATCGACTCGATTCCCTCTACCACTCTCTTCCAGAAGATGACGTGTGGCGCCCGATGAAGATCCGATCGACAATCGCGATGTTCCCACTGCAAAGGAGCCGCCGTGAAGGCGCCCAAGTTCTCATATGTTCGCGCGGAAAGCGTCGAGCAGGTTCTCGCGTTGATCGATCGGCATGGCAGCGATGCACGTATTCTCGCCGGCGGCCAGAGCTTGATGGCGACCCTCAACATGCGGCTTTCGCAGCCTGCACTGCTTATCGATATCAATCGGCTCGATTCGCTGAAGGGCATCTCGATTGCAAACGGCATGGTGCGGATCGGCGCGCTTGCGCGTCATGTCGATGTTCTCAATTCGCCCATCATCGCCGCGCATCTCCCCCTGATCGCCGAGGCGATGCCGCATGTCGCGCACCTTGCCGTGCGCAACCGCGGAACCTTCGGCGGCAGCATCGCATTGGCCGATCCCGCCGCAGAGATGCCGGCCTGCGCATTGGCGCTGCAAGCCACGATCATTGTCGAAAGCGCGAAGGGTCGCCGCACGATCCCGGCTGCCGAATATTTCGTCGGACTCTTCGAGACCGCGCGCCAGCCTAACGAGATGGTCGTGGAGGTGCTGATCCCGTCACAGCGCGCCGACGCTGTCTCGGTGTTCATGGAGCTCAGCCGGCGGCACGGTGATTTTGCGATGGCCGGGATCGCCTGTTGCATGCGCTTCGAGCGCGATGTCGTTGCGGAGGCGCGACTCGTCTACTTTGGCAGCGAAGGCAAGCCAACCTTGGCAAAGCGTGCGATCGACGCATTCCAGAGGAAGCCGTGGTCCGCTGATAACGTGGAAGCCGCGTGCGCCGCGCTCGCGACCGACCTTGCGCCAATGAAGAGCCTCGAAGCGGAGCCGGCGATGTTGCTCCATCTGCAACGCGTGCTCACCCGCCGTGCGTTGACCGCAGCTTTGGACAGGGCGCGCGCGAAATGAGCGAGGAAGACGTTCTGCAAATAAGCCTGACCGTCAATGGCGAGCGCGTCACACGAACAGTGCCGGTGCGCCAGCACCTCGTCGATTTTCTGCGGACCGAACTGAGCCTCACCGGCTCGCACCTCGGATGCGAACACGGCGTGTGCGGCGC
>JANMUI010000652.1:0-4340 GCA_031391405.1 Betaproteobacteria bacterium
GGGTCGCACGCTGTTCGCGGAGAAGATCAGCCAGGGCCATCCAACCGCGTACCCGGTCTATCGATTGGACTGGCAGACGGTGGGGTCGCTGGAACGAAGGCTGCGTGCATGTTTATCGGGCGTGCGCGCGGAGATGATGCCCTACGGGGCGCCTGCCTATCGCGAGCTGGAACTGTTCTTGTCCTGGCGCGCTGAGGGATTGTCGGTGGAGACCCCTGGGGTGAGGCGGTGACGTAGAAAACGGGAAAGGGGAAATGAGAACCGGGAAACGGGAAACGCCAAGCTTCTTCTCAACCGTAACCCCGGCGAAGGCTGGGGTAAGGGGTTGACCACTTTTCCAGTTTCCCGGCATCAAAACTACATCGGCGGCTTGACTCCGTCTTTGCTCACCTGGATCCGCTGCGTCGTGAGCTTCCCGTCGGCCGCCGACTGCGCGATGGCAAACACGTATTCCCCTTTCACCAGATCCGCGCGGGTTCCCGGGACCGCGCGCACGATCGGCGCGTTGGCCGGGACTTTGATCGTTTGCGAGCCACCGTCATACGCCAATGTCAGCTCGCGCTTAGCGGCCGATTGCGCGATCACGGTGACCAGCGCGTTCGTCATCGTCGAGTCCGGCTCCAGATCCCACGGGATATGACCTTTCGCGGCGGTTGGCGGCAGATAGTGCACCTCGAGCGCTTCGAGTGAGCCGTCCGGGCCGCGCTTGGCCGCTGACCCGACGAAATCCCCCTGCTTGATGTCCTCGAACTTGATCGCCTTGGCGACTGCGACGGCGGTTGCATCCGTCAGATGGACTTGCAGAGCCTTACCCTCACGCGATTGAATCGACACGACGTTACCGTCCACGGCGGTGATCGTTCCGCGAACGCGGACGTTGGTCTGCGCCAGCGCGGCCGTACAAACAACCACACCTGCCACAAACGCCAATAGCACCTGTGTCGCTTTCATTGCTAACTCCTTTTGTCTTGATTGTCTGCTCGTTTGCATCGACCGTCTCCATGCGAGCCAACGAGACCTTTCGGCAGCAGTGTGAAATCGTACTCGGGACGGCTCACCAAGTCGAGCTTCGGGATGAGCGGCGTCTGGCAAGACCTGGCGGAGTGCAGCCCCAAACTCGCTCTGCCGAACACTACCCGATTCGAGAATGGCCATATACAATCGCGACATGGACATATCGGTTACCCAATTCAAACACACCTGTCTTGAAGTAATCCGTCGAGTTGAAAAGACGGGGCAGCCCGTGGCGATTACGCGGCGCGGCAAGGTCGTTGCGCGCCTCTCCCCTTCGACCCAGACGCAGGGTAACGATGCAATCAAGCCATGGGATGCATTGCGGGTCCTGGGCGGATATCTGCGCGCGAAACCTGGCGAATCCGTTATGACCGACAAGGATTTCGAGGCCTCGCGTTGACGGTGTTATTGGACACCCACGTCTGGATCTGGTGGATCACTCCAGGCGACAGCTTGTCCAAAGGGGAACGCCGAGCGTTGGACGATGCAGCCATCGCTGGATCATTGCGACTCTCGGCAATCAGTCTCTGGGAAGCCCAGATGCTGCACCAGAAGGGACGGCTCCTCCTGCCAATTCCCTTTGCCGCTTGGCTGACGCGCGCGACCGGTGAGAGCATCCTTACGGTCCTGCCACTCGATCGGGATGTGATCATCGCTCTGGATGGGCTCCCGCGTTCATTCCACGGCGATCCTGCCGATCGGATCATCGTTGCCACAGCCCGTATCCACGCGCTACCGCTCGCGACGCACGACACGGCTATCCGCCGCGCACGAGTGGTCAAGCTGTGGAAGCCATGACCTGAAAATGGCCCGTATCGCTTTCCTGTGCGCCGCGCTCCCTCATGGCACATCAGCCGCTCGCATTCGCGCGAGAATCGTCGCGGTCCGGCGATCCAAGAATGGCGTATTGCGGTTCCTGTCGTAATAGCGAGGGCTGGGCACGATCGCCGCAAGACGCGCGGCCTGCCACGCGTTCACCTGCATGGCATCCACCTTGAAGTAATGCATCGCCGCCGCCTGCGCACCGAACACGCCGTCGCCCCACTCGATAAGGTTGAGATAGATCTCGAAGATCCGCCGCTTGGTGAGCACCGCCTCCAGCATCAAGGTAATCACGGCCTCCTGAATTTTACGCAGGGCCGACCGCTCGGCTGAAAGGAACAGATTCTTGGCAAGCTGCTGGCTGATCGTGGAGCCACCGGCGACCACCTTGCCGCGCTCCAGATTCTTCTCCAGCGCCTTCTCGATCGCTTCCCAATCGAACCCCTCGTGGGCGATAAACCGCGCATCCTCCGAAACAATCACGGCGCGTTTGAGGTGTACCGATATGCGCTCGTACGGGACCCATTGATGCCGCAACCGGGCGTCGGGATTCTTCTCCCGCATCACCGCAATTCGCGCGTCCATGAACGCGCTCGTCGATGGATTGAACCATCGCCACCAGCCGATCTGGGCGAAGATCCACAGTTCATAGAGAATGAACAGCAGAATGAGGACGAGGAGAATCCTGGCGGCAATTTTGAGCAACGTCATTCCTGCGAGGATATGCCGGAATCCGGGCAAGAGCAGGCGACGCGGGTTGCCGCGACAATCGTCACTGCCCACAACGCACACCACCAGACCAACAGCCATGCCCACCTACCCAGAGCTCCAGAACCGCATCGTCGCCATCACCGGCGCAGCGTATTCCTCTTCACGAAAGCCGCGATTCCCAGCATCAAGCGATCCAAAGCCGGGCGCATCATCAATGTCGCGTCGATTTCGGGGCGCACCGTGTTCGCGAATTCATCCCCGGCGTACGGTGCGGCCAAGGCGGGTATCATCCAGTTCACCCGGTTTCTCGCGTATCAACTGGGTCCGGCTGGCATCACCTCGAACGCGATCGCGCCGATTACGACGTTGACCCCTCGGGTCGCGGCGCGTCGCACGCAGGAAGACGTCGAGCGAATTGCCTCGCAAGTCCCGCTGCGGCGGCTCGCGGTTCCAGAAGATCATGCGCAGGCGATGTTGTTTCTTGCATCAGACGGTGCCGCCTACTTGAATGGCGTGACGCTCGATATCAATGGCGGACGGGTGATGATGTAGGGAACCGAGGGAGCAGCCTAGCGCCTACAACCTCAGAAATTCACCACGGAGGACGCGGGGGACGCAGCGGAAAAGCGAAAGGTCATTTTTCAACGAGCAATTTTTCCCCCTTGTCAAAGGGGGCGGCGAAGCGGGGGATTCATTCGTACAAGAATTTCGAATTCCCCGGCACACTCGGTTTTGCTATCCCCTTTCACGCGAGGGCGAGCCGAGCCCCCTCATCGTTTCTCCCGTCTTTCCTCTGCGTCCTCCGTGTCCTCCGTGGTGAATTTTTGAGGCTGTAGAAGGGAATGACGCTTTAGATAGTCCGCAACGTCCGCAGCGCATTCCCCCGATCGATCGCCATCCGCTCTGCCGCGAACGAGTGGTAAGCTCTTCGCGCATCACACCGAGGAGCACGCATGTCCAACTTCAGCGCAGCAAAAGTCATCGCACTCGAAGAACATTATCTCGACGTCGAGATCGGCAAGCATTTCGACGGACCGGAAGTCCGCGTTCCGGCATTGCGGCAACGCCTGGAAGATCTCGGCGCGCTTCGCATCAAGGAAATGGACGAGGCCGGCATCGACGTGCAAGTCCTGTCGCAAAGCGCGCCCGGCACACACCGTCTTGATGCGGCCACCGCAGTGCCACTCGCGCGCGGTGCAAATGATCGCCTGCATACCGCCATCAAAGCCCATCCCACGCGCCTTGCGGCATTCGCGACGCTCCCGGCGATCGACCCGAAAGCCGCCGCCGACGAGCTCGAGCGCACCGTCACCAAGTTCGGGTTCAAGGGTGCGATGGTGCACGGTCTTACCTTGGTCGATGGCGCGCGCCTCTTTATCGACGACAAGCGCTTCTGGCCGATTTTCGAACGCGCGCAGGCGCTCGACGTGCCGATCTACGTCCATCCGGCGATCCCGCATCCGGCGGTGGTCGATGCGTACTACAAAGAGTATGTGAAGGACTTCCCTTCCATCGTCAATGCCGGTTGGGGCTTCACGGTCGAGACCGCAACCCAAGGCATTCGACTGGTATTGAGCGGACTGTTCGATGCGTATCCGCGCCTGAAAATCGTGTTGGGCCACCTGGGCGAGGGCCTTCCATTTTCCCTCTGGCGCATCGATCACGCGCTATCGCGTCCGGGCGGCAAGTCGATTGCATTTCGCGAGACCTTCCGCGAGCATTTCTACATTACGACGAGCGGCAATTTCTCTACCTCGGCACTCCTTTGCTCGGCGATGGAGCTGGGCGTCGAT
>JANMUI010000678.1:0-2238 GCA_031391405.1 Betaproteobacteria bacterium
GCGGGAACGACGAATTTTTAGAGGCGCCCTTAAGTAAGGGCCATTCGGCTCTGCGCGGATTTTGGCATTCGTCGAGATCGTTGTACCCGTCGTGTTTGCCTTACGCCGACGCTCGCCTAACTTGCGAATGCCGCGGCGCCAATGCGAATCGCACGCGCTCATACCGTCTTATGCTTTCGCCCGCGGTACTCGGGAGTATGCCGATGCAACCCAACTCGGCTTCTTCGTTCGCCTCGACAATCGCAGTCAACGGTACCGGACGATCGAGCTGTCCGCGCAGCCGTTGTTCCGCGGTGACCGGCCCGGTGGCCATCGCATCGCCTTCGATGATACGCAGGCGGAGAATGCCGGCGCGCCCGGTAATCGCCTGTGCCATCTGTGTAAGGCGGCCCTCCGACCGCGCTCCATCCAATGCAACGGTTGCGCAGTAACGCCCGGCGCCGGACCCTTTATCGAATCGCACCCGACAGGCACCTCGGATCGAATTTCGAAAGCCGGCAATGACTTTACGCGTGCGATCGGAAGGATTCTCGAGGCGATCGCGATAGGCAGGCGCGTTGAGGACATCAATGGAGGCCACTTCGTAGAACGAGAGAAATTGTGGCGTCGTCGCGGCATCGAGCGCCTTGTAGCGCTGGCCGTTGATAAATCCCGGGCAACGAAGCCGCTCAGGGAAGTGCTCCTCGTCGTACCAGGCGTCATAGGCGTCGGCGACACTTGGGTCGACGTCGTGCCAGATCGCCAGAATTGCCGTCATGCGTGAAACCTCCGACTAAAACAATAAATGCGACACAATCAGACAGGATACGCCTACAAGAGGACCGCTCATGTTGCCCGTTCATCAGCTTCCTGCCAGACCAACCGGCCAAGGCATGCGCCTCCTTGCTGGTGTGCGCGTCATTGACCTCACCACGTCAATCGCAGGCCCCTATGCCACGATGCTTCTCGGCGATTTCGGCGCCGACATCGTCAAGATCGAAAAACCCGGCGCGGGGGACGACTGTCGTGCCTGGGGGCCGCCTTTTCTCGATGGTGAGTCGTTGTGGTTCCTCTCGGTGAACCGCAACAAACGGAGCCTCACGCTCGATTTTTCCCAACCGGATGGCCTTGCCGTATTGAACGCGCTGGTGACGGCCGCGGATGTCGTCGTCACCAATGCACTGCCGCGCGTGCAGAAGAAACTCAAGGTCGACCATGCCAGCTTGTCGGCGGTCAATCCAAGACTGATCTACGTATCCCTTACCGGTTTCGGATTGGCAGGACCGCGCGCCGAGCGCCCCTGTTACGACCTTATCGCCGAGGGGTATAGCAGCGTGATGGACCTTACCGGCGAGCTTGCGCAGGACCCGCAAAAGGTGGGCGCGCCCGCGGCAGACATATTGACCGGAATGGACGTCGCGCTGGCCACTGCCTGCGCGCTGTTCCATCGCGAACGGACCGGAGCGGGCCATCTGATCGATACGGCACTCGTGGAAAGCATGACGCGCTTCATGTCCTCGCGCATCGTGACATATCTTGGGTCGGGCGACGTCCCGCGCCGCTCGGGCGCGAAGGACAGCGTGGTGGCGATCTATCAGGTCTTTCAGACGGCGGACGATCCGATCACGCTCGGCCTTGGCAACGACAATCTATTCCGGCGATTTTGCGATGCGACGGGGCATCCCGACCTCGGCGCCGATGCGCGCTACGCCAGCAACGTCGATCGGCGTGCGGTGCGATCGGCGCTGGTGGCGCGCATTCAAGCGATCCTCCTCACCATGCCGCGCGCCCATTGGCTTGCACTCTTCGATAAATCGGGTGTACCGGCCGGGCCGATCAACCGTGTCGACCAGGTGGCCAATGACGCGGCGCTGATCGAGCGCGGGTTGTTCTACCGAATCGAGACCGGCGGGCAACCCATCCCGCAGGTGGGGTTGGGTATCCATATCGACGGATCGAGCGACACGCTTCGATTGAAGCCGCCGCGTCTTGGCGAGCAAAGCGAGGCAATCTTGCGCGAAGCGGGAATCGGGGAAGACGTGATCCGGACCCTGCGCGAGCGGGGGATCGTTTAAGGAATGGTTTCACCACAGAGGACGCAGGGGACGCAGAGGAAAGCGACCGTCTGGATTCGTCATCAATGATCGGTGGCGCCCGAATCCGGGAGCGGACTACGTTGGCCCTATCTTGAATCCTCTGTGTCCTCTGCGTCCCCTGTGGTTCAAGACCTGGTAAGGCGGTGCGATAAACTCCGCGCTC
>JANMUI010000708.1:0-13818 GCA_031391405.1 Betaproteobacteria bacterium
GTGTCAGCGTCACGTCCTCCTGCACCCGGGTGCGGATACGCGAGAGAATGTCTTCGGAAAAATCACGGCCGGCCATCAACATCGAAAAAGGATAGAGTTAATCGGCCGCCGTGTCCAGCACTATTTGTGGGTCACGTTCAGGTGGAGCGTAGCGGAACGGGGGTTTCCTCCACCGCGCCGCCGTACTTATCCACGATCTTTGCCCCGCCACCCATAGCGCTTCGATACACGACTGCCGGCGTCTTCTGACCGAGCGACTGGTGCGGTCGCTCGCCGTTATAGAAAGCGAAGTAGTCGATCAGACCGACCATCAATTCGCCCATCGCGCCATAGCCCTTCAAATACACGTCTTCATACTTGACGCTGCGCCAGAGCCGCTCGACGAAAATGTTGTCGAACGCGCGTCCCCGTCCATCCATGCTGATGACCACGCCTTCACGTTTGAGCACATCGGTGAAGGCTGCGCTGGTGAACTGTGCGCCCTGATCACTGTTGAAGATTTCCGGCTTGCCGTGGCTGCGCAAGGCATCTTCCAGGCAATCCACGCAGAACACCGCATCCATGCTGTTACTGATCCGCCAGCCGAGCACGCAGCGCGAGTACCAGTCGATGATCGCTACCAGGTACGCGAATCCGTGCGCCAGCCGGATGTAGGTGATGTCCGTGCTCCAAACCTGGTTGGGCCTGACGACCGGCACCCCGCGCAGCACGTAGGGGTAGATCTTGTGCTCAGGGTGCGCGCGGCTGGTGTTGGGCCCCGGCGCCATCCCGGCCAGCCCCATCTGGCGCATCAGCCGTTGTACCCGCTTGCGATTGACGCTGTGGCCCGCCTCGCGCAGGAATATCACCATCTTGCGGCTGCCGTAGAACGGGCGCCGCGTGTACTCCCCGTCGATCAGGTCACTGAGCAGCAGATCAATTTCCTCGACCGGCATGGGCCTTTGCCGCGCATAGACCGTGGCGCGCGATACGCCTGCCAGAACGCATTGTTGCGCCACGCTTATCCCATCTTCTCTTGCGATCCACGACTGGCGCGTCATCATGGGTTGATCCCGGACTTTTTTTTGAGCCAATCCAGTTCCACCTTCAACTTGCCGATTTCGCTGTACAGCAGATCCGGCTCCTGGTGCGCAGCCACCGGCTTCGGGCCTCGTTTGCCTTCAAACAGCGTTCTGGCTTGCTCCTGAATCTCCTTCTTCCACTGCCCAATCTGCACCGGATGAACGCCGTATTGCTGACCAATCTCGTTGACCGTCTTCGCACCTCGCAATGCCTCCAGACCAACCTTCGCCTTGAACTCAGGGGTGTGGACTTTCCGCTTCTTCGATTCGCTCATCACTGCTCGTCCCTCATGACAGCGCACAGCTTAAACCGCTGTCTCAAAACCGGGGTCCACCATAGTAGCGTCGCCGACTTGTCCGCGTCTCCATTTGTCGATCTAAGCGCTTTGACTTCGCGCGCGGCGGAGTTTTATACTTCATTTTTCATTTAGAATACGTCTAAGTCTTGATACGAGGCTGCTTCGCGGCCCACTCTCTTTCGTTGGTCCGATCAACCCCTCTTGGAGAAGTCAACATGGCCCTTAATGGCTCGAAAACTATCGAAAACCTGAAAGCGGCATTCGCTGGAGAGTCACAGGCGAATCGTCGTTACTTGTACTTCGCAACGAAGGCGGACGTAGAGGGTCAGAACGATGTTGCGGCCCTATTCCGATCGACGGCCGAGGGTGAAACAGGTCATGCCCACGGTCACCTCGACTATCTTGCCGAGGTTGGCGATCCCGCAACCGGGCTTCCAATCGGCAGCTCGCGCCAGAACCTGAAGGCTGCGGTCGCCGGAGAAACCCACGAGTACACCGACATGTACCCAGGGATGGCAAAGACGGCACGTACCGAGGGATTCGCGGAGATAGCCGACTGGTTCGAGACCCTGGCAAAGGCTGAGCGCTCACACGCCAATCGGTTCCAGAAGGCCCTGGACCAGTTGACCGATTAGGCTTCGCCGTCGCTGGCGTGAAGGGCAGGGACCTGGGCGTGCGCCCACGTCCCTGCGTTCATCCATGTGCTCTGTTGAGCCGCCGGTGGCGAATCCGGGTTCCGTTCGCCATACCGCAATGATGTAACCGACGTCGAACACTTCACAGCATGGCCGCCAGCGAAGGAAACCTCGAAGCACCGACCCGTCACGCGCTCCAATGGCGCGACGACGCTTTTTACGATGAGGATAAACTCAACGCGGAGCTGGAACGTGTCTTCGACATTTGCCATGGGTGTCGGCGCTGCGTAAGCCTCTGCAACGCATTTCCGACCCTGTTCGATCTCGTTGATGCTGGGCAATCGGGCGAAGTTGATGGAATCGCGAAGGACTCGTTTGGCAAGGTCGTCGACCAGTGCTATCTGTGCGACCTTTGCTATATGACCAAATGTCCGTACGTTCCACCGCACCCCTGGAACGTCGACTTTCCGCATCTGATGCTTCGCGCAAAGGCGCTCAAATTTCGCAAAGGCGAGGTTTCCGCCCGCGACAGGATCCTCTCCAGCACCGACAAGTTGGGCTTTTTCGCCGGCATTCCGATCGTCACGAAAACGGTCAATGCGATAAATAGTCGGCCGGCGGCGCGCGCCGTCATGGAGAAGGTGCTCGGCGTCGACCGCAAAGCGTGGATGCCGCAGTTCGCCGAGCGCAAATTCGGTCCGGCCGCGAGCAAGAGCCTGGCGTTGACACCGCGAGATGGCGAGCGAACGCCAGGGCAGGTGGCCGTATTTGCGACATGCTTCATCAATTACAACGAGCCGCAGATTGGCCACGACCTGTTGAAGATTCTCGATCACAACGAAATTTCCTACGTGCTCGCTGAAAAACAGGCCTGCTGCGGGATGCCGAAGTTGGAGCTGGGGGATCTCGAGTCCGTCGATCGGCTGAAGAAGACCAACATTCCGACCTTGGCCGCGCTAGCGCGCGCGGGCTACGCGATCTTGACGCCGATTCCATCCTGTACGCTGATGTTCAAGCAGGAGCTGCCGTTGATGTATCCGGGCGATGAGGACGTCGAGGTGGTGCGAGCGGCGATGTTCGATCCGTTCGAATATCTCGTTGCTCGAAGCAAGGATGGGCTGCTCAAGTCCGACTTTACGGTAGAGCTCGGCAAGGTTTCGTATCACGTGCCTTGTCATGGGCGCGTGCAGAAGATTGGTCGCAAGACCGAAGAATTGCTGAGAATGATTCCAGGGACCCAGCTTACGACAGTGGAGCGTTGCTCCGGGCACGCGGGGACTTGGGGCGTAAAAAAGGCCCATCACGATATGGCGATGAAGATTGGCCGTCCGGTATTCAAAGCAATGGGTGCACCGAATCCCGACTACATCAGCTCGGATTGCCAGCTGGCGGGACATCACATCGAGCAGGGGATGCGTGAAACCGAAGTCCACGCGGCGAAACTCGCACATCCGTTGACCTTGGTGCGCATCGCCTACGGATTGTAGCCGCGCCGTCCAGCCTGACCAGGGAACCTACTACCGTGCCACGCATCAGTCGCGAAAGCATCCTGTCCCTCGAATCCTATTCGCGTCAACGAAACGAGATTCGGGCGCGAACCATCGCGCACAAGAAGAATCGGACGATCCACCTCGGCGATCACCTCACCCTGATTTTCGAAGACGACGTCACGATTCGCTACCAGATCCAGGAGATGCTTCGTGCGGAGCGAATCTTCGAGGAAGAGGGGATACAGGGTGAGCTCGACGCCTACAATCCGCTTGTTCCAGACGGTAGCAATCTCAAAGCGACCGTATTGATCGAGTATGAGGAAGTATCCGAGCGCCAGCGCCAGCTTGCCAAGTTGAAGGAAATCGAGCATCGGTTTTGGGTGAACGTCGGCGCTTCCGATCGTGTGTGGGGCATCGCCGATGAAGACCTTGAACGTGCGAACGACGAGAAGACGTCCGCCGTCCATTTCGTGCGCTTCGAGCTCACGAAGGAATTGGTCGATGCACTTAAACAGGGTGCGCCGCTCGCTATCGGCGTGGATCATCCCGAATATCGTGCCTCGTTGGAGCCCTTGGCCGCCGATGCTCGCAACGCGTTGATGAAGGACCTCATTTAGCGCCGCGCGCGACCCCTGCCAAGTGTCATTTGCCGCGGCCCTGCTAGCCGAGCAACACGATATTGTCCCGGTGAATCAGCTCCGGCCCATCTGTGTATCCCAACAGCTGCTCGATTTCCCCACTTGGGCGACCACGAATCTTCCTTGCCTCCTGCCCGCCGTAGTTGATCAGCCCGCGGGCCACTTCCTTGCCGTCTGGGGTCGTGCAGGCCACCACGGCCCCACGCTCGAAATCGCCTTCAATATCCACGACGCCAATCGGCAGCAGGCTTTTTCCTTCTCGAACAATTGCGGCTACCGCGCCCGGGTCGAGAACGAGTTTGCCGCCAAATTGCAAGTGATCGGCGAGCCATTGCTTTTTGGCGGCAAGCGGAGCGGTGTCCGCGTAAAGAAATGTGCCGACGCTCTCGCCGCGAGCAAGCCTGACCAACACGTTTGATTCCTTCCCAGAAGCGATTACTGTGTGTGCACCGCTCCGGGCAGCGCGTTTGGCCGCGAGGATTTTTGTGATCATGCCGCCGCGACCGATATCGCTTCCGGCGCCACCCGCCATGGTTTCGAGCTCGGGCGCTCCTGCACGTCCATCCGGGACAAGCGTTGCCGACGCATCGCGCCTGGGGTCGCTCGTGAAGAGTCCCGTCTGATCTGTGAGGATGATCAGCAGATCGGCTTCCACGAGATTGGTGACGAGCGCGCCGAGCGTGTCGTTGTCACCGAATTTGATCTCGTCGGTAACCACGGTGTCGTTCTCGTTGATGACCGGTACAACATTCAATTCAAGCAGCGTCAGAAGTGTGGACCGTGCATTCAGATAGCGCTGGCGATCTGCGAGGTCCGCGTGCGTGAGTAGAATTTGGGCCGTGTGCAATCCGTGCACGCGAAACGAGCTTTCGTAGGCTTGGGCGAGTCCCATTTGCCCGACGGCCGCGGCCGCCTGCAATTCATGCATCGCATGGGGACGCTTTGCCCAACCAAGTCGCTGCATCCCCTCCGCGATCGCCCCGCTCGATACGATCAGGACCTTACGGCCCATTGACCGCAACTGCGCGACCTGATCTGCCCATCGCGCAATCGCAGCGAAATCGAGACCTTGTCCACCGTTGGTGACCAGTGAGCTCCCGATCTTGATGACCAGGCGGCGGCTATCAGACAGTCTGCGATTCATTCGATCGGGTGTGTTCGAGGTAGGACATGATGTCCCCGCATAGCTGCCGGGTTCCCGTGCCGGTCAAGGCGGAAATGGTGTAGACCTTGCCTTTCCAGCGCAAACGCCGAACGAGCTCCGCGACGCGCGCTTCTACGTCCTGTGTGCTCAAGAGGTCGGTCTTGTTGACGACGAGCCAGCGCGGTTTCTTATGCAGCGCGTCGTCGAATTTCTTCAGCTCGGCAATGATTGCGCGAGCGTCTCGTACCGGGTCTGTTTCGGGAACGAGTGGGGCAATATCGACGAGGTGGAGAAGGAGCCCGGTACGCGAGAGGTGCCGCAGAAATTGATGACCGAGTCCCGCGCCCTCGGCGGCGCCTTCGATCAGGCCAGGAATGTCGGCGATAGTGAAGCTTCGCCCAATTTCGACTTGCACGACGCCAAGGCTGGGCGCAAGGGTTGTAAAAGGATAGTCCGCCACCTTCGGCCTGGCACTCGATACTGCCCGGATCAGACTCGACTTCCCAGCATTGGGCATACCCAGAAGCCCAACGTCCGCGAGGACCCGCAACTCAAGGGCCAGATCTCTGGACTCGCCCGGATCACCTGGGGTCGCGCGCCGTGGCGCACGGTTGACGCTCGACTTGAAATTGAGATTCCCTAGACCGCCCTTTCCGCCTTTTGCGATCAGGGCTACTTGCGCATCGCGGGCCAGATCCGCGATCGGTTCGCCGGTGGTTCGGTCCGCTATCACTGTTCCGACTGGAACCCGTAGATGTACGTCTTCCGCTCCGCGGCCATTGCGCTGCGATCCCTGACCGTTGCCGCCGGCTTTCGCCCGAAAGATTCGCGCGTAGCGATAGTCGATGAGGGTGTTGATGTTCCTGTCCGCGACCGCGTAGATGCTGCCCCCCCGTCCCCCATCGCCGCCATCGGGGCCGCCCTTCGGAATGAACTTCTCGCGCCGAAAGTGGACAACGCCGTCACCACCCTTGCCAGCGTGCACCTCAATGCGGGCTTCATCGATGAACTTCATAAGTCAGGGGCGGATGGCGCGGCGGGAGGGGATCGAGCGCAGAAACGAAAAGGGCCCTATCGACGGACAGGGCCCCGGGTTACGCGTGACCGGGTTACGCGGGCACGATGCTCACGGTCGGTTTGCTCGCAGGACCGCGCGATCCGAATATGACTGTGCCCGTGACCTTTGCGAAAAGGGTGTGGTCTCTACCGAGGCCTACATTGACGCCTGGGTGAATCCGAGTGCCGCGCTGGCGGACCAGAATGCTTCCAGCGCTGACCAACTGGCCGCCATATCGCTTTACGCCCAACCGCTTTGACTCGGAGTCGCGACCATTGCGGGAACTCCCTCCTGCCTTCTTATGTGCCATCGTTCAGCTCCTACATTCCGCCAATCAAATTGAGATCGCGTGACCGCATCGGATCAAAGCGACCGACGCGGCGTAGCGGGGGACTACGCGTTGACCGCAGGGACTACGCATTGACCGCAGTAACCTCAAGCTCGGTATAGCCCTGCCGGTGCCCTTGATGCTTTTGATAGTGCTTGCGCCGACGCATCTTGAAGATTCGAACTTTGTCGCCCAATCCATGTGCAACCACCTTGCACTGGACCGTGGCGCCTGCGACGGTCGGCGTCCCGATTTTCACGTCTTCACCGGACCCCACCATCAGCACGTCGTTTATGACGATGCTGTCCCCAACGTCTACACTCAGGCGTTCGACTTTGACCTTTTGGCCAGGGCTCACGCGATGTTGCTTCCCGCCCGATTTGATCACGGCGTACATGTTTGATTGCTCCGATGCGGCGATGCGCGGATACGATAAGGGCGGGAACTGTCGCGGAAGCGAAGATTCTAAGGCCCGGAAAACCTTGAAGTATATCGGGGAAATCGTTGGTTAGTCAAAGCCTTCATGTTACCCTTCGACGCGACCCGGCGGTCGCAAAGTGTGCGTGGTGGCAGCCCGAGAAAAGCTCTCCGTGAACGATTCCATCGAGACCGTCCGCGCCTTGATCGAGGAGGACATGCGTGCGGTAGACGTCATTATCCGCAGCCGGCTCTGGTCCGATGTCGTCCTGATTCGTCAAGTCGCTGAATACATCATCGCAGGTGGTGGGAAACGCTTGCGGCCGGCGGTGCTGATGCTGGTCGCGAAGGCGCTTTCGTATTCGGGAACCGTCCATCACGAGCTGGCCGCTGTCGTCGAATTCATCCACACGGCAACACTGCTGCACGATGACGTAGTGGACGAATCGGCGCTCCGCCGTGGACGCAACACTTCAAATGCCGAGTTTGGCAACGCGGCGAGTGTGCTGGTCGGCGATTTTCTGTACTCGCGCGCCTTCCAGATGATGGTTTCGGTTGACGACATTCACGTGTTGAAAGTGCTCGCGGACGCCACTAACGTGATTGCCGAAGGCGAAGTCCTGCAACTCCTCAACGTTCACAACGCCGATGTGACGGTGGATGCCTATCTCGAAGTTGTTAGGAGGAAAACGGCAAAGCTTTTCGAGGCATCGGGGCGCCTAGGGGCAATCATCGCCGGGAGCGATCGTCAAGCCGAAGAGGCTTTTGCCGCGTATGGGGTGCATCTTGGAACGGCGTTTCAGTTGATAGATGATGTCTTGGACTACTCGGGCGATGAGCGCGAAACAGGGAAAAGCGTGGGTGATGACCTGAGCGAAGGAAAGCCTACGCTTCCGCTGATCTATGCGATGCAACGCTGTAGCCCGGCGGACGCGGAGCTCGTCCGCAATGCGATCAAGCATGGGGGGCGCGAGGACTTGCCGGCGGTGCTCGGGGCGGTTCGCGCCTGCGGGGCGCTGGAGTACACACGCGAGCAGGCGCGCATCGCCGCTTCGCGCGCTCGCGACGCAATAGATTCGATTCGCCATTCAAATTACCGGCAGGCTTTGCTAGACTTGACGACTTTCGCGGTTGAACGAAGTTTCTGAACAGCAATTTTCCGCTCCGAAGCGCCGCTTCGGCGCGCAGGCCAGACGCCATGTCTGGTCCTCGCGTTGTTCAGCTACAGTAGTCCGCACACGTCGGGGTGTAGCTCAGCTTGGTAGAGTACTGCGTTCGGGACGCAGGTGTCGGAGGTTCGAATCCTCTCACCCCGACCATTGAATCGCCTCGCAGCGATTCAGTTGCATGTTAACCGTCGTCTCCCTAGTTCGGCTTGATCAGAATCAATGCGTCGTTCACGACGGCCGAAGGGTCACGTTGACCGGATCAGGTCATAATTGACGCATCCACGAATTCAAGGCCGTGCACTAGTGCCACCGCATTCCGGTTCCGAGTAGTCCCCTACCAATATAATTCGGCCGTTTCAGAAAGCGGCCCTAAGCGAAGCTACTGCTGAGCATGGCCAAGTTTCTCCTCCTTGTAGCCGTTCTCGCCGCCGTCTATTTCATCTGGAAGGGCGCGAGAATTGCGAGGCCTCCGAAGCCCGAACATCGCAGTGATTCTGTCGAACCTTCTGTCGAACCAATGGTCCGTTGCGCCAACTGTGGCGTCTATTTCCCTCGAAATGAGGCAATAGAGGCCAATGATCAGCTCTTCTGCAGCGAGGAGCACCAACTCGCATCACGCGCGGAACGTCGCCCGGGAAACGGCAACGACGAGCGCTGACGGCGGGCGGGATTCAATCTGGGACCGCCACGTTGCAGATTCCCTGTGGACGTCACTTCGCTATTTTAATGTCTATCGACTGATCGTCGCGGGCTTCTTTACCGTCGTGGGATTCGCGAATCCCAATGGTTCCGGATTTGGCGACGTCGAATCGGAGCAATTCGTCGCCGGTGGAATGATCTATGTTGCAGCGACGATGGTGTTTCACGCAGCGCTATTGCGCTACCGGAATTGGTTCGGGTTGCAGCTCGCGCTCCACGTTCTGGCCGACGTTGCCGCGATCACCTTGTTGATGCATTCGGGTGGCGGGTACCGGAGCGGGCTCGGCGTGATGTTGCTGATCTCACTTGCTGGCGCGGCCCTTCTCGCCGATCGTGTGCTCACGCTTTTCTTCGCGAGTATCGCAACGATCGCGATCCTCTTGGAGCAGATCCTTTGGATGCACCGATTCGGAGCGAGCGCAAGCGTGATGCTACAGCCTGCGATCCTCGGTGCCGGATACTTCGTCACCTCGCTTGTCACGAACTGGCTTGCGCACCGTGTCATCTCGAACGAGGCGATCGCAACGAATCGCGGGATCGAGCTCGCCAATCAGATTGGCGTCAACGCCCTTGTGATTCAAGACCTGCAGGACGGCGTGATCGTGATCGACGAACAGGGAATCATCCGGCAGTCCAACAGGCGGGCCGACACGCTGCTTCGGCGCACACTGCGGGTCGGGGAGCCAATTCGACAGCATTCCAATGAGCTTGCGCTGCATATCGACGATTGGATGCAACTCGGCGAGGCGCGGGACCAGCCGACATTGATTTTCGGGTTGGCGGTTCGCGTTCGAGCCCGCTTCCAGGCCGTCGGTATCGAGAATCGCCAATTTACGGTCGTGTTTCTGGAGGATCTGTCAACGCTTGAGGAGGAGGCCCAGAAGGTCAAGCTGGTTGCCCTTGGTCGTCTTACCGCGAATATTGCCCACGAGATTCGCAATCCGCTGTCGGCAATTACGCACGCAGCCGACCTGATGCTGGAAGAAAATAGGGCGCAAGGCCGTGAGCGCCTGTCAAGAATTATCCGTGACAACGCCTACCGTCTCGATCGCATGGTCTCGGACGTGCTCGAGCTCAATCGCCGCGACCGCGTGCTCACCGAAACGATTCCGCTCGCCGGATTTCTGAAGTCATTCGTCGAGGACTTTGCGCATCGCGAAAATTCGGCGGCCGCATCGATCTCGATCCAGTGTGACGCTGCCTTGGTTGTCTCATTTGACCGCGTTCACCTGTCGCAGATTCTGTGGAATCTGCTTCGCAACGCATGGCGTCATGCGGCAAGCGGTGCCCAGGGGATCGCCATTTCCGCCAGTGCACCCGGAGATCGTGCCGAGTTGCATGTCACCGACGACGGGGTGGGTGTTCCCGAGGACGTCCGGGCACAACTCTTCGAGCCATTCTTTACGACAGAGAGCAAGGGAACAGGGCTTGGGCTCTACATTTCGCGAGAACTGGCAGCCGCCAATGGTGCGCGGCTTGACTATCTACCGGGAAATACCGGCGCGCATTTTCGACTTCAGTGGGCAGCGGGGCGACTATGAAAACGAGTGATCGGCGCGGGTCGGAATCCTCCACGACCGTTCTTATCGTGGACGACGAGGCCGACATTCGCGAGCTGCTCGAATTGAGCATCATTCGTATGGGGTTTGCGGTCGCGTCGGTCGGTACCGTCCGCGATGCCCAAGCCATCATCGATAGCAGGGATTTTCAACTGTGCCTGACAGACATGCGTCTCCCGGACGGTGACGGGTTGGAGATCGTCCGCTACATTGCATCCAAGGGGCTGGATTTACCGGTTGCAGTCATCACTGCACATGGCAGCACGCAAAACGCGGTCGCGGCATTGAAGAGCGGGGCTTTCGATTACTTGAGCAAGCCCCTTTCGCTTGATCAACTGCGAACGCTCGTCAAATCCGCACTAGCCCTGCCCGATCGGTCATTGGACTCGGATTCCGGAGAGCTTCGGCTGTTGGGAAGCAGCCAGCCCATCGAGCATGCGCGAGCCATGATCCTGAAGCTGTCGCGGAGCCAGGCCCCCATATACGTCACCGGCGAGTCCGGTAGCGGCAAGGAACTGGCGGCACGTCTCATACACATGCACGGGGCGCGCCGCGACAAGCCGTTCGTCCCGGTGAACTGTGGCGCGATTCCCGAGAACCTCATGGAAAGCGAATTCTTCGGATATCGTAAAGGCGCGTTTACCGGCGCTGAACACGATCGGGACGGATTCTTCCACGCGGCCCAGGGTGGCACCCTGTTTCTCGACGAAGTTGCCGATCTGCCCCTGCAGATGCAGGTGAAGTTGCTCCGCGCGATTCAGGAAAAACGGGTCCGAAAAATAGGGGCGACGGTCGAGGACCCGGTCGATGTTCGAATCATCTGTGCGACCCATCAGAAACTTGCGACCCTCGTCGAGACCGGAAAATTCCGCCAGGATCTGTACTACCGCCTGAACGTGATCGAGCTGCGCATGCCGTCGATTCGCGAGTGCCGGGAAGACGTGCCAGAGCTGGCCAAGGCGATCCTTGGGCGGCTCTCCCGAGGACCGGCACCTGCACAACTCTCCGCAGAAGCGATGGACGCTCTTTGCGCCTATGAGTTCCCAGGCAACGCCCGCGAGCTCGAGAACATCCTCGAACGGGCCCTTGCCCTATCGAACTCTGACGAGATAGGTGTCGGAGACCTCCAGCTCACACCGCCATCTGCCGTGACCGCTGCCACCACCGCTTCCGCGGGGGAAAGCTCACGATGGCCGCTTCAAGACTACCTGGATCGCGTCGAGAAGGAAGCGATTCTCGAAGCCTTGGACAAGACGCGCTTCAATCGGACGGCGGCCGCCAGGCTCCTTGGCATCACTTTCCGCGCCCTCCGGTACCGAATGGAACGACTCGGGATTCAGTAGGAAGCTGCTTCGCACCGCCCGGTCTCGCCGCGATTCGCTGGCGCGGCCCGGCGCGCCGCGGTCGGCCGCTCTCATGCCCAACGTGGTTGGTGAGCGGCCGACTTTTCGTTCCGGCACCAACAATCATCCGCGCAATGCGGCTGCCATTGCCGGCGGAACAAATCCGTCCACTGCTCGCCCGAATGTCGGCGGCGCTCGATCGCGGACAATTTCACGCACTATTGACCGCTCGTCGGCATCATCTCGTCGTAAGCCCTCAATCCCATTGCAAGTCGAGCCATCAGGCACTAGAATTTGGACACGGTGCCCTTTCGTGCACTACATGTAGTGGTTAGTTGAATTTTTGGTTGCGTGATGGCTGGCGGCCGCGCGCATCGAAGCACCACCGAATGCAATAGGCCGGGCGGTTGGGAAATGTACGCCGCCGGCCGAGAGAGGAGTTCAGTCATGCAGCTTGTTGGCGGGATGGTTCCGTTGCAGCCGGTCGTGTCACCAGCGCTGCCGGAGGCGCTGTCCGGTGTGGCGCCCGCGCTCTACACGGAATTCAAGATCATCCGACGAAACGGTGCAGTCGTTGGTTTTGAGGCGGCCAAGATCTCCGTGGCAATCACTAAGGCGTTTCTTGCCGTCGAGGGCGCACAAGGGGCCGCGTCGGCGCGAATTCGGGAAGTCGTCGGTGGTCTGACCGATACCGTTGTGAAGGCGCTGGTGCGCCGCCAACCTGCTGGCGGAACATTTCACATCGAGGATATTCAAGATCAAGTCGAGCTCGCCCTGATGCGGTCGGGCCAGCACGACGCTGCGCGAGCATACGTTCTCTACCGTGAAAAGAGAGCTGAGGCGCGTGCGGCTGAGACTGCGCAGCGCAAGAAGGCATCCGCTGTCGCAGTGCTCCAAGTGACCGACCAGGGGGAGCGTCGCCCCCTGGACGAGACAAGGCTTGGCGAGATCATCGCCTCCGCGTGTGTAGGGCTTGGAGCGAACGTCGATCCCGAGTTGATCAAAACCGATACGATGAAAAACCTCTACGACGGCGTGCCCGTCGATGAGATCCGCAAGTCGATGGTGCTTGCGGCAAGGGCGTTGATCGAAAAGGAACCAGCCTATTCATACGTCACCGCCCGGCTGCTTCTCCATACGATCAGGCGAGAGGTGATCGGCGAGGAAGTATCCCAGGACGAGATGGCGGAACGCTACTCAGAGTACTTTGCTTCGTACATAAAACGTGGCGTGGCGGCCGATCTCTTGGACGAACGGCTTGGACGGTTCGATCTAGTTCGCCTTGGCAAGGCGCTGGATGCTTCGCGCGACCTGCAATTTGGTTATCTGGGTCTGCAAACGCTGTACGACCGGTATTTTCTGCACGTCGATGGAAATCGAATCGAGCTGCCGCAGGCGTTTTTCATGCGCGTAGCGATGGGCCTCGCGTTGAACGAAATCGACCGCGAGGCGAGGGCAATCGAGTTTTATCGGATCCTTTCGAGCTTCGACTTCATGAGCTCGACACCGACACTCTTCAATTCCGGTTCCCGAAGATCGCAGCTATCGAGCTGCTATCTGACGACAGTGGCAGACGATCTTGACGGTATTTACGAAGCGATCAAGGAGAATGCCCTACTCGCCAAGTACGCTGGCGGCCTCGGAAATGACTGGACGCCGGTGCGTGCCCTTGGCTCGCACATCAAAGGTACCAACGGCAAGTCGCAGGGCGTAGTCCCGTTCTTGAAGGTGGTCAACGATACGGCTGTGGCGGTCAATCAAGGTGGCAAACGCAAGGGGGCGGTGTGCTCCTATCTTGAGGCGTGGCATCTCGATATCGAAGAGTTTCTCGAACTTCGAAAAAACACCGGGGACGACCGTCGGCGCACACACGACATGAACACCGCGACCTGGATTCCGGATTTGTTCATGAAGCGGGTTGCGGAGAATAAGGAGTGGACGCTTTTTTCTCCATCCGACTGTACCGATCTCCACGAGAC
>JANMUI010000724.1:0-2039 GCA_031391405.1 Betaproteobacteria bacterium
CTCAATCGGCTTTCCGGGACGTGCAATGAAGTGCTTGGCGCCGCCGCCGTGATCGGTCGTGCGTTTCGCTTTGACATGCTGGCGCGGGTGGACGGCGAGCTTGCGGGGGAACAGTGCCTAGCCGCGGTCGAGGAAGCGCAGGCGGCACGTATCGTGGAAGGCGGGCACGAGCCCGGCACCTTTGAATTCACCCACGCGTTGATTCGTGAAACGTTGTATGACGAACTGTCGGCGGTGCAGCGGTCCCGGTTGCACCAGCGGATTGCCGCCATGCTCGCGGCGGGCGACGACACGAACGAAATGGCGACCCTCGCTGCGATCGCGCATCACTATTGCGCGGCGCTGCCCGGTGGTGATGCAGCCAAGGCACTCGAATTCGCACAGATGGTGGCTGTGCGGGCCGATGCGCTGTATGCGTATGAAGAAGCGGCGTCGCTGTTTCGCCTTGCACTGCAGGCACTCGATGCGCTGGCGACGCGGGATCCGCTTGCGCGGACCAAGCTGCTCATAGCAATGGGTGGCGCCCTCGTCAAGGCGGCTGAGCACATCGAGGCGCGCGATACTTTTCGGCGGGCTGCGGTAAGCATCTCGTCGCTGGAAGACCCGGCCGCACGAGAACTGTTTGCGCGAGCGGCGATCGGATTCGAGGACGCGAGCTGGCGTCAAGGCGATCCGGGCGACGCGGCCGTGCAATTGCTGAAGACAGCCCTTGAGGTCCTGGGCGTCGGCGACACCATTGAGAAGGCCCGTGTGTTGTCGGCAATGACCCGTGCCCTCATCCTTACCGGACAACTCGAAGGCGCAAACACGGTTAACAATCGCGCGATCAACATGGCGCGGCAACTCCGAGATCCTGCAACGCTATCGACTGCATTGCTCGCAGGATTGGGTACTCGCGGGCAAATCGATCACCTGGAGGCGCGCATCGCGAACGGCCGCGAAGCTTTCCGATTGGCCAACGAAATCGGCGATGATTTGCGCGCGTTGGAAGCAATCAGCTTCTACGCTTTTGATATCCTTGAAAGCGGAGACTTCCCTCTGTATCTCAGCGAATTGGAAGAGGTGCGGCGTCGCGCGGAGGCGCGACGCTCGCCATTCCAGAGCTACGTTGTTACCACCTCAGAGTCGAGCATCGCACTGTTCCAAGGACGCTTCAAGGAGAGCGAACGTCAAGCCGAACGGGCCCTCGCGATGGGCCAACGCCAGATGGGCATCGATACACTGGGCATCTATGGCGTGCAGATGTTCAATATTCGGCGCGAACAGGGTCGTTTGCGCGAAGTCGCACCGGTCGTGAAACAATTCGTCTCGTCGACGCCAACCTCCGCGGCGTGGCACCCGGGGTTGACGCTCATTTACGCCGAGCTCGACATGCGCGACGAGGCCAGCCGCGAATTCAACCTCCTTGCTGCCAACGAATTCAGTGCACTGACGCGCGATGCCCTGTGGATCACATCGATCAGCTACCTCGCCGAAACATGCACCTATCTCAATGACGCGGGCCGTGCTGCGGTCCTCTATCGGCACCTGCTCCCCTATCGTGGAAGAAATCTGGTGACGGGATCGAACATTGCCTGCCTCGGTTCCGCCGACCGCCACCTCGGCATGTTGGCCACGACGATGAAACGTTGGGACGATGCAGACGCACACTTCAGCGCCGCGATTGCAATGAATGCTCGAAACGGGGGACTGCCCTGGGTGGCGCATTCGCAGTACGAGCACGCCCGAATGCTGATCACCCGGGATCGAACAGGCGATCGCCAGCGCGCCACGACGCTCGCTGAGCAAGCATCTGAAACCGCCGCAGCCCTCGGGATGGCTCGCCTTACTGAACAGCTTGCGCAATTGAGGAACGGACTCGGTGAACCGTCCGGTCCCGCCGCGTTCCCAGCCGGCCTCTCCGCCCGCGAAGTCGAAGTGCTCCGCCTCGTTACGTTCGGCCGCAGCAACAAGGAAATCGCGCGGGTGCTATCGCTCAGAGACAACACCGTGGCCAACCATGTGCGCAACATTCTCGCGAAGACGGGAACGGCCAATCG
>JANMUI010000761.1:0-11122 GCA_031391405.1 Betaproteobacteria bacterium
CAAGCCATCGTCGCCGTCATCCCCTTTGCTGCGCGTAGTTTGGCGCAGCGAACGGGAGAAGCGCGCCAATCAGCACCGTGAGCGCGAACAGCGCGCGCAGACAACCAGTCATGAGTTCTGTTCTCCTCGCCAGCGACGGAATCTGTGGTCGATTGTACCTTTGTGATGCCGGCCCATTGCGAAAGGACAACCGCTCGCAGCCCCGGGGTCGGACGTATCCTTTTTCGACCCTGACTCGTTCTAACAGAAAGGAGATCGCATGGAAGACCTTGAGCGGATAGACCCGAGCCTGGCCGTGGCGCGCAAAGCGTTCCTCGGACTGGTGCAGGACATCCGTCCGCAGTTGCACCGTTACTGCGCACGCATGACCGGATCGGCGCTCGACGGCGAGGATCTGGTGCAGGACACGCTCGCCACTGCGTACTACAAGCTGTCATTGATGAACCAGGAGATTCCGCTACGCGCCTGGCTCTTCAAGATCGCGCACAACAAATGCATCGACTTCCTGCGCTTGGCACACCCGCACGAGGAATGGACCGTGGACGGATTCGATGAAAGCGTGCCGTTCAACGACGAGATCGAGCGATTGGAAGACTTGCATCATGCCTTCCGGCGCCTCGTGCTCGTGCTGCCCCCGATGGAGCGCGCCTGCGTGATTTTCAAGGACGTTCTCGACTATGACCTCGCGTCGATCGTCGACACCCTCGAGACCAGCATCGGCGGGGTCAAGGCTGCGCTACATCGCGGCCGGCAGAAGTTGCGGAGCGCAGCGGCCGATCAGCCCGGCCAACCATCGGAGCAATCGGACCTGCTCAAGCTGTATGTCGAGCGCTTCAACGCGCGCGATTGGAATGGACTACATCCCCTATCTGCTCGACGACACGGTCATCACGGAAATCAACCCATGACCCGGCTCGCGAGGCAGCAGGCGCTCGCGGTGCCGGATTCTTCATCCGCCTGCGCGAAAGGATATCCGCCATGGTGCTCTACGCCCATCCGCTCTATACGTTCGATTTCGACGCCTCTCCAAGAAACTGCTTCGCATGACGTGGACACCAGCGACCGCGTCGATGAGCCTCGATGATTTCAAAGAGGCGCTCCACAATCTGGCGGGATTCGCCCACGACCAGCCAACGCGTTCGATCCTGGTGGACGTGAGGCAGTTCCGTTACCGTCCACCGGCGGAATTGGGTAACTGGCGTGATGAAGTCATCTCGCCGCGCTATGTGAAGGCGGGCATCAAGCGCTTCGGGTACATCGCCCCGACCGCGATGATGAGCATGATGAAAAGTAGCGGGCAGCGCCCGAACCGCGGATTCGAAGAAGACGCCTTTGACGATGAGGCCAAGGCAATCGCGTGGCTTAGCGCTTAGCGCGGTCCTCACCACGCCTAGCGCGGTACTCACGCTGCTTAGCGCGGTCCTCACGCCGCGTAGCGCGGTCCCCATGCCGCATAGCGCGATGCGATCGCGCCGCATTCCGGGTGCGCCTTGGCGGGACGGTCGATGTCACAATGTCGGTCTTCGCTGTCGTTTAGGAGTCGACATGAGCGTTTGGTATGCGGTCGTTCTCGCCGTGGTTTCTACGGTTACTGCGTACGCCCAGCCGACGAGCTATCCAAACCGCCCGGTGCGCGTGGTCGTACCGTTTCCACCGGGCGGCCTCAACGATGTCGTCGTGCGTGTCATCGCGCAAAAGCTTGGCGAGAATCTCGGACAGAACGTCATCATCGAGAATCGCGGCGGCGCGACCGGCACCATCGGGACTGCCGCGGTCGCAAAGGCGCCGGCCGACGGCTACACGCTGCTTTCGAGTGGATCGACCACGGCGGCGGTAGCGCCCCATCTGTATTCGAAGCTGCCGTACGACCAGACGAAAGATCTGGTTGGGGTCGGACGCATCGGCGCAGTATCGAGCATCGTGCTTCTCCATCCGTCCGTGCCGGCGACGACGATGAGCGAGCTCATTGCCCTAATGAAGGCCAAGCCCGGCACGATCAACTTCGGGTCGGGTGGATCGGGAGGGTCTCAGCACATCGGCGCCGAGCTGTTGAAGACACTCACCGGTGTGCAGATGACGCATGTGCCGTACAAGGGCGGTGGACCGGCAATGATCGATCTGGTCGCCGGGCAGATTGCGATGATGATTGAGCCGATGCCCACCGCGCTGCCGCAAATGCGGGCAGGCAAGGTAAAGGCACTCGCGGTGACCACGCCGAAGCGATCGAGTGCAATTCCCGATCTGCCCACGGTGGCTGAAGCGGGGGTGCCTGGCTACGATCTCACCATCTGGCTCGGCTTCTTCGCACCGGCCGGCACACCACGCGAAGCTATCGAAAAAGTGAATGCCGCGCTCGCAGACGTGCTGCGTTCCCCTGGGATGCGCGATCGACTTGCGCAGCAGGGTGTCGATCCGATCATCGATTCCCCCGATGAATTCAGCGCGTATGTCAACGGCGAGCTCGCACGGTGGGGCAAGGTGGTGCGCGATTCCGGGGCGAAGTTGGATTGAATCGGGAAGCGATCTCTGCCTCTTACAATGATCCGCCTACGTCTCAGCAGCGGCGGGACGTGCGCGCGGTGAGCGTAACCGCCATCGAGAAAGCAACTCAGTGCGCACTCAGCGGTCTGGCAACCTCTTCGAGCGGTTTGCGCTCGGCATCCACGCCATAGGCAAGCGCGACGATCGCGGCAATCAGCACGAGCGCGGCGCCGACGCCGTAGCCCGCGAATATCGCGCCGCGGCTTGCGGTCTCGATCAGCATGCCGAACAGCGCCGGTGCGAAGAAGCCGCCCGCGCCCGTGCCGATCGCGTAGAAAAGCGAAATCGCGACGGCGCGCATCTCCAGTGGAAAGATTTCGCTCGCGGTGAGATAAGCGGAGCTCGCCGCCGCGGAGGCGAGGAAGAAGATTGCGGACCACGCCAAGGTTTGCGTGACCGCATCGAGCCAACCCATCATGAAGCAGTAACCGATCGCCGCCAGCCCCACGCCCGATAGCGCATACGTCACCGCGATCATGATGCGGCGCCCGACCCGATCGAACAACGGGCCGAGCAGCAGCGGCCCCAGAAAGTTGCCAATCGCGAAGGGCAGGATGTAGAGGCCGACGCGCTCATCCGCGATGCCGTAGAAACGCGTGAGCACCAGCGCATAGGTGAAGAAGATCGCGTTGTAGAAGAAGGCCTGCGACACCATCAGGGCGAGGCACAGCACCGCACGCCTGGGGTATTGCCGCAACAGGATGCGCGCGATCTCGCCGAAGGACGGTGACGGGCGCAGGCGCACTGCGAGCCGTTGGGCGACGGGCGCGAGCGGCCCGTGCTCGCGCGCCACGGCGGCCTCGATACGCCGCATCTCCTCCTCGGCGCGATCAGCATGGCCGTGCAGCACGAGCCAGCGCGGACTCTCGGGAAGATTGCGCCGCACGATCAAAATCGCGACACTCAGCAGCGCGCCAAGGCCGAACGCTACCCGCCAGCCGATTTCGGGGCCGAGCACATGCGGGTCGAGGAGCACCAGACTCAACGCCGCACCGAGCGCGGCGCCGACCCAGAAACTCCCGTTGATGGCAAGGCTCACGCGCCCGCGCACGCGCGCCGGAATGAGCTCGTCGATCGCGGAGTTGATCGCAGCGTACTCACCTCCGATGCCGAACCCCGTGACGAACCGGCACACGACGAACGACGTAAAGTCGAAGGTGAACGCAGTTGCCAGCGTCGCAACGAGATAGACCGCAAGCGTGATGAGAAACAGGCGCTTGCGGCCGAAGCGGTCAGCGAGGCGCCCGAAGTAGAGCGCGCCCAGGACCGCACCGCCAACGTATGCAGAGCCCGACCAGCCGATTTGCGCGGCCGAAAGCCCGAGCGTGTCGGGGCGCGCGAGCACGCCGCCAAGGGAACCGACGATGGTGACTTCCAGGCCATCGAGAATCCACGTGATGCCAAGCGCGGCGACGACACGCCAGTGCCAGCGCGACCATGGGAGCGCGTCGAGCCGCGCGGGAATGTCGGTGGTCAGCTCCGCACGATGCGCGCGTTGTTCCTGTACCACAGGCGGTATTGGGATCACCCTCAATCGACCTTCGCGCCGGAGTCGCGCACCACCTGCCCGAGCTTGGCGATATCGCGCCAATAGCGAACGGACAGACCACGTTTTCTGCGCTCTCTTTCAGAAAACGTAGTCTGTCCCGAATGGCACTTAATTGTGCCCTCTGCGCTCAAGCATCCGTTCGCCCTGAGCCTGTCGAAGGGTAACGCAGGCGTATCGACGGGGTGAAATGGTCCGCGCATGGATTCTCCGGTATTCACCCTTCGACAGGATCAGGGCGAACGGTCGGGCGTTTAAGGGGACGGCACAGAACTAAGGGACAGACCACGTTTCCTGCGTTCTCTTTCAGAAAACGTGGGGCGCCCTATTTCTCTCTTGTCCCCTACTTCTTTCTGCTACATCAACCCTTCCGCCTTCAGCGCTTCAATCACTTTCGGCCGTGCTTCCATGCGCTTCTCGAACGCGACTACATTCGGACAGGCCGACAGATCGAGCTCCACGCGGCGCGCCCAACGGATCATGTTGTACAGATAGCCGTCGGCAACATTGAAGCTCGCACCCATCAGGTAGTTCTTGCCGGCGAGCTGCTTGTCGACATAGGCGAAGCGCATTGCCAGCCGATCGCGAAAGATCTTCTTCCCTTCGTCGGGCATGGCCGCATTGAAGAGCGGCGAGAAGGTCTTGTGCAACTCCGAGCTGATGAATGTCAGCCATTCCTGCAGGCGGTAGCGCTCCATCGTGCCCGCTTTCGGCGCGAGGCCGCTGTCGGGCTTTTGATCAGCGATGTATTGCACGATCGCCACGCCCTCGACCAGCACTTCGCCGTTATCGAGTTGCAGGGCCGGGATATATCCCTTTGGATTGATCGCGAGGTAGTTCGCGCCCGAAGCGGTCTTCTTCTCCTTGAGGTCGACTTTCTCGATTTCATGAGCGAGACCCGCTTCGCATAATGCGATGTGCGGTGAGATCGAGCATGCGCCCGGTGTGTAGTAAAGCTTCATGTGCCTACTCCTGGTTGAACTGCGGGATTGAAACGGTCCGTGCACATTGGATGCATGGGCAACACGCGGTGGCTATTTCGGAAATCGCGGGACGACACGCGAAGCCAAACCTCCCAACGCCAGCGCCTGTTGCTGCTATTGTAGATGGGTTCTTGGTGGAGATAGGTTTCAACCTGCCGATTCGAATCCGCCATTCCGCCAGTACGCCGATTCGCACGGTCCATAGGGTTATCGTTGGAAGCCATCGTTGCTGCCGTCGGGACTGCCCTGCAATTGCTTGCGGGCGCCGACCCCAAACTTGTCGATATCATTCTGCTCAGCCTGCGCGTCAGCCTGACCGCGGTGCTGCTCGCGTGCCTGGTCGGTTTGCCGCTCGGGGCGGCGATCGCCGTCGGCCGCTTCGTTGGTCGTCGCACTGTGATCGTGATCCTCAATGCGCTGATGGGCCTTCCCCCGGTCGTGGTCGGTCTGCTCGTGTATCTGCTGCTGTCCCGGGCCGGGCCTCTGGGAGAATGGGGCCTTCTCTTCACGCCGACCGCGATGGTCATTGCGCAGACCATCTTGATCACACCGATCGTCGCGGCGTTGGCGCGGCAAGTCGTGGAGGACGCCTGGGAGGAATACCGCGATCAACTGCGATCGCTCGGCGAAACGCCGGTGGGTGCTGCAGTCACACTGCTTTGGGATCTGCGTTTCTCGTTAGTGACCATCGTGTTGGCCGGGTTTGGACGTGCAGCCGCCGAGGTGGGTGCGGTCATGATCGTCGGCGGCAACATCGATGGCGTGACGCGCGTGATGACGACGGCCATCGCGCTCGAAACCAGCAAAGGCGATCTGCCGCTCGCACTGGGCCTTGGCGTCGTGCTCGTAACGATCGTGCTCACGCTCAATGCCGGCGCTTATCTCATCAAGGAATCGGCGCAACGCCGTCTGGGCTGAGAGCGATCCGGACCGTGCGCGCCCCGAATTCACTTCTGCCCTTGCAACTTGATCAAGTCGTGTTCGCGGTGGGCGGTCGCCGGATCATCGATGGCGTGACGCTCACGCTCGAAGCGGGTCCGCGAACGATCCTGGTCGGTCCAAATGGCGCCGGCAAGAGCGTACTTCTGCGACTGTGTCACGGCCTGCTAGCCCCGACCAGCGGGACGGTACGTTGGAGCCATCATGCGGTGGCCGGTGCACCACGGCGGCAAGCCATGGTATTTCAACGACCGGTAATGCTCCGGCGCCGGGCGATGGCGAATGTCCTCTACGCACTGAAGGTCGCGGGTATCCCGCGCATCGAACATGAGAGTCGCGCGCACGAGGCGCTGCGCAAGGTCGGCCTGCTGGCATCGTCCAATCATCCCGCGCGCGTGCTCTCCGGTGGCGAGCAGCAACGCCTGGCCTTGGCGCGAGCCTGGGCGATTCACCCCGAAGTGCTGTTTCTCGACGAGCCGACCGCAAGTCTCGATCCGGGTGCGACACATGAGATCGAGGCGGTGATCCAGGCGATGCATACCGATGGCACGAAGATCGTCATGGTGACGCACAATCTCGGACAGGCCCATCGCCTCGCGGACGAGATCGTGTTCATCCATCGCGGTCGGATCGCCGAGCATGCACCGTCCGATCGATTCTTCAAACATCCGGTCTCACGGGAGGCCGCGGAATTCATCAAAGGAGAGTTGCCATGGTAGTGACGCTGATGCGAAGAGGGCTCGCGATCGTTCTTGGGTTTTCACTGTCGGTCGGAGCGATCGCCCAGGACCGCTTTATCACGGTCGCATCGACAACCTCCACCGAGCAGTCCGGCCTGTTCGGCCATGTGTTGCCGATCTTCCAGAAGAGATTCGGCATTCAGGTGCGCGTCGTCGCACTTGGGACCGGGCAAGCGCTCGATCTCGCGCGCCGGGGCGACGCCGACGTCGTGTTTGTGCATGCGCGATCCGCCGAAGAGAAATTCGTTGCCGAGGGATACGGCGTCGAGCGGCTACCCGTGATGTACAACGATTTCGTCCTCATCGGACCGCGCGGCGATCCGGCGAAGATCGCCGGCGGCAACGGCATTCTGGCGGCCTTGAAGAAAGTCGAGAGCGCGAAGAGCATATTCGTTTCACGGGGCGATAAGAGCGGCACGCACATGGCCGAGGTGGCGTTGTGGAAAGTAGCCGGCATCGAAATCGATCGTGCCAAGGGGCCGTGGTATCGCGACACCGGACAGGGCATGGGGCCGGCGCTCAATACTGCGTCGTCCCTCAACGCCTATGTGCTCGCCGATCGCGGTACCTGGCTCGCTTTCAAGAATCGCGGCGAGTTGGTAATCCACGTTGCAGGCGACCAGCGCCTCTTCAACCAATATGGGGTCATGGTCGTGAATCCGGTCAAGCATCCGCATGTAAAGAAGGATCTCGCGCAGCAATTCGTCGACTGGATCGTCTCCCAGGAGGGGCAACAAGCGATCGCCGGTTACAAGATCGGCGGCGAACAGTTGTTTTTTCCAAACGCGGGTCAGGCAGGTGTTTGAGAAAAAGCGCGGTGATCTGTGCGCTTGCGATTCTCATTCGTGCCCCGCATGCGTTGCCGGTTGGTAATGTTTCCGGTTGGTGATGCGCGGCGGGGCCCTCCGGTAGCGCGGCCTTTCGTCTGGCAAGATGCCCGCACCATTGTCGATGCAGCGGGAAGAACAACTACTTTCGCGGCAACCGGGCAGAGCGTCTCGATGTCGGGTCGGGGGGCGACCGGCCCGCTTCCAAGCGAAGCACACGCTTTTCATGATCGAGCACCCAGTCGGCGAGCCGCCGCACGTCGGCGGCAGACGTATCCAATTGCGCCTTGACGGCGGCGAGCCCGGTCAGGCGATCGAGAATTTCAGTGACGAGGCTCATCGCGTCGCCTTGCGCAGTCGATCACGCTCGGCGAAGACAGTCCGCAGATGGTCATTGGTCGCGACCAACGTGCGGCGCATGTCATCAAGCATCACCTGCGCCTGGCGGGTCGCCTGATCGAGCAAGGCAAGCTCGTCGGCATCGATCCCGGTGAGATAGGCGTCCACTGCGCGGCGAACCTCCTCGGCCACGTTGGTATTGTTCGCCTGCGCGCGCGCCTGCAAAGCGCGCTTCTGGGTCGGCTTCAGGTGGATCGGGGTCACCTGCATTGCTTCGGTCATTATGACCTCCGTGGTTGAAAATCATATACATGTAGTGTATATGTCTATGTCTGTGTGTCAAGCGGCTCCGCTCTGGTCTGTCGGACGTGTCGGGAACGAATGCTTGCCGTTGCATTGTTCTGATGCTTGAATGGCAACCCCTTTCGCATCGTTGCCTTCGTGCAGTTTGGATAGCCTCATGACTCAGCCGCACGCCTCTTCAAATCCTTCCGACGTCACGCGCGATGCAGCGACGCGCCAGATTCCGTCGATCGAGATATTGCGCAGTCGCGCCGCCGAGCTGCTGCCGCACATCAAGGCGCGCGCGGTGCGCACCGAGCAGGAACGGCGAATTTCCACCGATGTCGCTCGCATGATGCAAGACGCGGGTTTCGCCCGCCTGATGCAACCGTCGCGATTCGGCGGGTACGAGTACGGATTCATCGAGATGGTCGATCTCGTGTCCGAGCTTGGTCGCGGCTGCTGTTCGAGCGCGTGGTTCCTCGGTCTGATGGTGGTCCATCAATGGATGCTCGGAACCTTTCCGCTCGAGGCCCAGGAAGAGGTGCTCGCCGAAGACATCAATATGATCATGGCGGGATCCTATGCACCGTCTTGCAAGGCGGTAGAGGTACCCGGCGGATTCAAGATCAAGGGACGTTGGGCGTTCGCGAGCGGCTGTGACAACGCCGGCTGGTCGCTGTTCGGCGTGTTGTTCCCACCGATCGAGGAAAACGGCGGCAAACCATCAGCCGGCTTCCTCATCCTCCCCAAGAGCGACTACGAGATCGAGGACAACTGGTTCACCGTCGGATTGGCGGGCACCGGCAGCAAGAACCTTCTCATCAAGGAGGATGTATTCGTTCCGCGGCATCGGATGCTCACGTTTCCACAGCTCTCCTCGAACAACCCGCCGGGCGCGCAGGTGAATACCAATCCCCTCTTTCGGATTCCCTTCCTCTCGGCCGTCCCAGCGTCGATCGCATCACCCGCACTTGGCGCCTTGCAAGGCGCGATCGACGATTTCATCGACATGACGAGCGCACGCGTGACGCGCGGCGCGGTCGCCGGTGGCGGCAACAAGATGGCCGAGTTCCAGTCCATTCAACTGCGCCTGGCAGAGGCCGAAGCCTGCCTCGATGCCGCGACCTTGTTGTTGAAACGCGACATTCGTGATGTGGAAGCCATCGTGGCGGCGGGACACCAAGTCGACGTAGGCATGCGCATTCGCAATCGCCGCGATCATGCGTTCGCCCTCAAGCTCGCCCGCCAGGGGATCGATGCGCTATACGAATCCGTCGGCGGCGCGGGGTTACAGCTCGATACCAGCATTCAACGGGCGTGGCGGGACATTCACGCTGTCAGCAAGCACTTCACATTCGGCTGGGACGGCGTCGGCTCGATGTACGGTCAATATCGACTGGGGTTGGAGCCGAAGGGACAGTACTGATCAAGCGGACTGCGAACCTGTGCGTGATTTGAGGGAGCTTGCCCGATGGGCCGGCGTCGTGATGACCGCCAAACTGAAACAAGAGTAGAACACCGCCGCGCCACCACCAACATCATCGACCCAGAGGAGACGATCACCATGAAAATCACTTCCGCGCAGACTCGATTGATCAAGATCCCGGCCGACGAACCGCTCGCCAATGGCGCCATCCTCATGGGTCCGACGCGCGACTATGTGACCCTCACCTTACGAACGGATGCGGGGATCGAGGGCATCGGCTACACGTTCTTCGGCGGCAACCTGGGCGCTCACTTGAAAGGGATGGTCGATACCCTGGCTGCGCTCATCATCGGCCAGGACCCGCTACCGATCGAGGCGCTGGTCAACAAGATTCGCGCCTCCACGATCGCCGGCCCAAGCGGCATGGTGACGCTCGCGCTCGCGGCGATCGACATCGCGCTCTGGGACATCAAAGGCAAGGCGCTCAACGTACCGGTCGCAACGCTCGCCGGCGGCTATCGAACCACGGTGCCCACCTACGCGTCGGGCGCGCTCTCCCGCGAAGGCTCGCTCGACAATCTGCTGCGCTGCGCGCGCACCCTCAAGGAAGCCGGCTGGAAGCAGATGAAGACCCAGCTCGCACTCCCCGGCGCAACGACGGTGCCCAAAGAGATCGAGCGCATTCGCGAAGTCCGCAAGGTGATCGGCGATGATATCGACTTGATGTGCGACATCAACCAGCGCTGGGATGTGCGCCAGGCGATCTCCATTGGCGCTCGCATCGAGGAGTACGGTCTTTACTGGTTGGAGGACATGGTGGCGTGCGACGACTACGCCGGCCATGCAGCGGTCACCGCGGCGCTTGCTACACCCACGGCCGCTGGCGAATACGTATTCGGCATCGTGCCGTTCCGCCATATGTTCGAAGCGCGCTCGGTCGACATCGCAATGCTCGATGTCGTGCGCACTGGCGGCATTACCGGGTGGCTGAAGATCGCCGCGATGGCCGAGGCGTTCAACCTGCCGGTCGTGAGCCATCTCTACCCCGAGATCTCGGTGCACTTGATCGCTGCGATTCCCAACGGACTCACGGTCGAATACATGCCGTGGGCGACGAAGCTCTTCACAGAGGTCCCGAAGATGGCCGGCGGCACATTGACGGTGCCCCAGAAGCCAGGGCTTGGCCTCACGTTCGATGAAGATTTTTGCGTCAAGCACGCAGCGTAGGGCGATGCAGCCATGATCGAGCGGGTACGTTCGATGCATGATCTCCTCGCTTCCGCACGCGCACGTCCAGGAACCCTCACGTATGCGTCGACCGGTAACGGCACCGCACCGTATCTCGCCGGCGAGCTGATGAAGTCGATGGGCCGCGTCGATGTCGTGCATGTTCCGTACAAGGGCAGCGCGGCAACCTTGACGGCGATGCTTCGGAGCGAGGTCGACATCGGCTTCGAGAACAGTCTGATCGTGATGCCGCACATCGGCACCGGCAA
>JANMUI010000788.1:0-5005 GCA_031391405.1 Betaproteobacteria bacterium
CGAGGCAACCGGATATTCCATTCCTGCGCGATCGGCAGCCCGCCGCAAGACAAGAAATACGCGGGTGAGGCGACGTCTCTCGAAATCGGCGATGGCAACACGTTTCGCGAATTCTGTTCCGTCAATACCGGTACGGTTCAGGACGACGGTGTAACGCGCATCGGCGATGACAACTGGGTCATGGCGTATGCCCACATCGCGCATGATTGCCAGATCGGCAGTCATACGATCCTGGCCAACAGCACGCAGCTTGCCGGACATGTATTCATCGGCGACTATGCGATTCTGGGCGGGCTGACCGGTGTCCATCAGTTCGTGAAAGTCGGCGCGCACAGCATGACCGGTGGCGGGACGATTCTCTTTCAGGACTTGCCACCTTACGTTCTTGCGCAGGGCAATCCGGCCAAGCCCTACGGCGTGAACATCGAGGGATTGCGCCGGCGCGGCTTCAGCGTCGAAGCCATCGAAGCGATTCGGCGTGCATACAAGACGCTCTATCGCAACAACCTCACGTTCGCAGATGCGCGCGTCGCGATCGAGGACGATGCCAAGAAGCTTCCGGAGCTCGCCGTGTTGGCGGATTTCCTCGCCGCGGCGAAACGCGGCGTCCTGCGCTGAATCGTGCAGTTACCTATCGACACGGCTGCGCCGATCGTCGGCATGATTGCGGGCGAGGCGTCCGGAGACGCGCTCGGTGAGGCAATCATTGCGGCGTTGCGCAGGCGTTTCCCCGGCCTGCAATGCGTTGGCATCGGGGGGCCGAGGATGATCGGCGCCGGATTCGAGTCATGGCATGAACAGGAGCGTTTGGCGGTACGCGGCCTGGCGGAGGTTGTGAAGCATCTACCTGAGCTCATGCGTATCCGCGCAGACCTGGTGAGGCGGCTCGTCAGTGCACGCCCGCGCGTCGTGATCGGAATCGATTCCCCGGATTTCACCCTCGGCGTCGAACGTCGCATCAAGTGGCGTGGTATTCCCACTGTGCACTGTGTGAGCCCGACGATATGGGCATGGCGGCGAGGCCGGATTCGTGGCATCCGGCGGGCCGTATCGCACATGCTCACGCTGTTCCCGTTCGAGGCGCCGCTTTATCGAGAGGCCGGCATCGAGGTCACCTGCATTGGGCACCCCGTGGCCGATGCGCTGGCCGCCGGTCCAACCCAAGCCGATGCGCGTGATCAGCTCCGCATCAAACCGATGGAGCGCGTTCTTGCCGTCCTGCCGGGTTCCAGGCAAAGCGAGATCGAGATGATGGCCCCCGCGTTCATCGAGACGGCGAAGCGATTGCATGCCATCGATCCGGAATTGCGCTTTCTCGTGCCGCTCGCCACGCGGCCGACCCGATTGCTCTTCGAGGACATGCTGTACCGTCAAGGGGCTAATGAGCTCCCGCTCACCATGCTCTACGGACATTCACACGATGCGATGGCGGCTGCGGACGTGGTGCTCGCGGCAAGCGGGACGGCTACCTTGGAAGCTGCCTTGATCGGGCGTCCGGTCGTCATTGCGTACAAGCTTGCGCCAATGACCTACCGGATTGCCCGGACTCTGGTTCACACCCCTTTCATCGGATTGCCCAATATTCTTGCCGGCGTCGCACTGTGTCCGGAATTCATCCAGGACGACGCGACGCCGGCGAACCTCGCCCAGGCGACGCTCAACTTGTTGAACGACAAGCGCACGCGCGCCGCGTTGTCGGCGCGATTCATCGCGATTCGCGATCAACTAGCGCTCGGCGCCGCGGATCGCGCGGCAGCTGTGATCGGGCAATACATCGAGCGCGGTGCACATCATTAGCGACCGGGTGTTCGATTCGTTTGCAGCGGTGGCGGGGCGTTCCGTTTATCTATGTGGGGTTGACGAAGCAGGGCGCGGGCCCCTCGCCGGGCCGGTGAGCGCCGCCGCTGTCATCCTCGACGTCGATCGGCCAATCGCGGGACTGGCTGATTCGAAAGTGCTGTCATCGGCAGAGCGTACCCGCCTGGCACTGATCATTCGCCGGGACGCAGCAGCGTTCGCGATTGCATACGCAAGCGTCGACGAGATCGACCAGATCAACATTCTTCAGGCGACGATGCTCGCGATGCGACGTGCAGTGATGGCGTTGTCGCTTGCGCCGCGTAAGGTACTGGTCGACGGCAATCGATGCCCCGACGTCCCGTACCCGGTGCGAGCGATCGTCAAGGGCGACGCAGTGGTCCCCGCGATATCGGCCGCCTCGATCCTGGCGAAGACGGCTCGTGACGCGATCATGCATTCGCTTGCGGCAGACTACCCCGCGTACGGATTCGACCAGCACAAAGGATACGGTACCAAGGCGCATCTCGATGCGCTGCAACGGCACGGTCCGTGTGCCGCGCATCGTCGCAGCTTCAGGCCCGTGCGCGAAGCCATCGACCGACCGGACATCCGCTAGCGAGCGATCCGGCGCTTGGCTTGCGTTGCCGCCGCCCGCACAGCCGCAAGAACGCCCCGCGCCTCCGAAGACGGGACAAACAAGGCGCGACGCTCGTCGATGCGACGTTGCATCAGTGCGTAGAACCGGGCATCGCACCGTGCCCGCTCGATCATGCCGGCCAATGCCTCGGCATCACCGAGCGGGTAGTAGGCAGGATAGTTTGCGCCCAACATGCCGATATTTCCCGAAATGCGCGAGGCGATCACCGGCACGCCGATCCGGCCCGCTTCGCAGATGACATTTGCACCGCCTTCCATCTTGGAGCTCAAGACCATCACATGACTCGATGCAAGCCAACGGAGCGTATTGCCGTGCGGTCGGCCACCAATCCATCGGTACCGGGTGTCGCCATGCATCCATCGCAGCGCTTCCTGTCGATCCGCATCAGACAACGCATCGCCGACGTGAATGACTTCAACTTCGGGGGCATCTATGAACGCGAGGGCGCGTGCCACGCAGAACGGGTCCTTCTCATCCCGGATGTGGCCAAGGACGGCGATGCGAAACCGTCGCGCAACGGGCGTATGTGAAAGCCGCGCGGCGCTCGATTGGTAAATCACCTGGGCCTTCGCACGTTCGGCGGCAGCAAGCTCATCGAGCGCCCGATCTTGCAGGACGATCAATCGATCCGCATGCGCGAGCGATCGGCGCGTGTTCGGGTCGGTGTGTATATCGCGGTAAACATCGGTGCCGGTCAATACCACGATCAACGGGCGCTCGGAATATTCCTTCCTGAAAAGCTCGATAGAAGGCAGGCTGCGCCGCGCATGCAAGGCGATCAACATGTCGCATGGCGATTCATCCCATCGGACCATTACCCGAACATGATGTCCGCCCGCGCGAAGGAACGCTGCATAGCGCGCCGCGGTATGGCGATTGCCGGTTCTCGCGCTTGCGGCCGCCGGCGTCACGACAACGATTCTCATTGATGTGCTCGCTGCGTTAGACTTGCATGATTCATGGCAATGCTCGACATAAAGGACGTCAGGGCGCACCTGGTGGCGGCCCGCAAGCGCGTGCTAACGCTCACGCGCGACCTGGACAACAGCCAATTGTTGGGTCCACGGCTTGAAATCGTCAATCCTCCGATCTGGGAGCTGGGGCACATCGCGTGGTTTCAGGAACGCTGGTGCGTGCGCCGGCGTGAAAACGACGAGCTTGGCGATTCGATGATAGCCAATGCGGACAAGCTCTACGATTCCGAACGCGTCGCCCACAGCGCACGTTGGGGACTTCCGCTTCTCGATCTCCGCGCGACCCGCAAGTACCTGAACGATGTACTCATCCAGGTCATCGATCGGCTCGACGCGCGGCCCGATGACCGGCAGGCACTCTACTTCGCGGAGCTCAGCGCCGCCCATGAAGACATGCGTGCCGAGGCCCTCCATCATGCCTGGCAAGTTCACGGTTACGAGGCCCCGCAATTCGACCTCGTTAGGACCAACGCGCGTTTGTCGGGACAGTCGGCGGACGGCGATGTCTCATTGCCGGGCGGGGCATTCATGCAAGGCGCCTATCCCGAGCATGGATTCGTGTTCGACAACGAGAAATGGGCGCATGAAGTCTTGGTTGCGCCATTCGCGATCAGTCGCGCTCCGGTGACCAACGAGCAATACCTCGAATTCGTTTTGTCGGACGGGTATCGGCGCCGGGAGTCTTGGAGCGAGGATGGATGGGTTTGGGTGCAACGCAATGGCCTGGTCGCGCCGCGGTATTGGCGTCAGCTCGGTGGAAAGTGGATGGAGCGGCGGTTCGATCGCATTGTCCCGCTAGCCTCGAGTCACCCGGTCATGCATGTAAGCTGGTTCGAGGCGGAAGCCTATTGCAGATTTGCCCATCGTCGCCTGCCAACCGAACCCGAGTGGGAATTCGCCGCTAGCCACCCCGAAATCGGCAACAGCAAGCGCCGCTTTCCCTGGGGCGATTCCGCACCGACGCCGCAGCATGCCAACCTGGAAACGAACGAAACAATTTCCGTGCATGCGGCCGAGGCCGGAGATACCGCGAGTGGCTGCCGACAGATGATCGGCAATGTATGGGAGTGGACGTCGACGACGTTCCATCCCTATCCCGGATTTGTTGCAGATCCCTATGACGCGTATTCCCGGCCATCGTTCGGCACACACAAGGTCATGCGCGGCGGCAGCTTTGCGACGCCCGCGAGACTGATTCGTCTGACGTGGCGTAATTTCTATCTTCCTCACCGGAACGATCCCTTCGTGGGATTCCGTACCTGCGCGAATTCGTGAGTGACCCGAGCGGCTAGACATATCTCCTCGGTGACCAACGCACTGGTCCAGGAGATTGCGCGTATCGGCAGCTCAGCCAAAGAACGGCGAATCCACCAGCGGACGCTGATCGATGGCCCGCATCTCGTGCAGATGTTCTCGGCGCGCGGCGGGTGCGCCGACGTACTCGTCGCAAGCGCGTCAGGGATGCGAAATCCTGAAGTGGCATCGCTCTTCGAGCAGTGCCGCGCCGACCGGCGGGTCATATTTTCCGATCGCGTGTTCGAGCGTGTGTCGCCCGTCGAGAGCCCGGTGGGGC
>JANMUI010000814.1:0-7451 GCA_031391405.1 Betaproteobacteria bacterium
GGCTGTTCCAGAACAGCTCGTTGAGGACGTCCACCTTGTTGTGGATGAGCGCATCCTCGTAGCGGTCGAACGCCGCGGTGACTTCGGCGACGACAGCGGGAATGTTGAGATCCATGGGGGACTTTCCGTCGATTGATGATGGCTGGGAGTGTAGCCGGAACGGTCGGCGGGTCGCTATCCGGCTTGGTTCCCGGTGCTACCATTCGCGTTCGATTCAAAATCTTCGAAATGCTCTGATGCCTCGCATCGTGAATGTAGCCGGCGCGCAACTCGGCCCGATCGGTCGTACCGAATCGCGCCGGGAAGTCGTGGCACGCATGGTCGATCTGATGCGCAAGGCAAAATGGCGTGGCGCCAATCTCGTCGTCTATCCGGAGCTCGCGCTGACGACGTTTTTCCCACGCTGGAATCTGCCCGAAGAGGACGAGCTCGACTGGTTTTTCGAATCGTCGATGCCCAATCCGAAAGTCCAGCCGCTCTTCGACGAGGCGAAGATGCTGGGTGTGGGTTTCTATCTCGGCTATGCAGAGTTGGTCAAAGAAACAACACCGGAGGGCATTCGCAAGCGCCGTTTCAATACTTCGATCCTGGTCGATCACAACGGGAATATCGTCGGCAAGTACCGCAAGGTGCATCTGCCCGGTCATGCTCATTTCGATCCCCGCTTGCCCTGGCAACATCTCGAGAAGAAATACTTTGAGCCCGGCGACCTCGGTTTTCCGGTCTGGCGAACGATGGGCGGCGTGATGGGCATGATGATCTGCAATGACCGCCGCTGGCCGGAAAGTTATCGCGTGCTCGGCATGAAGGGCGTTGAGCTCGTGGTGCTGGGATTCAACACGCCGGCAATGAATCGCAATGGGGTCGAGGCGCATTATCTGCGTGTGTATCACTCCAACCTGGTGGTGTGCGCGGGGGCCTATCAGAACGGAACGTGGGTCGTTGCGGTGGCCAAGGCCGGCAACGAAGAGGGCTTCGACATGTGCGGCTCGTCGATCATTGTGGCGCCATCCGGTGAGATCGTTGCGCAGACCCATACCCTGGGCGATGAGGTCATCACTGCCGAGTGCGACCTGGATGCTTGCCAGTTCAACAAGTCGACCATCTTCGCGTTCCACGAACACCGCCGTCCCGACACCTATGGGATCATTACGAGTCAGGCGGGCGCCACGCCGCCGCCCGAGGGTCATCGCGGTCCGTTCTAGGAATTCGCACGGCGGACCGCGCGGATTCCTGATGGATGACACAGAGCCTTCAGATCAATACGACACGACATCGACTAAGGAGGATTCATCAATGAGACGCATTTCGATTCGCCGTGCCTTGATCGGTGCGTTCGGCGTCACCACGCTATTGGCCGCCTGCGCATCCTTTGCACAGGACAAACCGTTGATCGCAGGTGTCGATGGCACCTTTGCGCCGCACGCGATGCCCAAGCTCGGCGGTGGTGTAGAGGGCTTCAATGTCGATCTGATCAACGAGATCGGCAAGCGCATGAAGCGCAAGGTCGAGATCTTCGCGGGGGAATTTTCGGGACTGATTCCGGCGATGAACTCGGGCAAGATCGATTTCGTCGGCGCGCCCACGACGGTCACCCCTGAACGTGCGCAAAATCTGCTGTTCAGCGAGGGTTACCTCAATACCTATTACCAGTTCGTGGTGCCGGCCAAGAGCGGCGACGTCAATGCGCTCGATCAACTCAAGGGCAAGACGATATCGGTCAACAAGGGGTCCGCTTACGACAAGTGGCTGCAGGAGAATGCCGCCAAGTACAGCTGGAAAGTAGAGTCGTACGGCACCAACAGCGATGCCGTGCAGGCGATGATCTCAGGGCGAGCGGAAGCCCACCTGTCGGGCAATACCGTGGCTGCGTACGCGGTCGTGAAAGCAAAGGACCAGATCAAGCTTGCAACGCTCAAAATCGATCAGGGCCTGGTGTGGGCGGCGGCATTCCGCAAGGACGACGTGAAGCTTCGCAACGCGGTCGATATGGCGATCGAATGCATGAAGGTCGATGGCACCATCGCAACGCTCCACGAAAAGTGGTTCGGCACCAAGGCTGAACCCAAGTCGGCAGCGGTGACCGTGTATGCGGGCTACGGTGTACCGGGATTGGCGGGGCATGAGGCGAGCAATCACACGCCAAGTTGCAAGTAAGGCCCACGACGCGGTACGGATTAACCGCAAAGGACGCGAAGGACATAAGGGCACCTCCAAAAATTCGTCTTTCCCGCGAAGGCGGGAATCTAGGCTTCTTGGAAAACCCGATGATTTAATAGTTTCTGGATTCCCGCCTTCGCGGGAATGACAGGAAATTTGAACTTTTATAAGGGCCCATAAGGGAGGCGCAAGGGGGCGCAAACGGTTGCGGGATCTGATTGGATCAAGAATCCGTTCAAGCTGAGCTTGTCGAAGCCCTGTATACGCGGGCGTACGGCTCTCCGACAGGCGCAGGGCAATCGGCCTGTGGTTTGGGTTGCACATTGCCTGAGCCTCGCCACTAATCAGGCTGTTCTTTGCGTCCCTCGCCTCCCTTGCGGTGAATCATCTGCGGTGAATGATCTTGAGCGTTGAACCCCCGATCCTCGACATTACCGGCCTGCACAAATCATTTGGTCATGCCGAGGTCTTGCGCGGCATCGACCTGCAAGTGCGGCCGCGCGAGCTGGTCTTCGTGATCGGACCGTCCGGCTCGGGCAAATCGACCTTGCTCCGCTGTTGCAATCGCCTCGAGGAACCAAGCGCCGGATCCATCAAGGTCGGCGGTATCGACATCATGGCCGCCGGCGTCGATATCAACGCGGTGCGACAGCGCATCGGCATGGTGTTCCAGTCATTCAACCTCTATCCGCATCTGCGGGCGCTCGACAACGTAACGCTTGCGGTTCGCAAGGTGCTCGGCAAGACGCGCGAAGAGGCTGACGAGATCGGTATGAAGGCGCTCACGCAGGTTGGCCTCGCGGACAAAGCGAAGGCGTTTCCGAACGAGCTATCGGGCGGTCAACAGCAGCGCGTCGCCATCGCGCGTGCGCTCGCCCTGGAGCCGAGCGTGATGTTGTTCGATGAACCGACCAGCGCGCTTGATCCGGAACTGGTTGGCTCGGTTCTCAACGTCATGCGCCAACTGCGCGAGTCCGGAATGACGATGCTCGTGGTATCGCATGAAATGCGCTTTGCACGAAGCGCGGCGGACCGCGTGGTGTTCATGGATGATGGGCGCATCCTGGAGGAGGGGCCGCCGGAGAGAATCTTCAACGCCCCGGAGCATCCGCGGATCCGGGAGTTCATTGCGAATATCGAGGCGCATTAGGTTGAATATTAACCACAGGGGACGCAGAGGACGCAGAGGATTCAATTGCGATCCAAATGATCATCTCATTCCCTGCGCAGTTGTCATCAAGACTGGTGATGCACGCGAGGGATGCGTCTCACTTAGGCCCTCATCTTTGCATTTCCTCTGCGTCCCCTGCGTCCTCTGCGGTGAATTGTCGTAGAAATGGATCGCTTCCTCGACACCTTCTTCAACTGGCAGGTCATGGCGCAGTACCTGCCGAAGATCGTCGAAGGTTTCTTTCTCACCGTTCAACTCGCACTCCTCGTCGTCATCACCGGAATCGCCCTCGGCCTGCTCCTTGCCGTGGTGCGTTCGTTGCGATTCAAGCTGATCAACTTCTTCATCGTTGTATTTGTCGATGTGATGCGCGCGGTCCCGCCGCTGGTCATCATCATCGTCTTGTACTTCGCGATGCCATCGGCTGGTGTGAAGCTCACCGGATTCGTGTCCACCTGGTTCGCCCTCGCGGCCGTGCTAGCCGCGTTCGCGGAAGAGATCTTTTGGGCGGGGATCCTGGACGTACCGAAAGGCCAGTGGGAGGCGGCCCGATCCACCGGGCTTGGATACGCGCAAACGATGCGATTCGTCGTGTTGCCGCAGGCCGTGCGGCTCACGATCCCACCCCTTACCAATCGAACCATTGGAATTACCAAGGGCACCGCGCTGGGTTCCGTCGTTGCCGTGGGCGAGATTCTCTATCAGGCGCAATCGGCCTATTCGTTCTCGTATAACCCGTCGCCGCTCACGTTGGGCGCGATTGCTTATCTCATCTTATTCATCCCGGTCGTCCATCTTGGGCGCTGGGTCGAAACGCGCTTCGCCTGGAAGCGTTGATGGACCTGCTGCTCGTCAACTTCTTCAATGTCGGCATCCTCGCGCAGACGTGGCCGTACCTCCTCGCCGGCTTCTGGATGACGGTGAAGCTCTGCCTGGTGGTGATCCCGATCGGCGTGGCAGGGGGCTTGACGGTCGCATTGCTCTCGACGGTCCGCAATCGGCTGGTGCGCTGGACCGTCGTGGCCTATGTCGATTTTTTCCGCGCCTTTCCGCCGCTTGTGCTCTTGATGTTCATCGCATTCGGATTGCCGTTCATGAAGATCGATCTCGGTGCGTTCGGGGCGGTCGCGGTTGCGTTTCTCTTGAATACGTCGTCCTATTACGGAGAAATTTTTCGCGCCGGGATCGAGAGCGTGCCGAAGGGCCAATTCGAAGCGGCGCGGTCCACCGGGTTGTCGGCGGCGCAGACCCTCGCCTACATCATCGTGCCGCAAGCGACGCGTAACGTGATTCCCGATCTCATCGGCAACACGCTGGAAGTCGTAAAGCTCACATCGCTCGCGAGCGTGGTTGCCCTGCCGGAATTGCTCTACGCTGCACGTCAGGCGCAATCGGTCACCTACAACGCGACACCCGTCATCGCGGCCGGACTGATTTATCTGGTGTGCCTATGGCCGCTGGTGCGGTTGCTGTCGCGGTTCGAGCATAAGCAGATCGCGCTGCATTAGGAATTTGCGGGGCGGTGCACGCAGGTTCCTGACGGCGGACGAATTCGCCGATTTGGTCCACGATCAATCAGCAACGCGGTTCAACGTTGATCCGGCATCAGCGTGTTCTCGAACGGCTGCCGATCCTTCCATCGATACTTCCGGAAGTCGCGCTGGTCCGTCGAAAGGATGCGGCCGTGTCCGAGCGATTCGGCAAGGATGACGAGCGATGCATCCGCAAGATCCATGGGAAGGTCGGCGTACTTCTTCATTAGCGCAAGGATGCGGGGCCCGTGCTCGGGCTCGAGCGCATAGGTCTGGAACGCACCGTCCACGTAGCTCTTGACGAATTTGGCTTGAGCTTGCACCCCGAGGCGCGCGACCAGGAGGTGGCACGTTTCGGTCATGACGGGCCACGTGGTCACCAACGGCTCGGTCAGGCTGAGATACGCGGACCGTGCAGCGTCGTGGTGCCGGTCCTTCCGATTGGCGAGTGCCAGGAAAAAACCGGTGTCAGCGATCACCATGCTTGGTGGCAAGCGTGCGTTGCAATTGTTGCTTATACGTCGTGGATAGATCGGGATCGGCTTCCGCGCAGCCGATGAAGCCGGTCGTCGCGAGCTGCCCCGTCTTTGCTGCGCGTTCAGCGCGCGCCGCCTCGTAGTAACGCCGGATCGCGGTGCGAACGACGTCCGTCACCGATTTTCCTTCGGTGCGAACCAGATAATCGAGCTTGTCGGCGTCTTCGCTGTCGAAGCGCGCGTTGACTCTTAGTCCAGGTTCTGCATCATTTGTCATACGGCGTATGATAACCGCGCGCGGCCACCCGGTCAACAATTGGGTTGCCCCGACACAATTGGGTTGCCCCGCGCGAGTTTTTCCGCAGCCGGGGACGTTTCGCCGGCGAGCGAGCGCAGGCTCCTAAAGCAGCCACGACCGCTCGACGACACGACGGTTCACGACCGTTCACGACGGGGCCTAATGTTTGCCGCGCACGGTTGAAGCGGGCGTTGGTCAAACGTCGTGTCCGTTGAGCTCGTTGAGTCGTCGTGGTGAAGCCTTGGAGACTTGGAGTCGAAGCGTCAGCCCAGCGGCTCCCCCGCGCCGACGCGCTCCACGATCAGCTTGTAGTGTTCCGGTCGCCGGTGCTTGGCGAAGTTGAACACGTGCTCACGGAAGTTGTCGCCCAATGCTAGGTCGGCGTTCACGAATATGACTTCGTCTTCTTCTGTAGACGCCTGCGCAGCGATCTCCCCCGTCGGTGCGACGATCGCCGATCCACCGATCATATGAAAGCCGTCTTCCGCCCCGCATTTCGCCGCCGCGCCGATCCAGGTTGCGTTCTGGTAGGCGTTCGATTGCAGCGACAGCAGATGGTGGAACATCCGCAGGTGCGGCGGCTCCGACCAATGGATATTGTGCGAGGGCGTGTTAAAGCCGAGGCACACGAGCTCGACCGATTGCAGGCCCATGACGCGAAAAGTCTCGGGCCAGCGCCGATCGTTGCAGATACAAAGACCGATGTTGGCATCCATCGAGCGCCACACCTTGAAGCCGTCGTTGCCGACGTCGAAGAACTTCTTTTCGAGATGCTGAAACGGCGCAGTGGGCTTATGGTCGGCGTGTCCTGGTAGATGGATCTTGCGATATCGCCCGACGATATTCGCCTTCTCGTCGACCAGGACCGCGGTGTTGTAGCGCGTGCGTTCGGGCGTAAGCTCGGCAAAGCCGAGATAAAAGCCGATGCCGCGCTTTTTCGCCTCGTCGAAGAGCGGCTGCACCACGGGGTTGGGCATCGAGGGCTCGAAGAACTTCGCCACGGCCTCTTCTTCGCTCATCCAATAGCGTGGGAAGAACGTGGTGAGGGCAAGCTCCGGAAACACGACCAGGCGCGCGCCACGCGAGGCGGCTTCGCGCAGCATCTCGACCAGTCGCTTGACTGCGGCGGCGCGGGAATCGGTACGATGAACAGGGCCCATCTGGGCAACGGCAAGACCGAGCTTGCGTGACATGCGAATTCTCCAGGGCAAGGTAGGCGTTCATTTGGATGCTAGCGCAATCCTTCGGATCGAAAATCGGTTCCCTGAGGTGCCTTGCACGGTCATGTACCATCGCGCCATGTGTTCCATGAATGTTTCGTCGTTCCGAAGGCGTGCGGGCCGCCGGTTCGCGTGGCTTCTCGCGGCCGCGATGGCTATCTCGTATTCGTCGCCGTACGCACAGTCGTATCCGCTGAAGCCGATTCGTCTCGTGGTGCCGACGCCCCCGGGCGGCGCGACCGACTTCGTAGCGCGCGTGATCGCACCAAAAATGGCCGAATCGCTCGGTCAACCATTGATCATCGACAACCGGGTCGGGGCAAGCGGGATCATCGGTTCAGACGCGGTCGCAAAGGCGAGTGCGGACGGCTATACGATTCTCGCGGTCTTCGACAACTTCGCGACCAACCCCTATCTGTTCCCGAACAATTCATACGACCCGGTCAAGCACTTCACGCCGATCTCGCTCATCGTCAAGGCCGCGCAAGTCGTCGTGGTGACGCCCGGACTAGGGGTCAAGCGTTATGAAGATCTCGTGCGGCTCGCGCAGGCGCGTGGAAATGTGCTGAACTACGCGACGGCGGGTCCGGGCAC
>JANMUI010000822.1:0-1464 GCA_031391405.1 Betaproteobacteria bacterium
CCAAGGTGCAACTCGATGCAATTATCGAGAGTATGCGCATCAATGTCACTCTCCGGTTTGATCCGCTTTGGTCGGTCCGCGCAGGCGTTTCGTAATGCAAACGGTCAGGCGCGAACCTTGCTCGCGCCGAGCCGCCGCGCGAATGGGAATACGGCTCGAATCAACTAGCCATCGGCGAGTGTAGCACCCAACTTTCCGACGAATGGGCACGCGCCGCGCTGGCGCGGTCCTGCTGATCTGAAGATGTATGGGGTCATGTCTTGCTTTTTTCCTTGCGTTCACGCGGTATCGAGCGCCATCGAATTCCACCCGCGGCGGGCGGCACATTCACGAACAAAATTGCCTGACGAGGCAAAAGACAAGACCTGACCCCAATTAGTGACCCCAATTAGCGCGTTAGCGCCAGCCGTCCGCGCTGCCGATCACGCCTTTCTCGACCCACCGCCGCAGTGTCTCGTCATCGTAGCCGAGCTCACGCAGGATCGCGACGCTGTCCTGTCCAAGTGCGGGCGGTGCGGTGCGCATGGCTGATCGCTTGCCATTGACCCTTAGCGGTGTGGCGACGCTCTTCACTGCGCGCCCCTTCGTAGTGCGATAGCGAAGGATCATGTCGGAGGCGGCGGTTTGCGGATGCGCATCGAGTTCTCCCAGCGTATGCACCGGTGAGCAGGGAATGCCGCGTGCTTCCAGCAATCGCATCCATTCATCGCGCGTCTTGCCGCGCATGAGCTTGGCGACGACTTCGACGGTCTCCGCGCGGTGGCGCACCCGGTCGGCGCCTGTTGTGAATCGTGGGTCGCCGGCAAGGTCGCGTGCATCAGCCACGTCGCAGAAGGCCTGCCACAGGGCATCGTTGGCCACGCCCAGAATAAGCGGTTTGTCTTGGGCCTCGAAGATCTGGTAGGGGCAGAGCGACTCGTGTCCCGACCCCGGCCGTTGCGGCTCGGTGCCACGCTGCCAGTAGCCTTGCAGAAAGTAGCCGAGGTAGCCGACCGCGGTATCGAACAGCGACACTTCCAAGCGCGCACCGAGACCGCTCTGCTCTCTTGTCATGAGGGCGCCCAGGATGCCGATCGTGGCGTGCATCCCGGTGCCCTGATCCACCGGCGAGAAGGGGCTTCGCACCGGTGGGCCGTCTGGTTCGCCCGTCATCGACAGCATGCCGCAAAAAGCCTGCGCAATGAGATCGTAGCCCCTGCCATCCTTCATCGGGCCCTGGCTGCCATAGCCTGAAATAGAGCAATAAATCAGACGCGGGTTCAGGGCCATCAGTGCGTCCGGCCCGATCCCGAGGCGCTCGGCAACACCGGGACCAAAGCTCTCAACGACGATGTCGGCTTGCCTTGCAAGTTGCAGCGCGATCGCCAGACCATCGGCCGATTTGAGATCGAGCGCGAGACTGCGCTTGTTCCGGTTCACGGCAAGGAAGATCGTGCCCTCGCCATCCTCGAACGGGGGCCATTT
>JANMUI010000828.1:0-2051 GCA_031391405.1 Betaproteobacteria bacterium
GATCCGCGTGCCGGATCAATGGTATGGCGACTATCTCGCCGGCCTCGGCTCCGCGCGCATCGCCGAGCGGCGCTTGAAGGAGCTCTGCGTCAAATACGGCAAGAAGACCATCAAGACGTTCATGGCCTCGTGGCTCGATTACTCGGAGCGCCGGATGATCGAATCCATCCGCAAGCTCCCGAAAGCGCGCATCGAAAACACCGGCAAATCGGATCCGCTCGAAGGCATCCTCCCCGATGGGTTGACGCTCAAGGTGATCGTCGACATCGACCCGAAGGCCGGCATGATCCACGTCGATCTGCGCGAGAACCCGCCGTGCGTCGATTGCGGCCTCAATACCTCCGAAGCGGCAGCAACGAGCTCGGTCGTCGGCGCGATCTTCAACACGCTCGACAAAGACATTCCACGCAATGCCGGTTCCTTCCGTCGCGTGACATTCAAGTACGCCGAGAACAGCGTGGTCGCCGCCCCAGTGTTCCCACATAGCTGTTCGGTGGCGACCACCAACGTGTCCGAACGGCTGGTGAACATCACCCAATCGGCCTTCGCGAAACTGGGCGAAGGTTATGGACTGGCCGAAGGCGGCACCGGCCTTGGCGCCGGCATGGCCGTGTTATCGGGGAAAGACCATCGTCGTGCCGACGCGCGCTATGTCAATCGCATGATGCTCTCGACCAATGGCGGACCTGCGAGTCCCACTGCGGACGGCTGGGTGAACTACGCGATCCCTGTGATTGCCGGCCTCATGTATCGCGATTCGGTGGAGATCGACGAGCTCAAGCATCCGTTCCGCGTAGAAAGCCTGGGGCTTGTCACCGACTCCGCGGGCGCGGGTCGTTTTCGCGGCGCACCCGCACAGCAGGTCACCTACACCGCGCTCGAGAATCCGGTGCAGGTCATCATCCCCTGCGATGGACAATTCGCCCCACCGCGCGGCGTCAATGGTGGACACGACGGCACGCCAGGCTCCACGCATCTCGATGGCGCCGATCGTGTTGCAACGAAGCTTCCTAATCTGGTCAATCGCCAGATCAAGAAGGGCGAGAGCATGCGGGGACGTGACAGCAGCGGTGGCGGCTATGGTGATCCGCTCACCCGCGAACCGGCGCGCGTTCGCAACGACGTGCTCGAAGTCTGGGAGTCGATTGGGAAGGCGCGTGACATCTACGGCGTCATCTTCACCGGCAAGATCGAAGATGACAGTCTCTCCGTCGATGCTGCCGCAACGAAAGCGCGACGCGCGGCGCTCGCGGCCGATCATCGCACGACGCCCCCTTCCATCCACGAACTGGTGACCGCAAAATGAGCGCAAATGTCAGTGCACTACGATCCACCGCGCGCCCGGGCGCGAAGAAAGCAGACCTGAGTTATGCCGAACGCGGCTACGGCGCCCGCTCGGTCGGATTCGGCGAGAAGCCGGGCATTGTCGTCGTGGATCTGCAGCTCGCCTTCACCGATGGAAGTTTCGCGACGGGCGGCGCCCCGCTCGTGATGCGTGCAGTGGAGAACACCGCACGGCTATTGGCGGTGGCGCGTAAAGCAGGCGTGCCGATCGCCACCTGCTATATGGCGTACCACACCGAACGCGACGCACCGCACTGGAAGATTCCGAGCATCCCGAAGGTGCTGGAAGGCGATGCTGGGGCCAAGCTCGATCCGGCGATCAGCGATCCTTCCTACGATTACATCTTAAGAAAAAGTGCGCCATCGATCTTCTTCAACACACCGGTGACCACCTACTTTGCCAAGTATCGCGTCGACACGATGATCGTGACCGGCTGCATCACCAGCGGCTGCGTGCGCGCGAGCATCGTCGATGCATTCAGCCATGGCTATCGCACCATCGTCCCGGAAGATTGTGTCGGCGATCAGGACATCCAGGCGCACAAATCGAATCTGCTCGATGTGGACCGGCGTTACTGCGATCTCACGACGGCGGATGCACTGATCGAAAAGATTGAAGCGTGGCGAAAAGGTGGTGGGCGGTAGTCCGTCTCGCGTGCGGCCCACCATCTCGCGGAGAACCAATAGGTCGGATAACCGAAGCGTCA
>JANMUI010000833.1:0-3015 GCA_031391405.1 Betaproteobacteria bacterium
TTGTGAACCTCGAAGCTCACATCCTCTACCGCCTTCAAGCCACCGAACGCCCGGGAGATGCCTTCCACCTTGAGCACTACATCCTTGCTCACTGTGCGATTCGAATGACCCGTCATGGCGGGCGGCAGGTGAACGGGCGCCGACACCACGGACGCAGCGGGACTACCCGCCGCTGCGGCACGGCGCTTTCGCAAGGCCTCGCGGATGTGGGGAACAATACCTTCCGGCGCGAGCAGGATGACGAGCACGATCGCAATACCAAACACGACGCCCTGGATGCCCGGAATCTTGTCTCCAAGCTCGGCATGCAGTACTTCGGCCAACGGAATCAGGATCGCCGATCCAACGACCGGCCCCCACACCGTCGCCACGCCACCGAACAACGTGACGATCAGCGCCTGGGCGGAAGTGAGCATGCCGAACACACTCGGTGGGGTGACGATCAACAACACCACGGCATAAAAACCGCCCACACCAGCCGCGATCGCACCCGATACCATGATCGCGCGCATTTTCCAGGCCCAGGTGTTGATCCCGGCGGCTTCAGCGGCGGGTTCATTCTGCTTGATTGCAAGCAACGACAATCCGAACCGGGATCGTTCGATCTTGAGGGAAATCGCCATCGCCGCCACGAGCATCGTCAATGCGATGCCGACGTACCACCGATAATCCTTGAACTGCATGAACGCTGCGGGTGATTCGCGCTTCATCGGCAGCGAAACCTCTTGATAGCCGAGCCATTCGAAGATGTAGAGAAGCGCAAGGGGATACGCGAGCATTGCCAACGCGAAGTAGTGGCCGCGGAGGCGAAATGTCGGCCAGCCGATGAGCGCGCCTGCGATGACACCGACCACCATGCCGATCGGGATGCCGAACCAGGGCGAGACGTCCGCCTTCACCAGCAGCAAGGTGACCGTATAGGCACCGAGCCCGAAAAACGACGCGTGCCCGAACGAGACCATCCCCGAGTAACCGGAGAACACGTTCCAGGAGATGCCGAGGATCGCCCACACCGGCACCAAAGTCAGCATGAGCTGGTAGTACTGGTTCTCGATCAGCATCGAGGCCGCGAGATAGACGATCGCAACGACAATGATGAGCCCGACGTCGCGTCCGATGGTTCGTTGCATCCCTAGACCCTTTCGGCGCTACGCCCGAACAAACCTTCGGGACGCAGCAACACGATCAGCAGGAAGACGACGAAGATCGCGGCGTTCTGCAACTGCACCGGCAACACCAGGGTCGAGAGTTGCTGCACCAGTCCGATCGTGAGGCCTCCCCAGAACGCGCCGACAATGCTGCCGAAGCCACCGAGCACGACACCGGCGTACATGATGATGACGAACTCGAGGCCAACGTAGGGCTGGAACGGATAGTAGGTGGCGACCAATCCACCCGCGATCGCCGTGAGCGCAATACCAAGCGCAAATGCGACGCGATAGGCGGCATCGACATTGATCCCCATGTAGGTCGCGGCTTCAGGATTGTCGGCAGCCGCTCGAAGTGTCTTGCCTATTCTTGAGCGGCTGATGAAGAGATACAGGCCAATCGCAACGATTACCGACACGATGAAGGCGACGCTGCGCGCCTTGTTGAGGAACACCGAGAGGTCTTGGCCGACCAGCGGACCGATCTCCCATGCCGACGCCGACAGGGGCGTGCTGATATTCTGTGGCATCGAGCCGAACAGGATCAACCCGCCGTTGGCGATGATCAGCGAGAGCCCAAGCGTCAGGATAAGCTGCGGATAGTGCCCCTCGCTCTCGGTGCCCGCGACCCGGATGCCGGTTACGCGCGACAGCAAGGTGCTGTGCAGGAGCACGCCAAAACCATACAAGATGACAGCACCCAGCAATGCCGCGACTACCGGGCCAAGATAGGGGCCGAGGAATTGCCCGAGTCCAAGCCAACCGAATATATAGAGCGTGGCATACATGCCCAGCATCAGAAAATCGCCCTGGGCGAAATTGATGACCCGCATGACCCCGTATATCAGGCCAAGGCCGACGCACATGAGGCCGTAAATGCTGCCGACCAGGATGCCGGCGGCAAGCGCCTGCAGGATGTTCTCGGTGATGATCAGTGCATTCATTGCTCGAGCCGAAAGCGTGGCAACGTTATCGAGTCGGAAACATCTTCGAAGGTCACGCGCACGGCAAGCCCGACCCGTAGCGCAGTGTTAGCTGCCCCAACGATCGATGCGGTGAGTCGAGGACCCTCCTCCAACTCGATTTGTACCACGTTGTATGGAATATCGTCTCGGAATGCCGCAAACCACGGTTGATGCACGACGGTCCAGGTCGAGATCGTGCCGCGACCGCTCGCCTCGCGCCATTCCAGGCGATCGGAAAAACAGAACGGGCACACGGGTCCGGCCGGCAAATGCGGCGTTCCACAGGCGCAGCAGTAAGGCAGCATCAGGCGATGCGCCTTGCAGCCATCCCAGAACGGTTGCGAGTCTTGTGTGATGCGAGGTAAAGGCTTCGATGTCGCGCTCATTGTCGTGCTCATAATTGGCCACTCAGAATGACTGAATCCCCCCAGCAGGTTCCGAACTGGAGAAACTTCGCATGCGGAATTTGCCGCGGTCCTGCATCGCCGCGCAGTTGACGCACCATCTCCAGGATTGAATTCCAGCCGCCGACATGCGCCTCGGACAAGAGCCCGCCCGACGTATTCATCGGCAGCGCGCCGCCCAATTCGATTCGACCGTTCTGCACCCATTGCGCTGCTTCGCCGGGACCGCAGTAGCCGAACCGTTCAAGCACGAAGAGGATCAGCGGCGAAAACGCGTCGTACGTGTAGAGACCATTGATGTTGTCCAGTCCGACACCGGCCATCGAGAAGACTTCGTTGTCGGCGGCTGTGAGGCGGCGAAGACGTGACGGTTGCTGGTTGATCCCAAGATTGGGCGGGGCGAAGATGAATTCATCGCGGCCCGAGCGCATGCCTTGCATGCCTGCGATCGCAATCGGCTTTTTCTTCATGTCGCGCGCACGCTCGGCGGTCGTCACA
>JANMUI010000844.1:0-9792 GCA_031391405.1 Betaproteobacteria bacterium
TTGCGGTCTGCCCTATTCATGGCCCGGTGGCTTTCATGTCCGGATGGACATGCTCTACGACCGCATGCCGAAAGCATGGCGCAACGCGGTCGATGCGATCACGGAAATTTCCGCGCTGGTGATCGGGGCGATCCTCACCCAACAGGCAATCGAACAAACACTCAGGGCGTTCACGAACTCGGAAACGACACCAGCGAGCAAGGTCGTCATCTGGCCGTTTGCCGGCGCGATCGCGATCTGTGCCGCCCTTTTCTGCGTGGTGATGGTATTGCAGATCACGAGCACCGTCCGTCGCCATCGGTCCGGGAACGGCTGACCGCCATGGACCTTCTCACCATCGGCTGGATTGGGATCATCGCGCTCGTCACCTTGATCATGATCGGTGTGCCGCTTGCGTTCGCGATCGGTATCGTCGGCATCATCGGGAACATCGCGGTTGCCAATTACGCGCAGACATCCCTGCAGCTCTATCAGGTGACGTTTCACCTGACCACCGAGTTCGTGCTGACCAGCGTACCGCTCTTCATCTTCATGGGACAGCTCGTCTCATCCGGCGGTATCGGACGCGATCTGTACGAGGTGGTGCACAAGTGGCTCGGACGCCTGCCGGGCGGGCTGGCGGTGACCTCGGTCGTGTCGTGCGCAGCGTTCGGCGCGGTCACCGGCATCAGTGCCGCGGCAGTGGCGACGCTTGGCACGATCGTCATGCCGGAGATGAAGCGATACAAGTACAGCGATCGACTGGCGGCGGGCAGCTTGGCGTCGGCCAGCACGCTTGCCATCCTGATTCCGCCCAGCCTTGCGATGGTCGTCTACGGGATCTGGACCAGCACCTCGATCGGCAAGCTGTTTATCGCGGGCATTATTCCGGGCTTGTTCGTGACGGCGGTGTATTCGATCTACATCATCGGCGCCTGCATTGCGAACCCCTCGCTCGGGCCACGATCCGAATACTTTCCGCTCGCCGAGCGCCTCCGCGCGCTGTTGAAGCTGGCCCCGGTTATTGCGGTATTCCTATTCTTGATCGGCGGCCTTTACCTTGGCTGGTTCACCCCGACCGAGGGGGCGGCCTCCGGTGCGTTCGCGGTGATGCTGCTGCTTGCGCTGATGAAGCGACTCACCTGGAAGGCCATCGCCGATGCCGCACGCCAGACGGCACAACTCTCCGTCATGGTGTTCGCGATCCTCATTGCGGTGGGACTCTTTAGCCGGTTTCTGGTGCTGACCGATGTCACCGGACAGATGGTTCAGTTCATCAATGCCTTCGGACTGAACAAATATATGGTCTTCACGATGATCGTCGTGCTCTACGTGATCCTCGGCATGTTCCTGGATGGCCTGGGCATGATGCTGCTCACCCTGCCCTTCGTGTTTCCAATCGTGCAGACACTCGGATTCGATCCCATCTGGTTCGGCATCATCATGACGATCATGATCGAGATCGGGCTTCTGACGCCACCGGTCGGGCTCAATTGCTACATCCTCGCGCAGATCGCTCCGCATATATCGCTGGGAGAGATTTTTCGCGGTGTCGTACCGTTTGTGTTCCTGACGCTCGGCTGCGTCGTTGTGTTCACGATCTGGCCGGAAATCGTCCTTTGGCTGCCGCGGCAAATGTTCGGAAACTAGCGCTCGCGGCGAGGTCGTGCCTGTGTATAGAATGCGGGATTGCACGTGCACCACGGAGACGAACCATGGCTTTCGAATTCGACCAACTCACGAAAGAACTACATGCGACCCTGAAACAGGGGCAGGACAAGCGGCAGATCGAGACCGTCCGCCAACTACTTGGCAAGCTCTTGTCCAATGAAGCATTCGTCGCCAAGACCTGTGGGCCGGAAGCGGCGCCCGGGCTGCACCTCATGTACGAGGACAAGGAGCTTGGCTTCCAGGTGCTTGCGCATATCAACGAGAAACACCGCAAGTCCCCGCCGCATGATCATGGTGAATCATGGGCCGTCTACGGACAGGCCATCGGCTACACCGACATGACCGAGTACCAACGCACCGATGACGGCAAGAATCCGGACGTCGCAAAGGTCGAGGAAACGCGCCGCTATCGGCTGAATCCGGGCGAAGTCGGCGTCTATTCACACGGCGCCATTCACGCGATCGACTACCCCGACAAGTCACGCTTCATTCGCATCACCGGCACCAATCTCGATCAGATCTGGCGCGCGGCGTTTGACCAGGAAACCGGACGTATCAAACGCATGGGGCCGCAGCAGGCGTCATAGGCGGAATCGGCCAAGGCGCGTGCCGGGGCTCGCGCGCCAAAGTGTGGGACCCCGATAGCCGAGCCCGATAGCCGCGCCCGATCGACGGCTCACTGACGGCCGGCTTTACGCCTTGTATGCGCTCGCCTCGATTTCGATCAGCATGTCCGCGTTCATAAGACCCGCCTCGTACGCGTGACAGACAAAGCCACGTGCCGGCAGGAGCTCCTTGACGATGGCGTCGATCTTGCCGAAAAACTCCCGGCGCGTCATGAAGATCCGTAATTCGTAGATATCCGCGAGCGTATAGCCCGCCGCCTCGCACACGCGCTGAATGTTGATCAGCGTCTCGCGCGTCTGTTCCTCAATCGTCGGTGACAGCTTGCGCTCTTCAATCGGACCCGTCTTGTGCGTCAGCGCCGAGGTGCCCGAGATGTGGAGCCACGGCCCGATCATCACCGCACGATCGAAATGGCCAACTGGCGGTGCGAGCGTGGCGGGATTGAAAGTGATCTTATTCATCGGTCGTCGTCGATGACCGCGAATGCTTCGATCTCGACCATGAAGTCAGGATGCGACAGGCGGCTTACGCCAATCGTCGAGCTGGTCGGTAGCGCCTGCCCGAAATACTTCTGTCGCATATCGACTTGTCTGAAAAATTCGTCGATGTCGGTGACGTAGGTGCAGGTGCGCACGAGGTCCTTGAGCGTGGCGCCTGCCGCTTCGAGCGAGAGGCGAAGGTTTTCGCCCACCTGCTGGATCTGTGCGGCCATGTCTCCCTTGCCGACCACGTTGCCTTCCCGATCGCGCGACACGAGGCCCGACACGAAAATCGTGGTGCCTCCTTGGACTGTTACGACAGGCGCATACAGCAGGTGCCCCGAGACCACGCGGCGATAGAGCGTGTCGGGGAAAAGATTCTTGCGTTGCACGCGAGCCATGGCAATTCTCCTGGAAAGTTCTGAGCAGTCAGCGAACGAGGCCTGCAAACACCGTCGCGATGCCCGGAAACGCGATCAGCAAGCCAATGACGAAAATATCGATGAGTATGAAGGGGGCCGCAGCGCGATAGACCTCCTGCATCTTCACCTTAGGCACGGCGCCTTTCATCACGAAGAGCAGGAGCCCGAACGGCGGCGTCAACAACGCGACCTCGAGATTGATGAGGCATACCACCGCGAACCAGATCGGATCGATCCCGGTCGCCTTGACGATCGGCATGAAGATGGGCAGCGTAATCAACATGATCGCGATCTGCTCCATGAAGCAGCCGAGCACCAGCAAGATGAGCTGCATCAAAATGAAAAGGACGATCGGCGTCGCGTTGAACGACATGACGAATTCGAGCAGTCCACGGCTGCCGCCGGAGTAGGCGAGGAGCTGGCTGAAGCCGATCGCGCACGCCATGATTGCGAGCATCATCGCGGAGATCCGTAGGGTGCCTTCGACTGAATCGCGAAACCTTTTCCAGTCCAGATCACGGTAGGCGGCAGCAAGCGCAATCGATCCAATGCAACCGAAGGCGGCTGCTTCGGTGGGTGTCGCCACGCCGAGGAACATGATGCCGATGACCATGAACACGATGAACGACAGCGGCGCGACGTACTTCAACAACCCCATCATCTTTTCGCCGAATGTCGAGGGGATCACTTCGTAGGCAGGCGCGGCGGTGGGATCGCGCATCGCGCGCCAGACGATGTAGAGCGCATAGATCGCGGCGAGCAACAGACCCGGCGCGATAAGCGCGATCAGCACCTTGCCGATCGAGACTTTTGCGATCACCGCGAAGATCACCGCCAGCGCACTGGGCGGAATCAGCATCGCGAGCGCACCGCTTGCCATGATGGCACCCATCGAGAGATCGTCGGCATAACCGCGCTTCTTGAGATCCGGAAGAAGCAGGCTGCCAAGCATCGCGGTATTCGCAATTGTCGACCCGCTCAAGGCCGCGAAGATGGTTCCGCTTAGGACGGTGAGCAGGCTGAGTCGCCCGGGCACACGCCCGAGGAGCTTGTCGAGCGCAGAGAGTGCGCGCGCGGCGATGTTGGTCTGCCAAAGAATCTCGCCCATCAACACGAAAAGCGGAATCGGCAGCAGGCTGAACGAGGTGACCGAGCCAAAAATGCTGTGGATCAGTTGCTGGAAGCCGCCTGCTCCGCCTTGCAGGATCGCCGCACCGGCGATGTTGACGATGAGGAACGCGAACGCTACCGGCACACCGATCGCCAACAGCACGATCAGCGAACCAAAAATGATCGTGAGGATCAGCCACCAGTCCATGCGGCCCGGAATCCTTTCCTCGCGAACTCAATGGCGGTCAGCGCAAAGCCGAGTGGAATCGAAACGTAGATGAGCCACTGCGGTGTCTGCAGGACGTTCTCGATGATTGCTCGCTTCTGGAAGCTCTCGAGCGTGACCACCCCGCCCCACCACGCGATGAAAGCGCAGCTCGATGCCACCAGGACAAGCATGGCTGCCTCAAGGTTCTGCTTTACCCTTGGGCCAAGGCGAGTCGTCAACACATCGATCACCACATGGCCGTTATGCCGGGCGAGCCACGCCATGCCAAGGCAGGGCACCATCAGCAGAATGTATTCGGTCACTTCGTAGACCCAGGTGATCGGTGCGCCGAAGAAGTAGCGGCTACCGACATCGAGCGGCACAAAGATGACGGTAAACACGAGCATCGCCGATGCGACGAAGGCGAGCGCGTCCTCGACCCGATCCAGTGCCCGGTGCATCACGTCCATCGAAAGCGAGCTCTAGTCAAGGCCCAGCGCCGTCCCCGCAAAGGTGCCGGCGCGCGGCCCCACCTTAGTTGCCGAGTTGCTGGAGCTTGCCGAGGAGGTCGGGGTTCGCTTTGATGGTCGCGGCGTTCTTCTCAGCGAAGTCCTTCCAACCGGCCTCATAGGCGGTTTTGACGTATCTCTCAGCATCAGCCGGCGAAAATTTGAGGAATTCGATGCCGAGCTTCTTCAGCTTCGCGTCTTCCTTCTTCAACTGTTCGGCCATATAGGCGGAGTGACGAATCTCAAGCTCGGCACCCACTTCATTCATCGCCGTCTGTACGTCGGCCGGCAGCTTGTCGTACACGGCCTTGTTCATCAGCACCACGGTGTCGAGGGAATAGAACGGATGGTCAATAACGAACTTGGACACTTCATGCAAACCGAGCGTATCGATCCCGGTGTAGGTCCAACCGAAACCGTCGACGACCTTGCGCTCGAGGCCGGTAAAAATTTCCCCAGGAGCCATCGATATCGGTGCGCCGCCAAGCGCGTTCACCAGCGGCGCATAGACCGGTGACACGCGAATCTTGAGTCCCTTGAAATCGGGCTTGTCGATTTTCTTTGCCATGTAGATGCGAAAGGCGCCGCCACCCGCCGCCGTGTTGGCGAGGTAGATGACGCCACCCTGATCGAGATGGATCTTGCGCATCAGGTCGTAGTAGCCGGACTTGCGCAGCTCGGGCGGCGTCTTCTGCACGAACTGGACCGCCCAGGCCATGGGTACCTCGGTACGGTAGTACGCAGCCGCGCCGAGCAACACGTCGACGACGCCGTTCTTCAGGGCCTGGAATTGTTGGTTTGGCGCGGCGACCTCCGGACCACCGACATAACTCACGGTGACCTTGCCCTTCAGCTTCTCGTTGACCATCTGCTGGAAGGTGAAGAAGCCCTTGCTAAGATCGTAGTCGGGCGTCCAGGGCGTGATCCCTCTTAGCGTAATCGGCTGCTGCGCGAGCGCGCTGCCCGTCATTACCAATGCCGCCGACACCGCCGATACGGCCGACAATGCGACGCCAAGACGCCAATTCATTTTGATGCTTTTCATTGCCGTTTCCCCCTGGTGTCGACGCCAGTGTAGAGGCCTCCAATTAGCCCGTCAATGAATCGGCAAATCGGTCTTCACCCCATCCGCACACCTATAATCCAACGATGACGAAGCAAGACCAGTCTGTGCCGGCGATGCGCATCGAAGATGCGGCGTGGATCGCATGGTCCGAAGCCAATTCGCCGCTGCGTTGCACCGCGCGGGCGTCCACGAATTCGACATGCTGGCAACGCCCATGCGCGTTTGGCAGGCTCTCGCCAAACTGAAATGCTGAATGACCAGACCATCAGTTCCGGCGCAAGAAATCGACGACAAGCCCAAACGTTTCCGGCTTCTCGCTCATCACACCATGCAGCGTATTGGGGATGATGTGCACTTCCGCGTTAGGCATGCAACGCGCCATCTCACGGGAATGCTGTGCGGGCGTGATCATGTCGTCGGCCCCGCACAGCAGAAACGCCGGCATCGTGATTTCGCCCAGCCGCTCCCAGGTATCGTGATTGAGTATTGCGTGGCCCATATGAAGAAATCCATTGACCGGGCGCTCCACAGCAATGAGCGCCTGCTCCGCGCGAGCAATGGCTTCAGGATGCGCGTCGTAGTATTCGGCGGTATAGAAGTACGTCAATTCGCCCGGAAACAACTTGGCGAATCCAATGTTGCTCGCCGAATCCATCCACCATCGGACCATTTTCCTGGCACGGCCGTCGAGGCGCGCAGTCGTTGAAGTCATCGCAAGGCAACGCACCCGATGCGGCTGCTCGATCGCCACCCATTGCCCGATGGCCCCGCCCATCGACTTGCCAAGGATCCGTGCACGATCGATCCCAACATGATCCATGAGGCCCAGTGTGTCCTTGGCCAACATGTGCGTCGTGTACGGGTAGTCCGGTACGTCGCTTCCGCCGATACCGCGGTTGTCAAACGCGAGAACCCGGTACGTCTTCGCGAGCTCGGTGAGCATCGCACCCCATGATTGCCAGTTCGAGCTCGCATACCCGCCGATCAATACGAGCCATTCCCCTTCCCCCTGGATCGTGTAATTTAGGTTGAGGTCACCCACTTTCGCCAATGGCATGTGTGCTTCTCCAGTCGCCCGCGTTCGTCCGATTCCGTTCGATTTCGTCTTTGCAAACGCCGTCATCTTGCTTGAATATACTCGATCGCCGTCGGCGGTCGACTCCAGGAGAATAGCCATGGCACTCATGCCGTTCCATCTATCGGTCCCAGTCACCGATCTGCCCAATGCCCGGAAGTTTTACGGCGAGTTGCTCGAGTGCAGCGAGGGACGCAGCGCGGACATGCGCATCGACTTCAATTTCTTCGGTCATCACCTGGTCACGCATGTCGAGCCGGGCGATGCTGTGCACAAGACAACCGATATCGATTCATTCGGCGTCATCACGCCGTGCCGGCATTTCGGCGTCGTGGTCGACCAGGAAGACTGGGATCGGCTCGCTGAACGCCTGCGCAAGGCGAAGGTGAATTTTCATACCGAGCCGCAAACGGTATTCCCAGGCCAGGTGAAGGAGCAAAGCATCATGCTCATTCACGACGGGTGCGGGAATATCGTGGAATTCAAGGCATCGCCGAAGTACGGACTCTTCCAAAGAGAGAAATAACGATCCGCGGCACGCGATTCGCCTGCTCAGATGCCACCGTCCCATCCTGGCGGCGCTTCGAACCCGCGATAGTCGCGCTCCAGGAGCCGCGCGAACGCGATGCAGGTGAGATCACCACCCGGGGGGCCGATGATCTGCGCGCCGATCGGCAATCCATCGCTCGATTCTCCGATCGGGACGGCCGTCGATGGCAGATAAAACGCCCCCGCGTACCCCGCCCAGAAAAGCATATTCGCAACCGTCTGCTTGCTGCCGTCGACATCGATCGTGCGCTCATGACGTTCGCCGACGTGGTCGTGAACGAACGCCGGAGTTGGTGCGATCGGCGCGATCAACACATCGTAGGTCTTGAAGTATTCAAGCCATGCACCGATCATTTCGTAGCGCCGGTTGTTCGCGATAACCCAATCGCGATGGCGTAGCGTGTTGCCGCGGAGCATCTCGGCAAAATAGCTGTGATCATCGGGTGAGAGCGTTTCCGCTTGCGCGACCATACGTCGAAACCCTGCCGGGTCGCTGTGCCCGACGGACGTTGCGCCACGCAGCAAATGGACATATGTCGAGAAGTATTCGTCCATCGCGAACATCGGCCGTGCGGTGTCGCTCACATGGACCTTCTCGCTGTCAAGAGAACGGGCCGTCGCGCGGATCGCGTCTTGCACGGACGCGGCGACCGGCGCGATCGTCGACGTCGTCACAATCCCAACGCGAAATTCCCGCAAGGTGCGCTTACGTGGTGCGGGCAGCACTCGACGATGACCGAGCACCTCGTCGGGTCCGACCAGCACACGCATCGCAAGATCGAGATCTTGCGCGCTTCGCGCGAGCGGTCCGGCGACCAGCATATCGAGCGGCGCATGCATGCCGGGCAGTGCATGTCCGGCTGTCGGCACGAGTCCAAATGTGGGCTTGTGACCGTAGACCCCGGTGAAGTGCGCTGGATTGCGGATCGAGCCGCCGATGTCGCTACCCATCTCGAGCGCAGTCAAGCCCGCGGCGAGAGCGGCCGAAGCGCCCCCCGAGGAGCCGCCCGGCGTACGCGTAACGTCCCACGGGTTGTTCGTCGTCCCGTAGATCGGATTGAAGCTCTGCCATTCGGCCAGCAGCACCGGGACATTGGTCTTGCCGAACACGATCGCGCCGGCATCGATCAGGCGCTGCACCGCGGCCGCGTTGCCCGTCGCGCGATGGTCGCGATGTTCGACGAGGCCCCAGGTGGTGGGCAGCCCGATCACATCGAACGACTCCTTGACCGTCATCGGCAGACCATGCAGCGGCCCCAACGATTGCCCGCGCGACAGGGCACGATCAGCAGCCCGCGCGCGCCGCTTCGCGCCGGCGAAATCGCTCGCGATAATCGCGTTGACCTTTGGGTTGTAGCGTTCGACGCGCTTGAGATAGTGGCCGAGCAGCTCGTACGCGCCGATCCTTCCTGCACGCAGATCTCGGATGAGGGCACTGGCCGAGCGAAAAGCGATATCCGTCATGGTGGAACCTCCAGGCGTCACTGCGCCGTGTTGGGATGCCGGAAGTTATCCGTCAGTTTGCCGATGTGCGACGACTGCAAACAACGGATCACCGTAGGGCGGACTGCGATCGAGGGTGGCGATACCGGTCCAATTGCCTGCAGCGCGGATCCGTGATGCCACGAAGTCGAGACGCCCGGCGTCATCGAGATCGAGCCACGGGCCGGCAACCTTGGTTGGAAAGCAGCGATTTGAAAACGTGACCACGAGCACGCCGCCTTGCTTCACGACCCGGCCAAGCTCGCGAAACACTGCCGTTGGCCGCACGAGATAATCGACCGAGACGCAAATCAATGCAGCATCAAAGGAGGCCACGGCAAACGGCAGCATCGTGTCCTTGTTCAGGTCCTGCACCACGTGACGATCGAGCCGCGCATTATTCGCCAGCTCTTCGGCATTCATTCCGAGCCCCACAACTTCGGCGTAGGTGATGTCCTCGGGGAGATGGCTGATCCAGCTCGACATCAGATCGAGCACGCGCATACCGGCGGTCAATCGCTCGCGATAGAGTGCTTTGACGGCCTCGATCGCGCCATCGTCGATATGCGTGACGAGTCGCGCGAACGAATAGAACACCGCGTCGTCCGATTCGTC
>JANMUI010000858.1:0-8100 GCA_031391405.1 Betaproteobacteria bacterium
CACCGAATCCGGGCAGCCACCCGCCCGGATTCCTAGCGGAGCGCCTTGTCGACCACTTCGCCCGTGTCTTTCGATAGGTCCTTCGCGGCCTTGATGTGCTCGAGCGCTGCCCGCGCTTGGGCCTGCCGGCCGGCATCGAGCTTTCGCCAACGATCGAATCCGCGCGCCAGTCGCGCGGCAATCTGCGGGTTGATCGCATCGAGCGCCCTGATCTGCTCTGCCGCGAACGCATATCCGCTGCCGTCCGCGGCGTGGAAGCGCACCGCATTGTTCTGGCAAAACCCCCCGATCAGGCTGCGGACCTTGTTCGGATTCCTGATATCGAACGACGCATGGCCAAGCAGACGGCGCACATTCGCAAGCGCGCCGGGAAGCCGGCTGGTGGATTGCGCGACCAGCCATTTGTCGATCACCAGCGGCTCGGCCTGCCACTGGCGATAGAAACGATCGAGCACCGGGTCGCGTTCGGCGCAGTCGCAGTTGGCGAACGCCGTCATTGCCGCGAGCATGTCGGTCATGTTGTCCGCCGCGTTGAACTGGCGCAGACACAAATTCCTCGCTGCGTCGTCTGCGATTTCCATCAGGAGCCCGAGACAGGTGTTGCGGAGCGAGCGTTTGCCCGCCGGGCCCGCGGTGGGTGAATAGGGGCCATCGACCTGCATCGCGTGGTAGGTCGATTCGAGCGGTGCGCGCAATGCCGATGCGATGCGAAGGCGCGCCTGCATGCGCACCGCGTGGATCGCGTCCGGATCGGCGATGTCCATGTGCTCGGCGATCAGACCTTCGGCGGGCAATGTCAGCGCCTCGGCCGCAAATGCGGGGTCGTCGATTCCCTTCGCGAGCACTTTCGCGAGCGCCGCGATATAGACATCCGGAAATTCGGGCGTTCGTCCGGCCTGGTGTGACGCGATACCTTCGAGGATCAGTTTCAATGAGAGTTGCTGGCCCGCTTCCCAGCGATTGAACGGATCGCTGTCGTGCGCCATCAAATGTGCAAGCTCCGCATGGATGTAGGGGTAGCGCACGATCACCGGCGCGGAGAAACCGCGATTGAGCGATGGCACTACACCGGGCGGCACGTGGTTGAAGACCAGCGTCTCCGTGGCGTTGACCAGCGAGATGAGGCGCGTTGTATCACCGGACGACGAATCACCGGCACTGAACAGTGGTACGTCCCCGCCGTCCGGCCTCACCAACCCGATCGAGAACGGAATATGCAGAGGAACTTTCTCCGGCTGATCCGGCGTGGGCGGCGTGGATTGGGAAAATTGCAGGGTCAGCGCATGGCGGCCGGCATCGAATGCAGCGCTCACCGTCACGATCGGTGTACCGGCCTGGTCGTACCAGCGCTTGAAGCGCGTGAGGTCGAGCCCGCTTGCGTCCTGCATCGCCTGGACGAAATCATCGGTGGTCACCGCCTGCCCGTCGTGCCGCGCGAAGTAGGTGTCCATCCCCTTGCGGAAATTCGCAGCGCCGATAAGCGTGTGGATCATGCGGACAACTTCAGCCCCTTTCTCGTAGACGGTGGCGGTATAGAAATTCGAGATCTCCATATACGCCTGCGGCCGGACCGGGTGGGCCATGGGCCCCGCGTCCTCGGGGAATTGCGCCGAGCGCAGGCCGCGTACTTCCTGAATGCGTGACACCGCTCGCGAGTAGTGGTCCGCGCCGAACTCCTGGTCACGAAATACCGTCAGGCCTTCCTTCAACGAGAGCTGAAACCAGTCGCGGCATGTCACGCGATTACCGGTCCAGTTGTGGAAGTATTCGTGCGCGACCACCCGATCAATATTCTCGAAATCGCGATCGGTGGCGATGTCGGGCCGGGCGAGCACATACTTCGTGTTGAAGATGTTGAGGCCCTTGTTCTCCATGGCGCCCATGTTGAAATCGCCGACCGCGACGATCATGTAGCAGTCGACATCCACTTCGAGACCGAAGACGCGCTCATCCCATAACATCGAGCGTTTGAGCGCGGCCATCGCGAAGTGGCTTTGCTCGAGCTTGCCCGGCTCGACATAGATTTCGAGCGCGACCCGGCGTCCGGAGGCAGTGACGAACGAATCGGCGAGTCTGTCGAGCCGCGCCGCGACGAGCGCGAACAGGTACGAGGGCTTCGGGAACGGATCTTCCCATCGCACCCAATGCCGGCCATTCGCTTCGGTGCCGCGGGCGATGGGATTGCCGTTCGACAACAGGTCCGGAAAGCGTGTCCGATCGGCGTGGATGGTGACGGCATAGCGGGCCATCACATCGGGGCGATCGAGAAAATACGTGATGCGGCGAAAGCCTTCCGCCTCGCATTGCGTGAAGAGGCCGGTCGACGATGCGTAGAGGCCCTCGAGCTTGGTGTTCTCGTGTGGTTTGATGCGATTCACGATCTCGAGCGTGAAGGCATCGGGCACGCTGTTGATGCTCAGATGTTCAGGTTCAATGGTGTATTCGGATGGCGCGAGCATCCTGCCGTCGATGGCCACCGATAGCAGCGTGAGCGAATCGCCGTGTAATACGAGCGATGCATGCGCGGTCGCGGCGGCGCCGTTGCGGTGCATGGCAAGCACGCTGCGAACGGTCGTGTGGGCCTCTTCGATGTTGAAGTCGAGGTCCGCGGTCGTAATGAAAAATGCGGGGGGGGAGTAATCCTTGAGACGGATCGTTCGCGGCGTCGAATCGCGCATGACGGGGGGGCGGGAAAGAATTACATTGGCGATTGTAACTGCCGGTTGCGCGAGAAGCCCGACTGGGTAATAGTTTCGGTAGCAAACTGGAAAGATATCCATCATGACTCTGCTTGCTCAGTCGTCAAACCGGATGGTTCTCCCCGCGGCCAGCTATCGACCGACCGTGATCGGGCGCAAGTACGCCATCGCGTGCGGGCATTACCTCGCCGCGCAGGCGGCCATGCGGGTACTGGACGGCGGCGGGAATGTGGTCGATGCAGGCGTTACCGCGGCTATCGCGCTCGCCGTCCTGCAGCCCGATATCGTCGGCTTCGGGGGCGTGGCGCCGACCTTGGTGCGCATGCGACGCGATCGGCAGACCTGGAGCGTGCCGGGATTGGGATGGTGGCCCGCGTTGACCGATGTGGATCGGCTGCGCGAAGAGGGGAAGGGCACGATTCCGGAGGGGATCTTGCGCTCGGTGATGCCGGCAGCGCTTGCCGCACATATCGAGACCCTGCGCCGCTTCGGGTCGATCTCATTCGAGGAAGCGGTCACCCCTGCCATGGAGATCGCGACGCATGGTTTCGCGGTTTTCCCGGTGCTGGCCAATTCCCTCGCGAAGAATGAGGCCGGCTATCGACGCTGGGCCGACAACGCGCGCATTTTTCTCCCCGAAGGACGTGCACCGCGGGTGGGCGAGATCCTCGTTCAGGCCGATCTCGCGCGAACATTCGGGCGGCTGATCGAGGCCGAGCGAGCGGGTGCCGGCAATCGCGACGCGAAGCTGATCGCGGTCCACAACTACTTCTATCGTGGGCCGATCGCGCGCGAGATCGACGCCTATCATCGCGCCAACGGCGGGTTTGTTCGTGACGAAGATCTCGCGCAATTCACCACGCCGATCGAGCCGGCAATCTCGGCGCCCTATCGCGCGTTCTCGATTCAAAGCTGCGATGTCTGGTGCCAGGGGATTTCGCTGCTCGAATCGATGCGGATCGCCGAAGGTTTCGACGTGCGGTCACTCGGTCACAACTCGCCCGACTATGTGCATCTCATGACCGAAGCCATGAATCTCGCGTTCGCCGATCGCGAGGCGTATGTGGGTGATCCGAAATTCGTGCAAGTCCCGACGAACGTGTTGTTGTCCGATGCGTATGTCGCAGCGCAACGCGCGCGCATCGATCATGGGCGGGCGTTCGGCGTGATGCCCGATCCCGGTGTGCTCGATGGCCGACCGAAGCCGCACGCCGGCCGGTTCGCCCAATTCGCCAGCGCGGCGGCAACACCGATGGCCCCGGACACAATCTACTGCTGCGTGATGGATCGCGAAGGCAATACGTATTCCGCAACGCTCTCGGACAATTCGTACGATTCACCGGTGATACCCGGAACCGGCATGACCATATCGTCGCGTGGATCCCAGTCGCGCCTCGAGCCGGGCCATCCTTCCGAAGTGAAACCCGGCAAGCGCCCGCGCCTGACACCGAGCCCCGCGCTCGCGTTGCGCGATGGCGTCCCGTTCATGGGATTCGGTACACCGGGCGGCGACGTGCAGACGCAAGCGATGATGCAGGTGTTCTTCAACGCCGTCGAATTCGACATGACGATGCAGCAGGCGGTCGAGGCGCCGCGTTTCTCGACGTCGAATTTCCTCAACTCGTTCGCGCCGCACCAGTACCTGCCAGGACGACTCAATATCGAATCGACGATGCCGGCCGCCGTGATCGACGCGATGCGCACCCGCGGGCACGATGTCGAAGTGTGGCCGCCGTTCCCGGCCGCCAGCGGCGCGGTCTGCGCGGTGATGCAGGATCCTAAGACCGGTTGGCTGCACGCCGGCGCGGATCCGCGCCGTGAGGCGTATGCAATGGGGTGGTAGTAAATCGGGGACAGACCACGTTTTCCGTAAATCGGGACAGACCACGTTTTCCGCAACTGATCGAACGGAACTGGGGAAAACGTGGTCTATCCCGAATGGCGCTTAGCGCGCGCTGCTCAAGCCTCCGTTCGCCCTGAGCCCGTCGAAGGGTAACGCAGGCTTGTCGAAGGCGGGAGGTCGTCGGCTCACGGACAGTCCGGCATTCACCCTTCGACAGGCTCAGGGCGAACGGTAAATCCTCTAATTCGCTTATGTAAGTGCCATTCTGATCTGTCCCCTATTTATGCGACACGCTCAGGGCGAACGGTAAATCCCCTATTTTCCCGCTGAAAGCAAGTCGATCTCGCGTTCGAATTCGATGCGAAGCGCGGCTTTCGCGAGCGGATCCAGCCATGAAGCGTCCACGCCGGCCAGAGCGATCGCCCGGACGCGCGCGACATCCCAGCCGAGCGCCGTGAAAGCACGTTCATAGCATTCGCCAAGATCGGTATCGAACATCAGTGGGTCATCGGTGGCGAGGGAAATCGAGATCCCCGCTTCGATCAATTGACCGATCGCGCCAATTCGAATCGCGTCTCGTTCGCGCGTGGATGGTTTTGGACAGCAGGTGAACGGAATGCCATCCGCAGCAGCACGACGCACGACCTGCGGATCGGCGAGCATGCGATAGCCGTGATCGAGCCGGTCGCAGCCGAGCATGTCCTTGCAGACGAGGTAGTTGCTGGCCGGAATCGGCGCGTAGTCTTCGCACACATGGGCCGTACGCTTTAGCCCGGCCTTGCCGGCACGCTCGAAGATTGGCGCGAATTGCGCGGGCGGACCGCGATCTTCCGGACCATCGAGCCCGATGCCGGCGACTTCATCCGCACGGCATGCCAATACGTCATCCAATACCTGGTGGGCGAGCTCGAGCCCGAATTCGCGATCGATCGAGGGAATCAGCAGCCCCGAGACGCCGAAGTCGTTGCGTGCGGCGCGAATGCCGGCGAGTAATCCATCGCATTGCGTCGCGTACGAAACGTCGTAGGGGTAGTGGTAGCTCGGATTGAAGAAGAGCTCGATATGGCGCAGGTTCGCATCGCGATGGGCGCTCTCGATGTATTCGTAGGCAACGCGCGCAAAATCCTCCGCATCGACAAGCACACGTGCGGCGAGACGAAATACTTCGATGAAGTCGTGAAAGCCTCGATAGTGATACAACGCGTGCTCGGGCCGCGGCAACAGGAGTGCGTGCTTTGCCGCCAACGCGGCCAGGGTCGACGGACGCAGCGTGCCGACCACATGGCAATGCAGCTCCGCCTTTGGAATCCGGCGAATAAAAGTGCGAATATCGAGTGCCTGGGATGGGTCGAGCGTCATCGCACGATTGCCTGATTGCCTGCAGTGACAGGGCCATCCTACTATCATAGCGTTACCTTGGAGAACGATATGAATCGCCTGATGATCCGTTCCATAGTCACCATTGCGGCCGCGTTTGCGGTGAATGCCGTTCAAGCACAGGCTTGGCCAGCCAAGCCGATTTCGATGATTGTGCCGTACGCGGCCGGCGGCAACGTGGATGCCGTGGCACGTTGGATCGCACCGGAGCTCGGCAAGCGTCTTGGTCAGATAATCGTGATCGACAATGTGGTGGGTGCGGGCGGGGTGATCGGCACCGAGAAGGCCGCGCGCGCGGCGCCCGACGGGTACACGCTACTCCTCTCGGTCGAGAGCACCATCGTCATCGCCAAGCTCGTGTCGCCTTCGATCGTGAAGTACGATGGGCTCACCGACTTCAAGCCGGTGATCTTGCTCGCGAGCGCACCGCTGGTACTGGTCGGCAAACCTTCTCTTTCCGCGAACACGCTCGATGAGCTGCTGAAGCTCATGCGTGCCCAGCCGGGCAAGCTCAACTATGCGACATCGGGCGTTGGAACTTCGCTGCATGTCGCGGGTGAGATGGTTAATCAGCAGGCGAAAGTGCAGATGACGCACGTCCCGTACAAAGTCGGTGCGCAAATCGTCACCGATGTAATGGGTGGGCAAATCGATCTTGCCATGTTGCCGATCCCGCTTACGAGCGAACAAATCCGCTCGGGCAAGGTGAAGGCATTCGCGGTCACCGAACCGCAGCGTTCGCAGGCGCTTCCCAACGTGCCGAGCATGGCCGAGCATCCCGATACCAAAGGTGTCGACGTCACGGTGTGGTTCGGGATCTTCGCGCCGGCGAAGGTTGATCAGGCCGTGACGGCGCGTGTGCAAAACGAGCTTGCGGAGGTACTCAAGGACGGCGAGTTGCAGCAGAAGCTCGCGAATTTCGGAATGCGTACGCTCGGATTGGGAGCGGCTGCGTTCGCGACCTTTCTGGCAGCGGAGCACAGCAAGTTTTCGGCTATTGTCAAGGCGGGGAACATCAGGGCTGAGTGACTTGAAAGTCGCGAACGGTGAATCGTGAAATGACGTCCATCGACGTCATCGACATCGCCACGCGAACGCGCGCCATCGAGGCCGCGCAGGGCCGCGCGCCCTATGATGTGCTGCTGGTCGGTGGGACCGTGATCGATGTCGCGACGTTGGAGTTGCGCGATGCCGATGTCGGATTGGTCGGGCCACTGATTGCAAGCGTGCATCCGCGCGGACGTTTTCACGACGCGCATACCACGCACGATGTGGCGGGGCACTACATCGCACCAGGATTCATCGACGGACACGTGCACTTCGAGAGCTCGCACATGTTGCCGCATCACTATGCTTCGGTCGTGGTGCCGCAGGGTACGACGACGATATTCTGCGATCCGCACGAACTGGCGAACGTCCTCGGGATGGACGGTGTTCGTTACGTGATCGCGGCTTCACGCGGGCTGCCGCTGCGGTTCATCGTGCAAGCGTCGTCCTGCGTTCCCGCTGCACCGGGACTCGAACGATCGGGCGCCGATTTCGGCCAATCCGAGATACGCGAGCTCTTGTCATGGCCCGAGGTCGCCGGCTTGGCCGAAGTCATGGACATGCGCGCCGTGCTGGAGGCCAAGCCGCGCATGATCGGCATCCTCGCCGAAGCACTGGGGAGCGGCAAGATCATCGAGGGACATGCGCGCGGATTGTCGGGTGAGGCGCTGCAGGCGTATCTCGCCGCAGGGATTACCGCTGATCATGAGATCGTATCCGGCGAGGACGCGCTCGAAAAACTGCGCGCCGGAATGACAGTTGAGCTGCGCGGCTCGCATGACTATCTGCTCCCCGGCGTCGTCAAAGCGCTCAAGACCTTGCCGGTGGTCCCGACGAATCTGACGGTGTGCACCGACGATGTGTTTCCCGAATACCTCGTGGAGCAGGGTGGCGTCAACGACGTGCTGCGGCGCCTGGTGCGTTATGGGCTCGATCCGCTGCAGGCAATCCGATGCGCCACGATCAACAATGCCTATCGCCTGAAGCGCGATAACCTGGGGTGGGTCGCGGCCGGGCGACGCGCGGATCTGGTGGTGCTGCCGGATCTTCGGGAAATGCGTCCGTCATTCGTCTATGTCAACGGCAAGCGGGTTGCCGCCAATGAAAATGGGGGACAGGAAAATGGGGGACAGA
>JANMUI010000922.1:0-22351 GCA_031391405.1 Betaproteobacteria bacterium
CATCTATCGCGAGATCACCTGGAAGCAGCTTTGGAACGTCGCGGTGAGCTCGATGGTGCTCACCGCGCAGATCCATGTGATTTTCGCGGCGGCGGGCGTGTTTTCATGGCTCCTGACAGTGAATGGCGTAGCGCAAAAGGCGGTCATAACGCTGCAATCGATGATCAGCTCACCGATCATGGCGCTCGCCCTGATCAACGTGTTCCTGCTGATCGTAGGCTGCTTCATCGACCCGGGATCGGCGATCCTGGTGCTGACGCCGCTCCTGGTTCCGATCTGCAAGGCATACGGCATCGACCTGATCCATTTTGGCATCGTCATGTCGATGAATCTGGCCATCGGCATGTTCACCCCGCCATTCGGCTTGAATATCTTCGTCACCCAAGCACTGACCCGAGCACCGCTATCGAGCATCTATCCAGGGCTCGTGCCGTTCATCATCGTCACGATCCTCGCGCTGGTAGTGGTGACGTATGTGCCGTGGCTGTCGCTCGTGCTGACGAGATAATAGGGGACAGCCCAGAATGGCACTTACATCAACCTGCTGACCGGTCCGCAAATGTTGAGCGAGGTCGACCCGGTGTTGCCCCGGCATCGGGAACGACTGTTCCCGCCGACCGAAACGTTGTCGATATTTCTGGGGCAAGCACTCAGTGCCGATCGATCGTGCAAGAACGCGGGTCAACGCGCCGGCCCAGGAAACGCACCGACGCAGCGGTGAGGCGACGACGACACAGGTTGCAGCAGAAACTGACGCGCGACTCGAACTGATCGCGAATCTCATCGGGCATCCGCGCGGCTTACGCGGGTAGTCGGCGCGGTGCAGCACGCCCCCGCAGGGGCAACCGCCCGCGCGCGTTTCCTCGGGGCGCTCCTGGTCGATGCTCACCAGCAGCAGGCAAAACTTCGAGCTTTGAATCAAGGCGTGGCGCACTTCGGTGGTCTCTTGGCTTCGACAACCGAAGACTCCCCCGAAGGGATCGTTTGTTCAAGATCCCGATGGGGATCGCACTCGCTACCTCAGCCTGCATGACTATCCGGGACGGAATCGCCCTCGCGACGGGTGAACATGCTACTTGCCACTGCGGAAATCGCTCACCTCTCTGGCCCGGCCCCGGCGATCAATGAGCGGGCGAAACTCTTGGCAATGACAAGGTGGCGGCGGGAAACGAGCCCTATGGCCACGAAGTAGACCAAGGCCCCAACTGCAGACAGCGTGCAGAGCGCCGCGATAGCCGGCTGCTGCATCAGTGTCGGGCGAAGCCCCGCGATCGCGGCGTACATGGCGCTGGCGGCAAGCGCTGGCGGACCGCACTCCATCACGAGGTCACGCGCACGAACGCCGATCGAACGCAGCACGGCCGGTACGTTGAACGCGTAGGCAAGAGGAAGAGAGACTAGCCATGCCGAGCAAAGACCGACGAGCCCCCAATGGGCCCCGATAAAGAACCCTGTGGGAACCAGTGCAAAGTTGGCAATCGTGTTTCGCAGGTCAAGCTGGCGATTGCCCAGCGCTAGCGAGGTCGTGAACACGAGGCTGAAGACCATGCGAATCGGCCCTATAAGCGGCAGGATGACCAGCGCCGGAACGATCGGCAGCCAACGCTCGCTAAACAGAACTTGCACGAGTTCCGGCGCGACCGCCGAGATCCCCCAAAGCGTCGGGAACGCAAGCAAAGACATGAGGCCGATGGATTTCACCGCAGCGTTGCGCACACTCGCCCGATCTCCTTGCAGCCGTGCCATCGCAGGCAACAAGACTTCGTTGACCGTGCCCATTAACTTCGACAACGGCAGTGTCGCCAGCTGCAACGCCACGGAGTACTGGCCGATTTCGGTGGTCGTCAGGAAGGCGCTGCCGATCAGGACGTCCGACTGAATCACAACAAAGTAGCTCACCCGGTTGCCGACCAGTGTGAGGCCGAACTTGAGGTGCTCACCAATGCCACGAAATGAGAAGAGCGGCCGAACACGCGGACCGAGCGCGAGCAACGAGGCGCTGCGCACGACGGATCCGAAGATGGTGCCCACCACAAGGGCCCACACGCCCACACCGAGCAGGGCGAGAAGCAAAGTGGCGGCGATGCTGGTGATGCCGGCTGCGACATCGACCGTTGCCAAGCGGCGGAACGAGAGTTCGCGATTCGCCAGAGCGCTGGGGATGATGGAGACGGCGCCGATCATGACTTGCAGGGCTGCAGCGGCGATTGGCCAGGTGAGCTGGGGCTCCTGGAACAGCCACGCAAAGAGCGGCGCTGCGGCGGCGACCGCCGCGGTAATGCCAGCGCCGAAGAGCAGCGACAGCCCATAGATCTTGCGCAGGTCGTCGCCAGCGATTTCGGTCGAGCGCACGATTGCGGCACCAAGGCCGAGCTCGGCGATGACTCCCGCGATAGAGCACACCACCGCAACCTTGGCCATTAGCCCATAGTCCAGCGGAGTGAGCAGTCTGATGACGACGAGCGTTCCGGCCCAGCTCGCAATCTGAATTACCACCTTGGCAGCAGTGGCCCACTTCAGAGCAGATATCGATTGGCGCGTGATAGACATTGCGGTCTTAAGGGGAACTTTTTCATCGCCCCAATGGCGTGCGCGCAACTGCGCCCATGTGCTGCTGTCATCGCGCAGGCGGCTACATACCTGCGCCCGGCACCGTACCACGGCCCTGCGGCCGGCGCCGCTGCGCTCGCGATTACGGAGGTGGAAGAATCAACTGTCGGCACGCGCCACGAGTGTGTTCGCGTCGGGGCCACGGCTGCGTGTCGGCCGGGGATGAAGCCGTTGATACGCCGCATCCACCGGCTGTACCTGGACCACCCCGATTGCTGGCAGCCGCATGCTGCAGCTAGAGGGCTTTGGTGGGCCGCAAACGCGTGGCCACCCATCATCGGTCGTACCGGCTTAGCCTTAGTCAGCAGGTGCACGGCCAAGAACCATGTCGTCAGCGCAATGAGTCGATCGACCGCGTAATGTAGCCTTCGCAGTTGTAGGTCGGGATAGCGATGCTTACTCTTGGCATTTTGGCGGGATCGTAGCTTACCGGACCATTTTTGACAGCACGCGATCTACCGCTCGTTCTCCGCTCTCGAACGCTTCATCTGTCCATGTGTAACCCCAGTCTCCGTAGCGGCCGCAGTAACCGATTTCAAGATCATCGAGGTAGCCATGCACGATCTTCAACGCACCTGCACGCTCAAGATCGAAGATGATGTTTGCATAGGGAACCAACATGGCTTCCTTGAACAAGATGCGATCATCGCCTCGGATGATTCCGCAGCGCTCCAATCCGTTAATCACCGGATCGATCAGGGTTTCCGGCGAAGCGGTCAGGGGCCGATACTTTTTCGAGAAATAGACTTCCGCCTGAATGCTGCCCGTGCCCTGAGGGACGACATGCGGAGAGAACGTGCGAGGAAAGCTCACACGGCTGAACGGAAACTCTTCGTCGTAGAAATATGTCCAGCTTGCTTTCGAAATATCCGGACGGTTGATCCCGAGATTGACCAGGACCAGGGTTGTGCAGGCAAGTCGCTTCGCGGCATCAAGCACTTCGGTGGGCGCCCCATCGATCATGGGTATCAAGTCCGGTAGCGGCAAGGACGAAACCAGACCGCTGTAGGGTGTTACCTTGCCGTTTCGAAATCGTAGTTGGCGTTGGCGAGCATCAACGCCTGTTACTTCGTGCGTGAGGGCGATTTCCGAATCACCGATCAGGCCCTTCAGGAAGGCGACGAAGCCGTTATGTTTCGGATAACGGTAATCCTGAACATAGTGAATATTCGGACTGTGCGGTGTGAGCGCGCCGCGGAGCAATTCATCGAGGCTCGCCTGGTAAAGACGAGGACCGACCCAATCGGTGCTCATATTGCTTGCGGTCGTCGTGTGATACTTCCACGTGTACCGCATCGGAAAGGTCTTGGCGTACGCTTGGCCGTAGCTCGATACGAGCCACTCCTCGTAGTTGGTTATCGTCGGTTGGGAGACCTTCCTCGCTTCGACGTAGTCGCGAATGCAGTCGATGACGGTTGCCTCCGGCAGGCCGTGCATGTTAGTGACGACCGGATGGCGGATCCAGTGGCCCTGCCAGTAGTTGTCGATGTACGCGTCGACATTCAGAAAATCTCCTCCAATCGCCGACTTGAAAAGATTCTGAATACGCTCCTTCTTAGTGAAGGACACGTGCGGTCCTTCATCGAAGATAAATCCGTCCCGATGGTGAGACATCGTATGTCCACCGGGGTATACATTCTTCTCGAAAATAGTCCCGCTACGACTCTCCAATCTAAGCTTGTAGGCCGCGCCAAGTCCGGCCATTCCGGCGCCGAGAATTGCGATCTTTGCAGTCATGTCGTGACTTCCTTGATTGGGTTATTCTCATACGGCCGGCTTCGGGCTGCTATCCCTTCGAGCGTGCCTGATCGCGCCCGTTCTCCCAAACCATCCACGGGCGATCGCCACGCGCTTCCATCCGATCAAGCGTGATCTTGTCCTTGAACGTATCCATGGCCGCCCAGAATCCCTGATATCGGTACGACCACAACTGACGCTTCTCGATCAGTCGCCGGAACGGCTGCTCCACCAATTCCTCGCCCTCGTTCAGGTGATCGAAAATCTCTTGTCGAAGGCAGAAAAAACCGCCGTTGACCCAATAGTCGGATGCAGTCACGGGCGCAAGAGATTCCACCATCCCGGACTCGTCGGAACGCACCGCGTGAAAGCTTTGGGCAGCGCGTACTGCTGCGAATCCACCGACCGCGCTACGTTTCTCGAACGCAGATATGTAGTCGCCCAATGGCATGTCGGTAATGCCATCCGAGTAGTTCGCGAGAAACATCGGCTCATCCAGCAGATATTTTCTTACTCGCAACAGCCGCTGGCCAAGATTGGAATGGAGGCCGGTATCGACGAACGTGATTCGCCAGTCGGAGATGTCGCTCGTCATCAGCTCGACGTTGCGGCCACCGCCTGAGAGCACGAAATCGTTCGTCATGCACTCTTGGTAGTTGAGGAAATACTCGCGTATCATCTCGCCGCGATAGCCAAGCGCCAGGACGAAGTCCTTGTGTCCGTAATGCGCGTAGTAGCGCATCAAATGCCAGATAATCGGACGATATCCGACCGTTACGAGCGATTTCGGAATCGTTTCAGAGTGCTCGCGAAGCCTGGTTCCCAGGCCGCCGCAAAACAGTACAACTTTCATTGATCGAGGTCTCCGTCCACTTACGCAGGTCAGGCACCGATGCCGGCGTAGTCCTTTACAGTTGCGCGGTCCAGCATGCGACGTCCGTCAATCACGAACGGAGCATCGGCGCGGCGCGCCAAAATGTCGGGAAGCTCTTTGAACTCATCCCAACGCGTGAGCACCAACACAGCTTTGACCCCCTCGATCGCGGCCAACAGTGAATCGGAAAATTGCACCTTGGGCGGCAATATTGCGCGCGCCGCGCCGATGGCAATCGGATCGTACGCAGAGATCAAAGCACCACCCTCAAGAAGCATTTGAATGATGGGGATTGCAGGCGATTCGCGCATGTCGTCGGTATCTTCCTTGAAAGCCAGACCGAGCACCGCAACCCGCAGACCGGCGAGTGTCGCGAAACGCTTGGCGAGGAGGGCGACGATACGCGAGGGCTGCGTACGGTTGGTCTCGATAACGGCTTCGAGCAGCGGCATGTTCTGTCCGTGTGCGGCCGCGTGCGCCGAGAGTGCTTTCGTGTCCTTCGGCAGGCAACTGCCGCCGTATCCGCATCCAGCCCAGAGGAACGACGTGATCGGCGCGGTAACGCGCGAACCGTCGCTTCCTTTCGGTGAGAAGTAGCGCGCCAAGTGTACTCCACGCATCACGTCGGCAACATCGACACCGCCCAGCGCGGTGCATACGTTGCCGATTTCATTGGAGAACGAGATCAACGTCGCCAGGACCGAATTCGATGTGTACTTGATCATTTCCGCGGTCTTATTGTTCGTCTCAAGCGTCGGGGTGTCAGAGAACGCCGCATATACCCCTCGCTGTGTATCGATCGTTCGCTTATCGATGCCTCCAAGTACGATGCGATCCGGTTGCATGAAGTCCGCTACCGCAACACCCTCGGTGAGGAACTCAGGATTCATGCCGACGCCGAAATCAATGCCCGCACGCTTACCCGAGGCCTCCTGGAGCGTTGGCAGGACAACGTCGTCGGTCGTTCCGGGCACTACCGTGCTCTTCACCACGACGACGTGGTACCCGAGCTTGTCACGGAGCGCGACGCCGATTTGGCGGGCTGCCTCGCGGATAAAGGTCAGATCGATGCGCTGGCCATCGAATGGCGTGCCGACCGCGATAAACGTGATGTCGGTTTCAAGCACGGCTTTGCGAAGATCGACCGTGGCCGAAAGCCGCGTACCTACGTGGCGCGCTAGAAGTGCATCAAGGCCGTTTTCATGAATCGGTGCTTCACCGCGGTTGATGAGCGCCACCTTTGATGAATCGATATCGACGCAAATGCACGAATGGCCGATTTCCGCGAAACACGCACCCGAGACGAGGCCCACATACCCGGTACCAACGACGCTGATACGCATCAAGCCTCCTCTGCTTCGCGATTGTGGTGGTACCAAATGAGCGAGCGCCGGAGGCCTTCTTCAATGAGAATTCCCGGGTTGTATCCGAGCTCGATGCGGGATTTCCTTATGTCAGGGCAGCGGCGACTTGGATTGTCGACCAGGTAATCGGCTTCCGGATTCGCCTTGTGCACGAGCTTCCCGCGATACCCGAATAGCGTGCCTGCGGTGTCGATTACGCGCTGCGCCAAGTTGGCCATTGAAATCTCGGGATGTTCGGTGCCGACGTTGTATGGTTCCCCGTCGCGGCCGTTCACCAGCACTTTGTAGTAGCCGCTGATCGAGTCCGCTGAATAGCAGAACGTGCGCGTCGGACTACCGTCGGACCACATCACGATGTCGCTTCCGGCCATGACCTCACTTGCGAAGTCGGAGATCACGCGCTTGTCGGTTATTTTGAGTCCGGGGCCATAGTTGTTGAATGGGCGTGCCATCCGCGTTGGTATGCCATGTTGTTGGGCGAACACGACGCAAAGCGTCTCGCCGAATCGCTTCGACTCGTCGTAGCACGCGCGCGGACCGGTGCAAGAAACGAGACCACGGTAGTCCTCGGACGTGGGGATCGCATCGTCGCTCGGATCACCGTATATTTCACTCGACGAATAGAACAGGAATCCTTCTATCGGTTTGCCGCGACTGGATTGCGCAACGCTGTAGTCGAGAAGGTTGCGGAGCCCGTTGATGTTCGCATCGATGGTCTTGATGGGATGCTTGCGATAGAAAGGCGGTGAGGCGATTCCTGCGGCGTGAATAATCCATTGGAAATCGGGCATGGGCTGCGGCAACGGCTCGATGAGATCCCTTCGCTCGATCAGAAGATTTGGTGTTGCGCCAAGATTCATGAGCCATCTGGGCGTACCGCGAATGAAACTGTCCCAGACAGTGACGCTGATCGGATTCTTCTTCCCAGCATGATTGTTGAAGTACAAGGCCGCCTGGACAAGGTAGTAGCCGAGAAAGCCGGCGCCGCCAGTGATCAAGAGTTTCTTCCCAGCCATCCGCCCGAATTCTTCCCCCAGATTGGCGCAGATATAGGAAAGGTCGGTGTTCAAGATCTCTTCGAGCGAGGGAATCGCCTTACGGTCCATGGAATTTCCTGAATGAGTCGAATGGGGTCAAAAACTGAGAGCGAGCTTGCGTCCATAGAATGCCTCGGCGTGACCGTCCGGGGCGTTGCATTCGATACCGCGCAACCTGGCGATCGCTTCGAATGTGGACCGCGTGAACCACGAACGCGAATGCTGCGACGGGAACGACTCGAGCAGTAGTGCGATCTTGCGGTTCAAATCGCTCGTAGACAGCGGCACGAATATGTTGGGGTTGCCCAGGTCACCGTCGAATTTCGGAATCTCGTATTCGAGAATCGTGTGGTCGCGGAATGTGTTCCACGTCAATTCATTCACGAGGCGGTGATCTTGATGGAGATCATTGCGATAGTGGGTGAAGATCAGATCCGGAGAGGTCGTTTTTTTGATTTCCTCGAAGTAGCGCTTGATGTCTGCAATTGCGGTCGAAAGCGCGCTCTCCGGGAACGATTCGATTCTTACCGACTTGCGTACAGCTTCAGACAATAGTGTAGCCGCCGCGCTTCTGGTCTCTGCGGCGCGTTCGGTATTGGAGCTGAACGTGATCCACATGAATTCGGCTTGTGGGTATCGCTGAACCAACTTGAGAAGTGTGCCGCCACAGCCGATCTCGATGTCGTCGCAATGCGCACCAAGCAAGAGAACCGAGTTCACGCGGCCGTCTCGGACTGGAGAGAACTCAAGCATTGAGGGAGTCGTCACGCATTTTGATGTTCTGGGGAGCCGTGCGGCGTTGCTTTCCGGGCCGACCGAAATACTCAAGAAAGACGTTGGCCACCATCAGCCGTCTTCGGTTTCTCGCGAATCCTTCTTGGCGAATCCGGGCAGGTAAAAACACGAATGGAAAGGGGATTTGGGTTAGGCACTCGGCACCGATTCGACAATAACCGCACTTGCTGTGACGAACCGTCGGCATCTGGCAACCGAGTGTCGACTTTTACCGATGGATGCGCGGCAAACTTGCAGCGTTCGTCGATCGGTTCGAGATTGCTTTTTCGATCAGGCTTATGTTGCTCGGCGGCCGCCGCGTGCGCGCGCCGGTTCGGTCGAAGAAACGCGGAAGATCTTCGTCAATGATCCTTAGAGAAGCACTTCAACCGCCGCCGGATGACTCAGAAACCCGCTCGGACTGGCTGTCAATCCATACGCGCCAGACTGAAACACGGCAACGAGATCACCTGGTTCGGCCTCCGCGAGATCCATACGATCCGCGAGGAGATCGAGCGGGGTGCATAACGGGCCGACCACCGACGCGATCTCGCGACGGGCTCCGCGCATCTTGGTGGCGATTGCGACCGGATAGTTCTTTCGGATCACTTGCCCGAAATTTCCCGATGCGGCGAGGTGGTGATGCAGGCCGCCGTCGGTCACGAGGAATACGTGCCCGCGTGAGATTTTGCGATCGATCACCTTGCAGATATAGACGCCGGCTTCACCGACCAGGTAGCGCCCCAGTTCGATAACGAGGGACGCGTTGGGAAGCTCTTTCTCGGCCCGAGCGACCAAGGCTTGCACGTTTTCCCCGATCGGTTGCAGATCCAACGGCTGCTCGCCCGGAAAATAGGGGATGCCAAGGCCGCCTCCGATGTTCAGAACGCGAACGGGTCGTGGTGCTTCCTTTGCCAGTGACAGCGCGAGCTCGAACGACTTCTGCTGTGCGTCACAGATCGCATCCGCGCGCAGATTCTGCGAGCCCCAGAAAATGTGAAAGCCCTCGAACCCAAGGTTTCGCGCACCAATTTCCTTCAGGACGGCAGGCACTTCCTCCGCATCGATACCGAACTGTTTGGGACCGCCGCCCATGCGCATGCCTGCCGACTTCAGCTCGAAATCGGGATTTACGCGCACTGCGACGCGCGGTCTGACGTTCATCGCACGACCGATCGCCGAGAGCAGCTCAATCTCGCGGCGGGATTCGATGTTTAGGAGAATGCGCGCGGCGACCGCTTGCTCGAGCTCAGCGACAGATTTCCCCGGCCCGGCGAAGCTGATTTCGTACGGGTCCGTACCAGCGTCTAGCGCGACGCGCAGCTCCCGGCCCGAGGCTACGTCGATTCCGTCGACCCTCCGTGCAATATGCGACACGACCGCCGGCATTGGGTTCGCCTTCATCGCGTAGTGAAGCTTTGCTGCCGCTGGCATGGCGGCGCGTAACGCGGTGACCCGGCGATCAATGACTTGCCGATCGTATGCATAGAAGGGTGTCTGACCAACACGTGCTGCAAGATCTTTGACGTTCACACCGCCGATCACTAGACAGTCGTTCTCGACGGCGAAGTGCTCAATGGGTGCGTGCTGGGGCACCGGTCCGCTCATGCCGGGACTTTCTCGAACATGCCCTGGAACTCACCAGAGAGGAGCTTTCGGTCGATCTTGCCGTTTGGATTGCGTGGCAGTGGACCATCGCGAACATCGATCTTTGCAGGGATCATGTAGGCCGGCAGACGATCCCGGCAGGTTGCAAGAAGTGACGCGCCGTCGAGCGATTCGCCGGGCTTTGGCGTGGCGATGACAACGATGGCTTGACCCAGCGTCGGGTGGGATACCCCGAACGCAGCCAACTCACCGACCATTTGCGTCGCGTAAATAACTTCCTCGATTTCGGTTGGGCTCACCCGGTAACCGGAGGTCTTGATCATTTCATCGCGCCGGCCGATGAAATAGAGAAAACCTTCTTCGTCCATCCGGACGTTATCGCCAGAGAACACGGCCATTTCCGGAAAGACGAGTCCTGATTCGCGTCCCGGCACGGGCTTGTAGCGCTCAGCCGTTTTCTCCGGGTCGTTCCAGTAGCCCATGCCGACCAGCGCACCGCGATGGACCAACTCACCGGGTTCGTTTGGCGCGCAGTGCGTGCCGTCCTCGCGCAAAACGAGAATCTCCGCATTGGGGATCGCTTTGCCGATCGAATCGGGCCGCCGATCCACTTCTTCAGGAGGCAGATACGTCGATCGGAATGCCTCCGTAAGCCCATACATAAGGAACGGCTTGGTTCGAGGAAGGAGCGTGCGCAGGCGCTTGAGCGTTTCGAACGGCATGCGTCCGCCCGTGTTCGCAAAATACCGAAGATGATCGGTAACCGTCGCTGGCCATTCGAGTTGCGACATCTGGATATATAGCGGGGGAACGGCCGTGATCCCGGTAATGCGCTCCTTTACCAGCGTGTTCACAACGTCGCGCGGCATAAGATAGTTGAGCAGCACGACGCGCGCTCCGACGGAGAATGCCGTGGTGAGCTGACTGAAGCCCGCGTCGAACGATAACGGGAGCGCGGCAACGAGCGAATCGTCGGGGCGATTCTCGAGGTATTGGGCAACGCTTCGCGCACCAGCGACCATATTTCGGTGCGACAGGACAACGCCCTTGGGTTTGCCGGTGCTGCCTGACGTGTAAAGGATGGACAGCACGTCGGTGTCGATCACACGATGAACACGGTCCGACTTGCTTTGCATGATCTCGGACCACGCGTGCGTTTTCACCAACGCAGCGCTAGGCGTCGCAGCGGAGCCAACAACGACGACATGCCGAAGATCCGGGCATTGCGGCAGCGCCTCTGCGAGGATGCTCAGTCGCTCGGACGAGGTAATCAGAATCTTGACGTTGCAATCGCGCATGATGTACGCGACTTGATCGGGCTTGAGGATCGGATTGATCGGTACGAACACGCCACCTGCGGCGGCCGCGCCAAAGCAGCCGATCACCATCTCGAAGCGCTTTTCCAAATAGATCGCAACGCGTGCGGAGCGTTCGAGGCCCAAGTCGACAAGTGCTGCGCCCAGCCGATGGGTTCGATTCGTGAGCTCGTCGTACGACAACGTTTCGCCGGCGTAGGTCAGGGCGGGGCGCGAACCATGGGCGCTCGCGGTCGAGAACAACAGCCCGTGCAATAAGGAGGGGTCGGAATTCATTTTGATTTTCGGGAGGATCCGCTTCGTGAGGGGCCGGTGCGGTCCGGGGACGCTAACGGTCCGCGATCGGCGCTCAACTTCGACATGCGTTTGTGCACGCCGGTCATGACCTCGTCGAGAATACGCCACCGCCGTGAATGGGAGATGCGGCAGCCGGCGAACGGAGCGCCCACAACGAAAAGAATGTCGCGAAATCCGTGCGAAAGTCGCACGATCACCGGTGGCATATTCGGGCGTGGGGATCTGTATGAACGATGGGCGCGGCCGCAAGGGGCGTCCCCGTAGGGTCAATCGGGGTTTAGGGCTAAACTTCGAGATCGATCCAATTGCTTCCGAGGAAACCCCTATGCCGCGCCATACCACATACATCCCCCACGGCGTCATTCCCGCGTGTCTGTTGCCGTTTTTCGATGATTTTTCCATTGACGAGCCAAGTTACCGGGCGCATCTGCGCGACGTGGCGTCGGTCGAGGGCGTCACGGCAGTCACGATCAATGCCCATGCATCGGAGGTTGCAACGTGTACATTTGACGAGCAAAAGCGCGTCCTCGATATCACGCAAGACGAAATCGGGCAACGAACGCCGATCGTGCATGGGATATACGCCGAAGGGAGCTTCGAAGCCCAACGCATCGCGAAGATGGCAGCAGCCGGTGGATCGTCGGCGCTTCTCGTGTTTCCTTCGGGAATCTTCGCGTTCGGTCAGCGCCCGGAAATGGCGGTCGAGCATTTCCGTCGCGTTGCCGAAGTGACCGACCTGCCGCTCATCATCTTCCAGTATCCGGTGTCGGGGGGGCAGGGCTATCCGATCGATACACTGATGCGAATCGTCCAAAAAGTTCCAACGGTTCGAGCTATCAAAGACTGGTGTGCGAACCCACAGTTGGCCGACCGGCAAATTCGGGCCTTGCAGTCGCTTAACCCGGTCGTCAACGTGTTGTCGACGCACAGTTCCTGGCTATTCAGCTCGCTGGTGATGGGGTGCAACGGGTTGTTGTCAGGCAGCGGTTCTGTCATTGCCGATTTGCAGGCGCAATTATTCCGTGCCGTTCAGGCCAATGATTTGAAGACCGCCCGAGCGCTCCACGATCGGATCATGCCCACCGTCGAGGTGTTCTACTCGGAACCGTGGGTCGATATGCATAACCGTATGAAGGAGGCGCTGGTCCTGTTGGGCAAATTGCCTCGAGCGGTAGTGCGCCCACCGCTCATGAAGATCCCGGCCGCTGAAATCGAACGGATTCGACAAGCGCTGATCGCTGCCGGGCTTCTATCGGCCGCGCAACCGGTGCGCAAAGCCGCGTAATGAACCGAGCAATTCCTCTCGACTAAGCGGATTACCTCGCGGCGTCCGACGATGTCTCGATCGAATATATTTAGTCGATTTGTCGGCGCCGCGCTTGCATCGCTCGTCTGCTCTCTGGCGCAAGCGCAATATCCTGCGAAACCGATTCGGCTCGTTGTGCCGTTCCCGCCGGGTGCCGGGACGGATGTGGTTGCGCGCCTGGTGGGTCAGCGCCTGACGGAACAGCTCGGTCAACCCGTCGTCATCGAGAATCGCGTCGGGGCAGGCGGCGCGATCGGCACCGATTTCGTTGCAAAGGCCGAGGCAGATGGGTACACGCTGTTATTCGTTGCTTCGCCGTTCACGACTGTGCCGGCGCTCACCGCGAAGCCCGCCTACGATCCAGTCAATCAATTCAGCCCCATTGCATCGATCGCGGTGGGGCCCCTAGTCTGGGTTGTCGGCGCCGGGACGCAAAGTAAGACGATGGCCGAGTTGCTCGCTCAGGCGAGGGCACATCCGGGAAAACTAACCTACGGTTCGGCGGGGCCCGGAAGCGTCAACCATCTGGCGCTTGAATTGTTCAAACATCGGACGGGCACTGACATCGTGCATGTTCCATACAAGGGCATGGCGCCCGCAATGGCGGACTTGATCGGTGGTCAGATTTCCATGCTGACAACCACCATTTCGGGTGCACTCCCGCACCTCAAACAAGGCAAGGTGGCAGTCCTTGCGGTCACTGGGACGAAACGCGCCACGATACTGCCGGAGGTCCCCACGATGGGTGAGGCGGGGGTGCCTGGCTTCGAAGTCAACAACTATTGGGGCATCGTTGGGCCTGCACGAATGGCGCCGGCTAGCGCGACACGCTTGAACGCTGAAGTACAGAAGATGCTTGGTATGGCGGAGTTTCGCGAGCGGTTGGAACGCGAAGGCGTTGAAGTAACGCCCGGCACGCCGGAAATGTTTGGTCGATTCTTGCGCGACGATCTCACGGGCTGGCGCGTGCTCGTTCAATCAGCCAAACTATCGTTCGAACCGTAGTTCACATTCAGGTATCGCGAAGGAGGAAATCTCGATGAAGACGATTCGCATCTCGGCGGCAGAAATGAAAAAGCGCGTATCGCGTTTCAATGCCTTGCAGCCGCTGCCCATCCAGGCCAACTCCACGATTCCGCTCGAGGCGCGTGATGTCGTCTATGCGAGAAAGATTCTCTCGGTGATTGGGCTGGAGCAAAACGTCGTCACGCCGGTCAATGCCGGCGCGCCCATTCGCGGTGCCGGTGGAATGACATTGGCGATGGCTGTCTGTCCACCAGGGCAGGGACCCGGCTTGCACGCGCATCAGGCGACCTACGAGACCTTCACGGTGATGAAGGGGCGATTTGAAGTCACCTGGAACGACACCGGTGATGAATCCTTATTGCTCGAACAGTACGACACCGTCTCTGTTCCGCCGGGGGTATGTCGCGCGTTTCGGAATATCGGAATCGAGGAGGGAATCCTTCAGGTGATCATCACCGGCGGCGTCCATGACATGAATGACATCGACTTCTCGCCGAAAGCCAAAGACGAAATCGAGGCTGTTCGACCGGGCCTCATCAAGGAGTTTCAGGCGACGGGATTCACCTTTACCGCAGGGCAGTCCTGAACCGATGACATAGCGCGAACCACAGGAGAACGCGATGAAACGGCGTGCGATCAACCCGTCAGCATTATCAGTTCCAACCGGCTACTCCCATGTGTCCACCGTCACTGGCGGAACGTCCATCTACGTGTCAGGTCAGATCGCGTTCAACAAGGAAGGCCAGATCGTTGGGATCGGGGACGTCGGCGCACAGGCGAAGCAGGTCTACGAGAATTTGGGCGCTTGCTTGAAAGCAGCGGGCGCAACGTTTAAAGACGTCGTCAAGCTGGTCAGCTACGTCGTGAATCTCACACCGGAAAAGGCCGCCGCGGCCCGCGCCGTACGTCGGGAATATCTGGGCGAGGAGCCATTTCCCGCGAGCACGATGGTCGGCGTGACGGCGCTGGTGAATCCGGATCTGCTTATCGAGGTCGAGGTGATCGCGTTCGTTCCCGATCGTCCGGCGAGCAAGGCGAAATTGGCGGCTAAGAAGAAAGCGCCGGCCAAGAAGGCGTCGGCAAAGCGGAGACGGTAAGACAATCGTTCAAGCATCGTCGGCGAGACGTTGTCGCCCGCTGAGCCGGCTTTTGAGCCGATCGGGGCGGGGAGAAGCTCGTGGTGGGATCTCATTGAACGCCTTGGTTTCCCACATTCGCGGGTATGGCGATTTCTCCATCGACGTTGTGATTGATCGCCTGTGAGCCTCCGTTCGCCCTGAGCCTGTCGATGGGTGACGCTGGTATGTTGGAATGCTCACGACGATGGGGCTGGGCAATTTTCAGCGTTCACCCTTCGACAGGCTCAGGGCGAACGGTGAACCTCTCGGGCTCAGGGCGAACCGTGAACCTCTCCGGCTCAGAGCGAACCGTGAACCTCTCAGCCTCGGGGCGAACGATTCCAGTCTTTCAGCCCCCTGACACAGGTCACATTTCCGCGCGGCCCCCAAGTTCGATTTTTGCAATGCGGTAGCGTATGATGCCTCACCGTTGTTGTGGCCGCGGAGTGATATACCACTACCTATTGTAGGTGGACGGATTGCCGCGCCGCAGCGATTTCGTTCCCCTGATTGATCGCATGCCGCCATGGCAAAAAGTAGACAGGCGTACAGCGCCGAAGACATCGAGATCCTGGAAGACCTGTCGCCGATTCTGCATCGGCCGGGCATGTACACGGATCCGGTCAACCCGAATCATGCGCTCGTCGAAGTCATCGACAACTCGGCCGACGAAGGCTTGGCCGGCTTTGCCACGAGCGTCGCGGTCACGCTCTATGAGGATGGTTCCGCAAGGGTCGAAGACGACGGGCGCGGCATTCCCACTGATATCCATCCCAAGAAGAAGGTCCCTGCGGTCCAGGTCATCTTCACCACGCTCCATTCGGGTGGCAAGTTTCGCAAGACCGATAAGGATGCTGTGTATCGCATTGCGGGCGGACTGCACGGCGTCGGCATTTGCGTCACTAATGCGCTTGCCTTGCGCCTGGAGGTTGAGGTCCGGCGCGATGGCACAAAGCATCGGCTCGTGTTCGCCGACAACGGCAAGGTCAAGGAGCCGCTGAAGAAAATCGCGACCGTTCCGCCCCGTGAATCGGGAACATCGATTCGCTTCTGGCCTGATCCGAAATACTTCGACTCGCCTAAGATCGTTCCCGCGGAAATTGCCGTGCTGATGCGCGCAAAAGCCATGCTGCTCCCCGGCGTGAAGTTCACGCTGGGCGTAGAAAAGGGCGGAAAGATCGAGACGCAGACGTGGCACTTTCCCGAAGGAATCAAGGGCTACTTCGCGGAAGCGATCAGCGGCAGCGATCCGGTCGCCGCGACTTTCGAAGGTGAACGGTACATCGCCGCGCAATCGGAGTCCGATGCGTTCGCGGAAGGCGAGGGCGCGATGTGGGCGATCGCGTGGGCTGCAGAGGGTGAACTGGTCACCGAGTCGTATGTGAACATGATTCCGACGCGCCATGGCGGAACGCATGTTTCGGGGCTCCGCGAAGGCGTCTACACCGCGATCAAGAATTTCATCGATCATCACGCGATGGGGCAGCGCGGTTTGAAGATCGTGCCCGAAGACGTATGGTCGCGCGCGTGCTACGTCTTGTCGGTGAAGATGCTCGATCCGCAATTCAAAGGGCAGGTCAAGAACGAGCTGATTTCGCGCGACGGCGTAAAGCTGGTCGGCCAGATGGTGCGCGATCCGTTCGAGCTATGGCTTTCGCAGCATGTCGATGAAGGCAAGCGGATTGCCGAGCTTGTCATGCGACAAGCAATGGCGCGCACGCGCGCAGCGCAAAAGGTCGAGCGGCGCAAGAGCTCCGGTGTCGCGGTTCTACCGGGGAAATTGACCGACTGCGCAAGCGATGATCCGGAGCGCAATGAGCTCTTTATCGTCGAAGGCGATTCCGCCGGCGGGTCGGCCAAGCAGGCGCGCGACAAGGAATTCCAGGCGATTCTTCCGCTCAAAGGTAAGCCGAAGAACACGTGGCAGGACAATCCGGACACGCTCTACGCGAACAAGGAAATAGAAGCGATTGCCCTGGCGATCGGCGTCGATCATCACATGCTGGGTGGTGCGGCGGATCTTTCGGGACTCAGATACAAGCGCATCATTATTCTGGCGGATGCGGATGTCGATGGCCCGCATATCCAAGTGCTCCTCCTTACGCTCTTCTTTCGCCATTTTTCGAAGCTGATCGAATCGGGGAATATCTATGTCGCGCAGCCGCCGTTGTTTCGCATCGACGTGCCATCGCATGGGAAGAACAAACCTGCTCGCAAGCTCTACGCGCTTGATCAACAGGAACTGCGGGGCATGGAAGAGAAGCTCGTCGATGAAGGTGTGAAAGCCGATGCCTGGGCAGTGAGCCGATTCAAGGGGCTGGGCGAAATGAGTCCCGAGCAATTGTGGGAGACGACGCTCAATCCGGATACGCGGCGGATGCTTCCCGTCACGCTTGCGGACGCCGGCGTGGACCAGGATCTTGAAGTGTTCAACATGATGATGGCGCGCGAGAACGCACCGGTTCGGCGCGAGTGGATGGAAACGTTCGGCAATCTCGTCGATGCCGACTTCAGTTGATGTGGCAGGGGATCAGCGCGAAATGGACGATCAACCGGATCTGTTCGATGGTGGTGCCAAAGTAGGCGACGGAAAACCCTCGAACACGGGCAACGAAGGCTCGGGAAATGGCGGGCGGCTGCCGCCGCATTTCGCACCGTTGCAAGGTGAGTACGGCGATTCGTTACCGATCGGCCGATACGCCTCGACGCAATATCTGCAATACGCGATCGCCACGGTCAAGGATCGGGCGCTTCCTCGCGTCGGTGACGGTCAGAAACCGGTGCAGGCCCGGATTCTTTACGCGATGTGGGAGATGGGTGGACGCGCCGGGACGCCTCGCAAGAAGTCCGCGCGTGTCGTGGGTGATGTCCTCGGGAAATTTCATCCCCACGGTGATGTATCTGTATACGACGCGCTGGTGCGCCTCGCCCAGGACTTCACGCTTCGGTATCCGCTCGTCGACGGCGAGGGCAACTTCGGCTCACGGGACGGCGACGATCCCGCAGCTATGCGATATACCGAGGCGCGCCTAACAAAATTCGCCGAAGTCTTGCTTGCTGAGCTGGATAGCGGCACCGTCGACTACATTCCGAATTACGACGGTTCGTCAGAAGAGCCCGCCATTCTGCCGGCTCGACTCCCGGTTGCTCTGCTGAACGGCGCGTCGGGGATTGCCGTCGGCATGGCCACGGAGATTCCAAGCCACAACCTTAACGAAGTCGCGAACGCCGCGATTGCTTTGATTCGTGATCCGAATCTTTCGATCGCGGCATTGATGCGCCAGATAAAGGGGCCGGATTTTCCGGGAGGCGGGCAGATCATTTCTTCGCGCGAGGAAATACGCGAGGCGTACACGAGCGGCCGCGGATCGATCCGTGTGCGTGCGCGCTACCAGATCGAACGACTCGCACGCGGACAGTGGCAACTCGTGGTCCACGAATTGCCGCCAGGGGCTTCGGCAAAGAAGGTGTTGGAAGAGATCGACGCCATCACCAATCCGCAACCGAAGGCCGGGAAAAAGTCGCTCACGCCCGATCAGCAGCGCGAAAAGCAGCTGATGCTCTCGATGCTCGATCGCGCGCGCGATGAGTCCGACCGCACGCATCCGGTGCGGCTGGTGTTCGAGCCGAAAACCGCCAAGATCGACGAGACGGAGTTCGTCAATCTTCTGCTCGCCAAGACCGGCATGGAATCGAATGCGCCGATCAATCTCGTCCTGGTGGGTCTCGACGGACGCCCGACCGGGAAGAATCTCAAATCGATCCTCGCCGAATGGGTCGAGTTCCGGCTGAAGACCGTTACCCGGCGGACAGAGCACAGACTCGCCAAGGTGTTGGATCGTATCCACGTGCTCGATGGGCGGATGATCGTCCTCTTGAATGTGGACAAGGTGATCCGCATCATCCGAGCCGCCGATGATCCGAAGGCGGATCTCATCAAGGCGTTCAACCTGACTGAGCGGCAGGCGGATGACATTCTGGACATGCGCCTTCGCATGCTCGCCAAACTCGAGCACATCAAGATCGAGCAAGAGTTGAAGGAGCAGAAGAAAGAACAGAAGGGCCTCGAGAAGATACTCGGGAACAAGGGCGTGTTGGATGACCTCGTGATTTCGGAAATCGAAGCGGACCAGAAGGCGTTCGGTGACGCGCGACGCACCCGGATCCAGGAAGCAGAGAAGGCCGAAGTTGAAACGCCCGTCGTCGATGATCCGATCACCGTCATATTCTCGAAGAATAGTTGGATTCGAGCACGACAAGGTCACGGCATCGATGCCAGTGCGCTCTCCTTCAAGGAAGGCGATGCACTGCAGGTTCTCATCGAGTGCCGCACCGTCGATCCGGTTGTGTTCCTCGATTCGAATGGCCGCGCGTACTCGGTCGATGCGGCGAGCCTTCCACCGGCGCGTGGTGACGGCGCTCCTGCCGCTTCATTGGTCGAGGTGCAGGAAGGCGCGCGAATTGTCCAATGCCTTGCCGGAAAAATTGAGACACCGGTTCTGGTTGCATCGACGGGTGGCTACGGATTCGTATCAAAAATTGGCGATATGGTGTCGAACCGTCGCGCTGGTCGGGATTTCATGTCCATGAAGGAAGGGGACATGTCCGTCGCACCGTGTGTTTTTGACGAGGTGTCCGGAAACCACGCGGTAGCCGTATCGGAGAGTGGCCGCATGCTGGCGATCGACCTCGACGAAATCGGCTATCTACCGCGTGGTCGGGGCGTCGTGATCATGGGACTGGATAAGGGAGAAAAAATGATGGCGATCGCCGTCACCGCGAAACGCGCCATCATGGTCAAGGGCACCGGACGCGGCGGCAAGGAGAAGGAGCTACGGGTTGCAGGCGATGATTTCGCCCACTACGTGGGTAGCCGGGCCAACAAGGGGCGCGTGCTCCCAGAGAAGATCAAGCCGCTTTCCTTGGCGCCAACGCGTGCCGCAAACGGGGAGGGCCAGTAAATTCCGGTTCGGAAATCGGCAGCGCTGATACACTTCATGTTCCTGCGTGGTTTGAGCAGGCGTCAATGGCGGGCCTCCCCGCATTGCAGCGTGGTGAATCTGGTCAGGTCCGGAAGGAAGCAGCCACAGCTACTTACTGCAAGTGCCGGGGGTTAGGCTCGCCACCCAATTCCGGCTTGGTGCGTCGCGCGCCAAGGCCAAGCAAATTAACGCTAACGTCCACATGCCACCGAAAGCGGTGGCATGTGGACGTATTACTTTACGATTCCTGCGCCCATCTCCAGGGCCCGCGCGATCGTTGTGTCCAAGAAGACGACGATGAAGGGCAGGGTGGCTAGCAACATGGTGAATCCCACCATAATCGTGACGGGGAATCCGACCGCCAGAATATTGAGCTGAGGCGCGACTCTGGCGAGAACGCCTAGCGCGATGTTGCACACGAGCATCGCGCCAAGCACCGGCAATGCGACGAACAAACCGATGCGAAAGAGCTCGGCGCCGAACAGGATCAGCTTCTTCCAATTCGTGAGGCCAATCGCGTCCGGTTGAATCGGGATGATCTTGAAGCTGTCGGCGAGTGCGCTAATGATGATCAGATGGCCATTGGCGCATAGGAGGAGCAGCGTTCCAAGCAAACCGAGCCACGCCCCGATTGGCGTACCTTGACTCGCCGTTTGCGGGTCGAAGAAACCGGCGAAGTTGAGGCCCATTTGCGTTCCGATCAGCTCCCCGGCGAGCTCGATGGCGGAGACCACGAGTCGAAGCGCGAATCCCATTGCGACGCCAATGAGAATCTGGGAGGCGATCAGCAGAATTCCGGCGGGGCTTGCCAACGTGTAGGCGGGAACGGGCAGTGTCGGGGCGATTGCGATGGTGATCAGGAATCCGAGCCCGACTTTGATGCGAAGGGGAACGCCCATGTGTCCGAGAACGGGCGCACTGGCTACCAATGCAAGAATGCGAACCAGCGGATAGAAGAACGCCGCGAGCCACTGCTCGATTTGCGCCCCGCTCACTTCAATCATGATTGCGTTGAGCGCAAACTCAACCGATGACGCTCGGTATGCTTTCGAATAGTCGCCGGATGTAGTCGACCAGGACGCTCAGCATCCATGGTCCGGCAACCACCAGGACAGCCACCATCGCGATCAATTTCGGGATGAACGAAAGCGTCATTTCGTTGATCTGTGTCGCGGCCTGCAGAACGCTGATCACAAGGCCCACCAGGAGCGCGGCAAGCAGCATCGGCGCGGACACTATCAGCATCACCTCGAGAGCCTGTTGGCCGATCGTGAGTACGGTCTGCGGCGTCACGTTCCGAAACTCGCGATAAGGGAGCCGATCAACAATGTCCAACCGTCGGCCAGAACGAACAGCATCAGCTTGAACGGAAGCGATATGAGGACAGGCGAGAGCATCATCATGCCCATCGACATCAGCACACTGGCGACCACCATGTCGATGATCAGGAAGGGAATGAACACGATGAATGCGATCTGAAAGGCCGTCTTCAACTCACTCGTGACGAACGCGGGAACCAGGACACGGATCGGTACCTCTTCTGGTGTCGCAACGGCCTCGGCCTTGGCGAGTTTCATGAACAAGGCGAGATCGGGCTCACGTGTATGTCGGAGCATGAACGCCTTCATCGGCTTTGCGGCCCGATTGAGCGCCTCATTGAAGTCGATCTTCTGCTCGGAAAGTGGAACATAGGCCTCCGCGTAGACTTTCTCGAGCGACGGCGCCATGACGAAGAGGGTGAGAAAAAGTGCGAGCCCGATGATCACCTGATTGGGTGGCGAATTCTGCGTGCCAAGCGCCTGGCGAAGCAGGGAGAGAACGATGACGATCCGGGTGAAGCTCGTCATCAATAGAATGACCGCAGGCAGGAACGAAAGCGCGGTGAAAAACAGCAGCGTTTGTATTGGAATCGAATAGGTCTGCGCGCCGCCGGGACCGGGTTGGCTCGTCATCTGAATGGGCGTGATCTGGCCAATGACGTCTGGCGCGACCAACACCGTAGTGAGGAGCGCAATCGCGCGAATGGCCGGAACGCTGCGTGTCAGATGGTGTGCGGCTTGCATACTTGGCAGTTCAACGGGCCTGAAAGCGTGCGAGGAGTCGATTGAACGATGTCCCTCCGGAAGGCATCGCAGCGGCGGATGGCTCCGCTTGATCGGAGCGTTCTGCCTTCGACGTCGTGTCCTCGGACATGACCTTGAACTTGATCCACTGCTGGCCGTCAGGCAGATTGAATGTCTCAAAAGCGTCGAAACCGAAATAATCTTCAAGTTCGATGGGGGTTACGCCGAGCGTGTCAAAA
>JANMUI010000934.1:0-1326 GCA_031391405.1 Betaproteobacteria bacterium
CTCGGCTATCAAGAGGTTTCGCTGCCGATGAAGCGCGAATCACCCGCAGCGTTCATGCAGTTCAAGGATTATCGGTGGTACGTCGGCATCGCATTGACGATGCTCGTGGCGGCGATGGCGATTTCTCTCAAGATCGAACGATCCCGGTTCGGATTGTCGTTACTCGCGATCAAGCAGAATGAACCCGCCGCTGAAGCCGCCGGGATCAACACCTGGGCCTGGAAAATGCGCGCGATCATGGTATCGGGTGCGATCGCGGCTGGTGTGGGCGGTTTCTATGCCGTGGTGTTGTTGATCGTCACCCCACCGAGCGTGTTCGGCATGCTCACTTCAGCGCAGGCGCTGATCGTCACGTTGTTCGGTGGCGTGGCGACGGTGTGGGGGCCGGTCGTTGGATCGGCGATCCTGATTCCGTTGGCCGAAGTACTGCATGCCGAGCTTGGCGACAAGATTCCGGGCATCCAGGGCGTCGTGTTTGGTATCGCGATCGTGCTCGTCATCCTGCTCGCGCCGGAAGGTATTGTTCCCCACATCCGCGAGGCCTTGCGAAAGCGCCGTGCCGCAGCGGCGGGTAGTCCCGCTGCATCAGTGGTGTCGGCGCCCGTTCACCTGCCGCCCGCCATGACGGGTCATGCGAATCGCACAGTGAGCAAGGATGTCGTGCTCAAGGTGGAAGGCATCTCCCGGGCGTTCGGTGGCTTGAAGGCGGTCGAGGATGTGAGCTTCCAGGTTCACAAGGGCGAGGTGCTGGGCATCATCGGCCCGAACGGCGCCGGCAAGACCACGCTGTTCAACCTGTTGAACGGATTTCTACCGCCCGATGCCGGTCGTGTGATGTGGGCCAACGAGAATCTCGTCGGCATGCGCCCGAACGAAATTTGCCGGCGTGGCATCGGCCGTACGTTTCAGGTGGTGCGTCCATTCTCACGCATGACCGTGCTGCAGAATGTGGTCGTCGGCGCGTTCGTCGCCGAATCCGATGACGAGAAAGCCATCGCGCTCGCGAGCGAAGCGCTGGCGCGTGTGGGCATGGCCGAGCGGATCACCGCGCTCGCGGGCGGACTCACGAATGTCGAGCTGCGTCTGATGGAGCTTGCGCGCGCACTCGCATCGCGTCCGCAGCTCCTGCTGCTGGATGAAACACTTGCCGGCCTTGGAAGCCAGGAGATCGAGCGCATGCTCGGCGTCATCGACCGGCTTGCCAAATATGGGGCGACGATCGTCATCATCGAGCACTCGATGCAGGAGATGGTCCGTCTCGCGGATCGCCTCGTGGTGCTGGATCACGGGCGCATGCTGGCGCAAGGCAAACCCGAGGAGGTCACG
>JANMUI010001043.1:0-2498 GCA_031391405.1 Betaproteobacteria bacterium
CACCGAACCCAAGGTGCCGAACTTCTCCTCGGCAAAGCCGATCGCTTCACGGAAGGTGAGACTCTTCGAGGGATCCTCAGAGAAGAACACGCGGCCTTGCGAGAACACCAGCAGATCGGGCCGGACGCCAAGCTGAGCCGAGGCCGCTTCGGCAATCTGGTCACGAATGCGCTCAGCCGCCTGGATCGCGGCATTGCCCATCATCACCGTCACGCGACTTGAGTACGAACCGAGATCGACCGGCGTGATGCCGGTATCGCCGGTGACGCAGCGCACATCGAACGGCTCGATGCCAAGCACTTCGGCGACGATTGCTACCAGCACGTCGTCCGAGCCTTGGCCGATCTCGGTCGCGCCACAGAACACCGTCACCTGTCCGCTGCGATCGGCCAGCAACTGCACGCCCGCATGCGGCATCTTGTTCCAGTAGATCGGCAGTCCCGCGCCACACAGGTACGAACCGCAGGCGATCCCCACGCCGCGTCCATACGGCAGCTTCTTGTGCCGGGCCTTCCAATCAGAGCGCTCGACGACCTGACGAATGCACTCGGCAAGTCCGATCGTGCCGATCTTCAACCAGTTGGCTGTGAGCGAATCAGGCTTGGCCACCATGTTCAAGCGCAAAACAGCGGGATCGATACCGAGCTTCTCCGCGATCTTGTCCAACTGCACTTCCTGGCCGAAGCGCGGCTGCGGCGTGCCATGACCACGCTTGGGGCCGCACGGTGGCTTGTTGGTGAATACGCGGCAGGCGTCGAACTTGTAGCGCGGCAGATCGTAGGTCACCGTCTGCAACGCACCGGTGTAGAACGTGCTCGCAACGCCGTACGATCCATAGCCGCCGCCGTCGATCAAGGTCTGCAGATGCATTCCGGTGAGCTTGCCTTCTTTGGTGACGCCGGTGCGCATCTTCATCAACACCGGATGCCGGCCGCGATGCATGTAGAACACTTCTTCTCGGTTGAGGCAGATCTCCACCGGGCGCCCGAGCATGAGCGCGGCCTTGGCCACCACCATCTCGTGATTGCACACATCGCATTTGCCGCCGAACCCACCACCGTTCGGGCAAGCAATCACGCGAATGTGCGCGGATGGAATCTTCAACACGCGGGCCAGACACCGATGCACGTAGTGCGGCACCTGCGTGCTCGACCAAAGCGTAATCTTGCCTTCCGGATCGACCGTTGCGACCGACGCATGCTGCTCGATCGGGAGGTGCGTGTTGCCTTCGTAGAAAAACAGATCCTCGAAGACGTGATCGGCGTTGGCGAGCGCCTCATCGACATCACCGAATTCGAATGCCTGCAATCGATGGATGTTGCCCTGCTCGCCATAATCGTGAATGCGAGGCTCAGGATTCTTGAGCGCTTCCTCGGGCGAGGAGATCGTCTTCAACGGGCGGTATTTCACATCGATAAGTTCAAGCGCCTCGGTAGCGGTCTGCTCATCACGGGCGATCACCGCGGCGACCGGATCGCCGACATACCGTACGTGGTCGGGCGCCAGTGGATACTCGTCTTGCGTCACCGGCAGGATGCCGAATGAATACGGGAAGTCCTTGCCGGTCAACACAAGATGCACGCCGGGATGTTGCGCGGCACGCGACACATCGATCGATTCGATCATTGCATGCGGCAGGGGCGATCGCAGCAAGCGGCAATGCAACATGCGCGGCAACACGAGATCGTCCGCGAATTGGGTGAGACCGGTGACCTTGGCGCGACCGTCTACCCGTCGCCTGGGTTTCCCGATGACGTCGAACCGCTTCTTTACACCCGTCGGCGCGCTCATGATCGCGCTCCTTCTTCACGCAGCACCCGCGCGGCTTCTTCAACCGCCTCGAAGATTTGCAGATAGCCGGTGCAGCGGCAGAGGTTGCCGGACAGCGCTTCCTTGATGCGCTCACGACTTGGCGCAGGCTCTTTCGCGAGGAACGCCTTGGCGGTCAGCAGGAAGCCAGGTGTGCAATAGCCGCACTGTGCCGCGCCTAGATCGGCGAATGCGGTTTGCAGCGGATGCAAGTTCGGACCGCGCGCCATGCCTTCAACCGTTTCGACGGCGCGGCCTTCGGATTCGATCGCGAGCATGAGACACGATAGCAGTGGTGCACCATCGACCAGGACGGCACAGGCGCCACACTCGCCAAGCTCACAGCCGTGCTTGGTGCCGGTGAGTTTGAGATCTTCACGGAGCACCTCGAGCAGCGTCTTGTACGGTGCGTACAGAACATCGAAGTCCTCGCCGTTGACCACGAACTGCCCGCGCACGGCGCGCTGAACGCGGACGCTCGGACTTTCTGACTGGGACATCCTGCTTCTCCAGATACTGCGATACGACTGCGAACTCTACTACGCGCGGGGTGAGGTAGCTCTTCGGGATTCTGCGGACACCAAAAGACCGGTGGCAAATGCGTGAGTGGGGGGCAATAACTTGCCGAATTTTGCCAAAACACCTAACCTTGAGCCATGAGCACGATGAACATCTCTCTACCTGACACG
>JANMUI010001044.1:0-3142 GCA_031391405.1 Betaproteobacteria bacterium
CCCATATCGGTAAACCAAAAACCGCCTGCTTTGTCAAAAACAATATCGTTGGGGCCTCTTAACTGTATATCCGCGCTGCTCCGGTATAAGGTTTCTACCCGGCCCGAGCTGAGGTCCACACGCTGTATCGAACCGCCCGTATAGTCGGTGGAGATTCCGGTGGGCCTCGTGAATCCTTCGTCCGTTCGCCACGTGAATCCCCCATTGTTGCAAACATAGCAAAGACCATCAGGGCCGATCGCAGCACCATTGGGGCCGCCGCCGAGCTCAGCGACCACCTCCATGCCGCCGAATGGATTGATCCGCGTCAAGCGCCCACGCGCCAGTTCTACGACCAGTATGCTGCCATCCGGCATGGCGACGGGGCCCTCCGGGAACAATAACCCCTCCGCAATGATTTCGCCTTGTAGTTTCATGTCCGCATGAACTCCGTGATAAAGACATGGATTGAGGTCAAAAAAGTTCCGTGTGGATACTTTCTCGTTCGAGATCTCCTTTTCGGCACCACGAAAGCACTCGCGAATGCGAGAGCGCAGCCGCAATGAACGATAGGAAATTCAATCCTGCCTCTTTTCGCGCGTCGGGCCGAGGGGATAGGAAATTTAAGCCCCCTTTTTCGCTAACCCGAACTCTATCCACTGACCAGCGGGTGGTCAATCGCACGAGTGTTTGGCAAAAATTCCCCTCTCGCGGGGATCCTTCGTGCCCTGCATCGTCCCGAGGCCGCCGATTTCGACACAGTTTGCCCGCTTGCGCGAGTGCGGGCCGAGTCGGGTCGTCAGCGGTGTTGCGGAACCGGTCTTGGCTTGGGGATCAGGCCGCCTGGAACAACGCCAGCGGGCGCGCCGGGGCGCGCGGTGGCGCGCGCGCAGGCAAGCCCAGATGCGTGAGGATTTTGGCGATCACCGCCGGATCTTCGATGGCGGCAATGATCTTCAGGGCGCCGCCACAGTTCGGGCAATGCTCGATATCGAAGTCGAAAACGCGCCGGAGCAAGCGCGCCCAACTCATACGCGCCGGTGCGCCATGCGCGTGTTCGGCTGCGTGCTCGCTAGTGTTCTCCGGCGGACCCGGAACGATCGCGGCACGCAGCCTGGCATTGGGCGCCAGCACGCCGTGGAAGCGGATCAGATGCAGGCGTGGCCGCGGCACCAAGGCGGCTAAGCGCTGCATGAATTCCAGCGGCGACATGACGACGTGGGTGGTGCCGTCGCGGAACGCACTCTTCAGTTGCAGCACGACCTGGCCGGGGCGATTGCGCTTGAGCCGTTCGTTGGCAATGGCGGGGCGGGTGATATAGCGGCATAGGCGTCGAGTTCCTGGCGCTCTGACCGGCGCCACAGCGCACCGCCGCGTGCAGGCTGAAGCCGTGAGCATCGGCGCACAGTGCTGGCGTGGCGGGTTCGCCGCGACGGGCGATCGTTTGCAACGCGCCCCGCCAACCCATCGAACGAGAGCCGCATGTCCACCGGCTCGAACGCCAGCCAGATCCGAATCCCCCCGCTCAGCATGGCAGCACCTCCAGCAGCCGGATCAGCCGCCCGAGCTCGACCTCATCGAGCTCCCGCCCCAGCGCAATCGCCCGACCGTTCCCGAGCCGGATCTGCGCGCACCGGCCCGCGCTCGCTCGGTCGAACATCGCTATCGGTTCCGCCAACATCCTCCGCGCTGCCTTCACCGGCGCAACGCGCACCGGCACCAAGCGCGGCGCTGCGCCGCGTCTACCTCGATCCAGCCCCAGGCGCTGCCCCCAGCGCTTGAACGTAGCGTACAAGATCGACTCCCGCTCGCAGTACGCGCGCTGCGTGAGGCCACTCGACTTCCACTCCTCGATACGCCCTACCCACTGCCGCCTTCGTTCCACTCGCTGCATCACAGCCTCCTCGGTTGACCTCAAATCCGAGAAGCGTGGATACTGACAGTTCAACAATCAATGTGGGTCTACCGCACGCTTACGAGCCCGCCATTGTTCCAGCGTGATGTGCGGCGTTGCAGAAGCACCAGGCCGGCGCCAGCGAGCTGGATGAGCGTAATCGGCTCGCCAGGAAGAGGTGTCCCAGCAGCCGCGTCCGTAGTCTGATCAGAGCGTTGTTAAGACTTCGCTATGCTTCTCTTCAAAGCGTGCACTTGCTGTTTCGGAAGAAACTGCTCTCGGAGCTTCAACAGCGCTGGGCCAAACTCTTTTTGAATTTCACCGCGAAAGCGGCTAAATATTTCCGCCAGATACACTTCATGCCGGATCAGGCTTTCTACCGTGTACACCACCGGCGGGCTTTTGGTGTATGCGCCAAACCCGGGCTCGCCTGTATTCGCAGTCAGTGCTTCTGTGAAATCCGTTGCTACGGTTACGAGTTGGTCACCGAGCCCCATCATCATTCCACTTCCCTCATGCAGATAGGTCCGAGAACGCCCGCCGAATTGAAACTCTTGGAGATCGCTTTCTGACCCAAAGAGCACTATCAGAATCCCGACGCCCTTGATGCTGGCATTGCGAAGCTCTTCGATGTGGCCTTGCAGCAGCCGCTTGGGGCCCTTGAGCCAGACGTGCCGCTGGGCGGAATTGATCATGTCCGCGATTTTGTCGTGAATCTCACGTTCTCCATTGATCGTCCAGACGTGCTCAGTAGGGTGTGCGTGCGTGCGTGACGCCAGCTGGCGAGCCACTTGCTGGCATCGCTCGTCGGTCGTCTTCGCGATCTGGCCAAAGACCACAACCGGTTCGAGTGCCGCGTAGCGCACCGGCTCCGCGCTGACCGGCTGCACGGCGCCCTGGGATGCCAACGACTGAATTGCCGTATAGACGTTTGCCTTTGGTAGTCCTGCAATTTTGCTCACTTCGTAGGCAGTCGCTGGACTGATGGCCAGTAGCGTCAGGTAGGCCTTCGCCTCATATTCGGTAAACCCAAGCTCACGGAGGTCACGCAGGATTTCCGCATCCGCGGACCAATGCTTGGTGCGTTTTTTGGTATTTAACTTGCCCCTATTGCCCCGGGACACTGTCCTCTTCATTCCAAGCCCACCTTGGTCAACTAATAAAGCCCAGGAAACGATATCACAATCGCCGCATATTGACACGAGTAGTATCAATCGCTAATACTAAGATATTCGATCACTAACGGAGTCCAGCAATGAGTTTTTTCTG
>JANMUI010000005.1:0-3951 GCA_031391405.1 Betaproteobacteria bacterium
CTTATCCTCGCGCCAGGGCACGTGCCCGGTGGCTTTCGTGCCGGTGACTTTGAGGCGCGGCACGTGGGTTTCGAGCAAGGCACGGAAGCGAAGAGGGAGCGTGTCACTTCCTTCCACTCGCCACCTCCCGCACCTCCGCTCGTCCAGGTCGCTTTTCACGCGACGCGATGAATTGCTCCACCGCTTCCGGGCGGAAGCGGATTGTGCGCTTCCGCTTCCCTGCTCGGACGACGACGCCGTTGAGCGCACCCGAATCGTACAGGCGAAAAATGGTGACCTCGGAAACCCCTAAGCGGGCTCCGATTTCTTTTGGTGTGAGAAGTGTATCCACAGATAAGTTCCTCCTGAATTTTCTAGTCAGAAGGAACAATCTCACACGAAGTGGGGCAGAGTCCAATTTAAGTCTAATAAAAAATTCGAGCAGAATTATTTAGACCTTGCTGCGCTCAAGGTCGCTTCCCACGCCTTCACCTTTATGCGGAAGACTAAAAGAATGCTTGGTTTTCTATCAGGTGAGATGCGCTTATTCTCCTTGAGTTCTTCTTCGACTCGGTGGCGGGCCTGCTTTGCGGTTCCCTCTTTCAGGTACGCCGTATACTTGCGCCAGAGGTGGGGCACTGCTTTGGATCGCGCTACCGCTTTGCGCTTAGAGAGCGGGGCTTCATTTTTTCCCAACGGCGGACGACCGCCTCCCATGTGGGTCATCGCCTTCGCTATCTCCACAAGCTGGCGGTTAGCTTCTTGCCTCTGGTCTCTGGGAATCCTTGCGCTGTTGGCGAGCCACAACAGCTCTACCTCCATGAGGAGCGGGTCCGTGGATAGCGGGTTCTCGGCCATCGCGCGAGGCCCAAACAGGGCCAAGCCTGTTGCGTATGTCGCGCTGAAATTCTCTGTCCCCACCGCTTCAACTATTATTTCTCGTGCAGTTCTGTACAAGTCCGCATACGCGCGCTCGACCCGATCCATAGCTATCTCCCGGACGCTGTCAATGAGAGAAGTCCCATTCAGCACTTGGGCCATAAGGGGCTCTGCCGCTGGAGAATCCGGGGGGAAAGGTGCCAAGAAAGACGCAAGGAGCCCCTCCTGCTTGAGAAACGCGCGATAAGTCTCAGGGGAAGGATTTTTCAGATACTGCTCGTATGGTGTCAACAGTTCCTCGATACGTCTGTAGGCCCGCGAGAAGCGCTTATAATTCAAGGACTCAAGGTCCAGTTTCAGATCAATCAGCTCTCGGACTTTTGGGAGTTCTTGCTTGGAGAACTCCCAGAGCAAACGATCAGAAATATCCGTTTCCTTGTTTGGTTGCTTGCGAAGAACCCCATTCGGCGGCTGGAGAGTGGTGGTGTTTTTCACTGCCGTTGCCTCCCTTTCGCAACGTGAAGATTCCCTTGAAAGAGAAAGGGCAGGCGGTAGGGAAACCGCTCTTCAGCCGTGGTGATCGGCCACGACCTAGCCCCTTCTATGGAGGGCGAACCTATCGTCACGGACTATTGATGAGAAGGCGGCCCACGTTACTGTCGGTAGAACTCTTGCGGCTCTATCCCAAGCCGCCGTAAGCACGCACGTTGCGTGCCTTTGGGGATGTCGTGGCCGTCGCCGTGGTAGCCAATGGTGTAGGAGGGACCTTTGCCACTGCCGGGAACCGTCTCCCGCACGAGGAAACGCTCTCCGCCTTTGCCACGTCCGCTATACTCGGCGACCCCAAAGTCCCGGAGTCGGGCGATGAATTCCCGGTGTGTCACGGCTTACGCGGCATCCAGCCAGGTTTCTTGCAGGTCGATGGTGTCGGGAAAGGGGAAGGCGGTTTGCTCTAGCCGGATGTCCAACGTCAACCGCTTGTAGGGCTGACTGGAAAAGAACGCGCTCCAGACCTCCACGGGGGCGGAACGAAAGAGATGCTCCCGGTTGTCATGCGCCAGGGAATACTCGATATGGGCGGTAATGACGTTCGTGATGGCTTGCTCGACGGCCTCGGCGGTCGGAGCGACTTCCACCAGGTCAAATTGCAGACAATGCGCCTCGTAGCCGTCAGCGGTCGGCTGGAGCAAGACATCAAGATGGAGCGTCGGTTTCATACAGGCGTGTCCTCGGTTGTTCCCCTGGGTGCACCAGAGAGATCGTCCTCCCCTTCCATGCCCGTCACGTCCCAGTCGTCCGCCGCGTATTCAGGCGTTCAGCCAAGATCGGCACCCCGAAGGTTCCTCTTTTCCATGTGTGCACCATGTGGGAAAGTTTCACTATAAATGAGTCGCCATGAGAATTATAGGAAACATGAGAACAATAAGAAAGAGCGTCACTTCCCAAAGAAAAACGGGGAGTTAGGACCAACTCCCTGTCAGTGTTGGAATTCCAATGTCACATCTTGTACGGATTAGGAATCCTGTGCTCTATCCTCCTGAGCTACGGGGGCTTAGCAGCAAAGTCGATGAGTTATAGCAATTCTTGTCGCGGTTGGAAGGGGCGGGGGGAGTTGAAAGGGGAGTTGCTGATCGCGGCTCGCCCTACCAGGGAATCCCGCCGCCTGGCAAGCCACGCGCCGGATCGTGAACAAGGGCTGGATTCTTTTGTCGCTTCTCATTGGGGCGCATTGCGTCTGGGGAGCGTTCATGCGAAAAGACGGAATTCGTGACAGGACACCAGCCGACGTATGAGCAAGCTCGAAGACCTTCTCCCCAACGCCGCCGTTCGCGGTATTCTTCCCGATAGTCTCGTCACGGTTGTTAGTGTGCAATGGTTCGGCTCTGAAGCCCTGGAGCTGACCTACAAGAACCAGACGGGACGAGTCGCCAACGAGCTGCTGTATCGACACGACGAACCCCGCCTCGCAGTGGTCGAGCACGGCCGTCCGTGGAGCTTCGACGGCGATGGCGATATGTTTCGGCTCGTCTCCGAGGCGCACCGCATCCGCCTTGCGCATCTCTTTGATCCTCTGCTGGCGGTCCATACGTCCCTCGTCGAGCCCCTGCCGCACCAAATCACGGCGGTCTACGAAGAGATGCTGCCGCGTCAGCCGCTGCGTTTCCTGCTGGCCGACGATCCGGGCGCAGGCAAGACTATTATGGCGGGACTTCTCATTAAGGAACTCATCGTCCGCGGCGATTTGCAGCGGTGCCTCATCGTCTGCCCCGGTAGCCTGGCCGAACAGTGGCAGGATGAACTCTACCGCCGTTTCCAGCTTCCCTTCGAGATCACCACCAATGACAAACTTGAAGCGGCGCGCACCGGCAACTGGTTCCTGGAGAACAACCTGGTCATCGCCCGCCTGGATAAGCTCTCACGCAACGAAGACATACAGCGGAAGCTCCAGGCCCTGGACTGCCGCTGGGACCTCATAGTCTGTGATGAGGCGCACAAACTTTCCGCGACCTTTTTTGGCGGTGAAATCAAATACACCAAGCGCTACAAGCTCGGGCAGTTGCTTGGCACCCTGACGCGACACTTCTTGCTGATGACCGCAACGCCCCACAACGGCAAGGAGGAGGACTTTCAGCTTTTCCTCGCGCTACTCGACGGTGACCGTTTCGAGGGCCGCTTCCGTGATGGAGTGCACCAAGTGGAGGTCTCCGACTTGATGCGTCGGATGGTTAAGGAGAGCTTACGCAAATTTGACGGAACCCCGTTGTTCCCGGAGCGGATCGCTCACACGGTTCCCTATAAGCTGTCCGATGCCGAGGCGCGGCTCTATAAGGAAGTCACTGACTATGTACGCGATGAGTTTAATCGCGCGGAAGCGCTGCAAAACGACAAGCGTGCTGGCACAGTCGGCTTTGCACTGACCATCCTGCAACGACGGCTCGCGTCTTCGCCGGAAGCCATTTACCAGTCGCTGCGTCGTCGCCATGAACGTCTGAAGAAGCGATTGCGTGAGTTGGAAGTGCTCCAGCGAGGGGCTGTTGTCGAATCAATTGCTAACACGACACCTGCGTTAGATGCCGAAGATGTGGAAGATTT
>JANMUI010000008.1:0-1794 GCA_031391405.1 Betaproteobacteria bacterium
CTACGAAAAGGCGGGATTCGTGGTGGAAGGTGACGCGTTCATGGAAGCAGGTATCCCGCATGTCGCCATGCGGCGCGCGCTCAGGCGTTGATCCTTTGCGCGAACGATTACGCGCCTTGGCTTACGCGTCTTGACGATCCAACGCGAACAATTCTCTTACTTCGCCCGTGGTGTTGCCCGCTTTGTCGAACGAGCGTTCAAGGCACACCACGCGATCGTCTGAGCTGACCAGTAACACCGTCGCGGTGCGGGTTCCATAGTCGCCTGCGAGCACATGCAGCGCTGACAGCACCCGTTCGCGCGCCGGCGCCACACCGGTGTCAGGCAGCGATTCGGCGGGTGCCGGAGAGCGATCGCCGAGGATGTCGAAGAGCTTCGGGATATCGATCTCGTCGCCTTCCAGCGCCGCAGCGAGGCGCGCCTTGCCCTGCTGGACTTTCGGCCATGCGGTATTGAGCAGATGATTCGAGAGACCGTGTACGCCGGGCGGCACAATCTCGGGGGTGCCGCCGCGGTTGGAAAGGTACATCAGCCGCGCGCGATCGCCTGCGAGCAGATTGAATCCGTTGTACTGAGCGCCCTGCTGGGCGATCATCGCAGCGAACGAATCGGGTGCATCGGTTCCCGTCAGGAAGCTGCTGACCAACGCTCCACGCGAACGGGCATCAGCACGCGCCGGTCCCCCTTCACGCACATTAGTGACCGCTGCGAAGCGACCCGAACGGGAAATCCCCATCCATGTTCCATGCTGCTCGAGGTCGCGTCCTGCGAACACGCTCGGCACATCGGCCCAAAACGCCGCCACGGCAGTGGGCCGATGAAACCACTCGTCGCGATTGGCGGCGACCACCAGCGGATAACGTGGATGCGCGCCGACCGCGAAAAGGATCACGCACACGCGATCACCGCCTCATCGACTGGCGTAGGGCAACGGGCGAAGCGCCAGACGCGGACCGTCGAATGCACGAAGATGGGCGGACGATGCCGTCGCGGTCGAAGTGTGCATGACCGCGAGCATGTCAAACCCTCCGCCGGGTGCCTGTGCCGCGTTGACCACGATCCCCGATGCTTGGGCACCCAGATTGACGCCGAAAATCGCATCGCCCGGATGGGGCGCACGTTCCGCGTCGATATGGGCGAGAACCATCCGACGTTTGATCTTGCCCAGGTGCTGGGTGCGGGCGACGATCTCCTGACCCGGGTAGCAGCCCTTCGTAAAGCTCACCCCATCGATCATCTCGAGGTTCACCATTTGCGGCACCAACTCGTCCTGTGTACCGGCGCCAATCCACGGAATACCGGCGGTGATATCGAGCCAACGCCAGCAGTCACCGCCCACTGGACGTCCTTCGCGCGCAAGCGATGACCACAGCTCGGATGCGCGATCGAGTGCAATCAAACCAATAAATCGATCGGGGCCAACGCACCACCATAGGTCGCCGGCGGCGGTCCGAACGACTTTGCGCTCGGCCGGCGCAATCCCCATATTGCGAAGGACGGCTTCGGCGTTCCTGCCCGCGATTCCGATCGCGACGTGCGTACCGTCCTGGTTTGCGATCTTCACTTTCGAGCGCATGACGAACATCGCCAGGCGCTTGTGGATTGCCTGCGTGATTTGCGCATCGAGCAATACTGTGAGCCCGGCCGCCTCACGGGAGAGCCAGAAGGTCGCGAGCATTCGGCCCTTGGCTGTGCAGTAGGCGCCAAGGGTCGCCGAACCTGGGGAAAGGGCAACGACGTCCGCGGTGACCTGTCCATTCAGGAAGGCAACCGCGTCATCGCCGGTGAAATGCA
>JANMUI010000021.1:0-2345 GCA_031391405.1 Betaproteobacteria bacterium
GCCTGTTGGTTTGATTGCGCAGTGCAGGTCGCAGCGCAAATGGTGCAATAATTCGAGCATCCTCGCCTTCAGCGGTGCGAATCGAATGACCCACGGGATTCCCTCGACACGACGCCGCTTCCTCAAAACGGCCAGCAGCGCGCTGTTCGGTAGTGGATTCGGATTCCTCACGCGACTGCCGCCGGTATCCGCGGCCGAAGCACGCGTTGATCCGAAGCTCGTGACATTGCATGCGGACATCGAGCCGCTTGTTCGCTTTTTCGAAGAGACGTCGCGTGATCGTCTGCTGGAGGAGCTCGGCACTCGCATCGGCAAAGGGCTTCCTTACCGGGAAGTGATGACCGCGCTCCTTTTGGCCGGCGTTCGCAACATCCAGCCGCGCCCGGTCGGCTTCAAGTTTCACGCCGTGCTTGCGGTGCATGCCGCGCATCTGGCGGCGATGAATTCACCAGCGACCGATCGATGGCTCCCGGTCTTCTGGGCCCTCGACGACTTTAAGAGCTCGCAACTCCTCGATATTCGGGCGGGGGATTGGGCGATGCAGCCGGTGAATACTGCCCGCGTGCCATCAGCCGACGCAACGCGTCGCGCCTTTGCGAGCGCGATGGACGCCTGGGACGAATCACGGGCGGATCCGGCAGCCGCGAGCCTTGCCCGCAATCTCTCGGAACGCGAGTGTTTCGAAATTCTGTGCCGCTATGGTGCGCGCGATTTTCGCGACATCGGGCACAAGGCCATCTATGTCTCCAATGGCTTTCGCATGCTCGACACCATCGGCTGGCAACATGCGGAACCCGTCATCCGGTCGATGGCCTATGCCCTGCTCGATCGTGGCTGGCGCGATCCGGCCGGAGGCGATCTGGCCGAAGACAGGCCGTGGAAGCGCAATCTCGTCGTACAACGAAGCATCCGTACCGACTGGGCAGGCGGCGCGCTGGATCCTTCCGCAACGACGCAGATGCTCACGACGTTGCGCACCGCCGACGAAGACCAGGCAAGCGTTGCGGTCGTCGCACACCTCAATCGCGGCATTGCGACCCAATCGATCAGCGATGCGTTCTTCCTGTTCGCAGCCGAGCTCATGATGAAACGGCCCGCCATCGTGCCGCTGCATGCAGTGACGACCACAAACGCGCTGCAGTTCGCATTTCGCCAAAGCACGGTGGACGAGACGCGCCGCATGCTCCTCTTGCAGAACGCTGCGTTTCTCGTACTGTTCCGCGATCTTGCACTCCGGGCCAATGCGATGGCCGACCCATTGATCGAGCGATTCGAGCCGATCAGCTCCCCCGCCGGCGGTCCGACATTGGAGAGCGTATTCACCGAAATCGGCCGCAACCGTTCGCGTGCCGCTTCGCATGCGCTCGGATATTTTCAATCGGGCGGAACGGCCGAACAGTTCGTCGCGACGGCCCAGCGTTTCATCTATCTGAAAGGCACCGACGCGCACGACTACAAATTCAGCTCGGCGGCCCTCGAGGACTATCGCAACGTGTCGCCGCAGTGGCGTGACCGGTTACTCGCTGCGAGCGTGTCGTATCTGTATGGACCAGGCAGCCCGGATAGCGCGCTCGTAGCACGCACGCGCGCCGCCCTCAATGCTTGAGTAAAGGAATCACCGTTTGCCCAATGTAGCGAAATTCGCGGCCATGATCGGCCTGCAGGAAGAGATGAACCGCAAGGTAAATCCGTCATGGCGCACCGCGCGTTACCCCTGGCATCGCGCCATTTGGACGGAATGTGCCGAAATGCTTGAACACGTCGGCTGGAAATGGTGGAAGGATCTTTCGGCCGAACCCGATATCGAGCAGATCCGCCTGGAAGTCGTCGACATCTGGCACTTCGGCATGTCGGACTTGATGGGCCGCGAACCCGACACGACCCGGATTGCGTCGCGGCTGGCCGACGACTACCAAACGATCGCCGACCGCTCCCATGACGAGACGCTGCACGAGCTCATAGAAGCCATCGCACAGATCACCCTCACACGACGATCATTTGATCCGCAAGCGTTCTTCGCGCTGGTGCGAGGCGTCGATCTGGACATCGACAGCCTGTATCGCCGCTATGTCGGCAAGAATGTGCTTAACTTCTTCCGGCAGGATCACGGCTACAAGGCCGGTTCGTATCGGAAGACCTGGAGCGGGCGGGAAGACAACGAGCATCTCGCGGAAATTGTGGGGTCGCTGGATGCGGATGTTGCCAGCTTTCGCTACGATATCTATAGCGCGCTGAAGCTTCGATACGAGAGGCGAAGTGAAGGGTGAAGGCTGAAGGATGATTCCCCTTGTTTCCTCCCTTCCCTCCGCTTCCTCCGTTTGGGCGGCACTCCGTCCGCCTCGCGC
>JANMUI010000024.1:0-12515 GCA_031391405.1 Betaproteobacteria bacterium
TCAAGGGGTGGATGACAAGGGCAATATCACCACACTCGGCCGGGGCGGCTCGGATACCACCGGCGTGGCGCTCGCCGCCGCGCTCAAAGCGGATGAATGCCAGATCTACACGGACGTCGACGGCGTCTACACCACCGACCCACGCATCGTCCCCGAAGCACGCAAGCTCAAAACCATCACCTTCGAGGAAATGCTCGAGATGGCAAGTCTTGGCTCGAAGGTGCTGCAGATCCGCTCGGTGGAATTCGCCGGCAAGTACAAAGTTCGCCTGCGTGTGCTGTCGTCGTTCGAAGACGAAGGCGAAGGCACGCTTATCACGTTCGAGGAAGATGAAAGAATGGAACAGGCAGTCATCTCCGGCATTGCGTTCAATCGTGACGAAGCGAAGATCACGGTGATGGGTGTGCCGGACCGGCCGGGTATCGCATATGCCATTCTCGGTCCGATCGCGGACGCGAATATCGATGTGGACATGATCATCCAGAACTCTGGTGTCGACGGGCTCACGGATTTTTCATTCACGGTGCATCGCAACGAGTTCGCGAAGGCGATGGAGATCGTGAAGAAGGTCAACGCGCATATCGGCGCGAAGAACTTCGTCGGGGACAACAAGATCTGCAAAGTGTCGATGGTCGGCGTGGGAATGCGCTCTCATGTCGGCATCGCGAGCCAGATGTTTCGCACGCTTGCCGAAGAAGGCATCAACATCCAGATGATCTCGACCTCGGAGATCAAGATATCGGTGGTCGTCGACGAGAAGTATCTCGAGCTGGCCGTGCGCGTGCTGCACAACGCGTTTGGACTGGACAAGGCGCCCAAGTAGCCTTCGAAGTCGGCGTTCGGATCTCGTCCGGGTTGCCGTAGGCGGACAGGTGCTTTATGCTGCCCCCGACGCGGTCGAGGCGAGTCTGCCAAGCCCGGTGAAGCGTGGTAGGGTTCGAACATCGGAACAAGAAAATAGATTACCGGAGAGATGGCCGAGTGGTCGAAGGCGCTCCCCTGCTAAGGGAGTATGCGGTCATAAGCTGCATCGAGGGTTCGAATCCCTCTCTCTCCGCCAAATGATTGCGCCCGCACCTGCGGGCGTTTTCATTTGGCGCAGAGAAGGAGAGTGCTCGCGCACTCTCCGCGAGGGATTCGAAGGGTTCGGCGATGCTTCGAAGTAGCCGCCGAACCGGGGTCGCGGTGCGTGACCGAATCTCAATCTCTCCGTCACTCACGTTCGTCGGCAATCGCTGGCGCATTCATGTTTGACGGCGGAAACGAAATGACATCCTCGCCCGGGTCGTCATGCGACGCTCGATTCTATGCACGCTTTCATGTCCATTCATGAGACGCACATTCGTCACATTTGCAACGACACTGCAAAGTGCGCATGAATGGAGGAACAATTTCGCACCAACTCCGAACACTTTCGAACACTATCAATGGATCCCGTAGTGACAGTGTATTGATACGTGTGGCAGCATCGATCCCACGTCACAGTTGGATCGGAGCCTCTCGATAACCCTGCATGTTGTTGGGTGACTCCGGGGGTATTAATGACCAATTCGCGACGAACATTCAGGTGTCGGTGCAAAGCGTCAGTTACCTCCGGCGATGAATGCACAAGAATGCAAAGAGCTTGTGTCCTCGGGGTGAACCAATACGGATTGCGCATATTGGGCAATCTGGATTCATGGGTTACAGCAAAGGGCGTTGGGAGGAACAGTGAGCCGCCTAGTTCGATACAGTGCGCTGCTTTCCGTGGTGCTTCAATTGGTTGTCGAAGCATTGCTATATTTCTCGGCCGTAGTGGTAGGCGTCTATCTTCACCGGCAGTTTCCTCCGGATTCATGGACGCTTCATGCATATCTCCCGGCATTCGTATTTGCCGTCGTAATGGTGATCATCAGCGCCTCGGTCGGCCTTTATCGGACCAACGGGCCGACGGCCGCAAAGAGTCAATTTACGAAGATAGTACTGGCGACAGCCCTCGGGGTGCCTGTTGCGTATTTGGTCTTTCCAAACGTGCCCAATGGAGATCTCGCCCAGAACGCAATTGGAAATGTCCTGCTGCTAACGCTCGCCGGAGGCATCCTCTGGAGGCCGTTTTTTGCAGCACTGCTAGATCTTGGATTGTTCCAATATCGCGTTCTTGTCGTGGGCACGGGTCCGGAAGCTTGCGCCGTGGAAGATGCACTCAATCGTCGAGGATTGACGCGCGCGGTCATCGCCTCTTTCTATCCACTCAATGCCACTAATGACGGCGCGATAGATCCCGCGCGAATCGTTTCACCCGATGAACCTCTTTGGTCAATTGCTCGGCGATTACGTGTCACGGAGATCATCGTTGCGGTTCGCGAGCAACGCGGCGGAGTCCTACCTCTAGGGCAGCTTCTCGATTGCCGCGCCCAGGGGATAAAAGTAACCGGAGCGGCGCAATTTCTTGAGCGCATAGCCGGGCAAATTCCCCTCGACGCAATCAAGGCAAGCGGACTGATCTACGGTGATGGATTCGAGCAGGGTTCAATTCGTTCAATCGTCAAGCGCACGGTCGATATTTGTGTCGCATCGCTATTGCTCGTTCTTGCGTCGCCAATCATCCTGATCACTGTACTGGCAATTTTTTGGGAAAACAGCGGGCCGGTCATATATCGACAGACGCGTGTCGGCCGCGGGAGCAAGCCATTCACCCTCTTGAAGTTTCGAAGTATGCGCGTCGACGCGGAAGAAGATGGGCGTCCGCAATGGGCGCAGCGGAATGATTCGCGGGTAACTTCGATTGGTCGATTTATCCGCAGAACGAGAATCGACGAGCTGCCTCAGCTATTCAACGTCCTCCGTGGCGAAATGAGTTTTGTCGGTCCCCGGCCAGAGCGGCCTACGTTTGTGAATGAATTGAGACAGCGGATTCCCTTTTACGAATTGCGGCATAGCGTAAAGCCGGGCATTACCGGTTGGGCTCAAGTTCAATTTCAGTATGCAGCCACCGCGGACGAGGCTGCGAAGAAATTGCAATTTGATCTGTACTATGTAAAAAACAATTCGCTAGTCCTGGATCTCATGATATTGCTTGACACGGCTCGTGTCGTCATTTCAGGGGATGGGGCGCGCTGATCGTGGTGAATGGCGGGCGCCGCGTGGATGAGCAAAGTGCAATCATCGCTGGGAAGGACCATTCGAACAGCGCGCAAACGTACCGGCGGATTTCAGGGTTGCGCCTGAGCACGTCATTTACGATTCGAGACGAAATTTCAGCGTCCTGGAGTTACTAAGCATCTACGTGATGGTTCCGCCAGTTGGGCAGATAATCGGGACCGAGGTGATGTCCCAATTTCCAAACTAGTAAGGCATATTGCCTCGCCCAAGCGTTTGGCAAGTGTCGCAGACTCAACAAACGAATAGACTTGCTAAGAGGTGCCAAGGTATCGGCGCCGGCACGTCCTAACCTTCAAATTTGCGGGTCTGGAGGGGCGTCAGGAGTTAATGGCTCGCTTTCCCGGGGTTTCTATCGATGCGTTTCGCTATCGTTCTCTTGTCTCTTTGTCTTAGCGCTTGTGGAACGTCTTATCCACCAGCCCCTCTTAAAGCTTCGACGCAGGACTATCGCTACCTCATTGGGCCGCTTGAAACCATCAACATCATCGTGTGGCGTCATCCCGAGCTTTCGATGAGTGTTTCAGTTCGGCCAGATGGAAAAGTAACGACTCCACTCGTCGAGGACCTTGTCGCTATTGGAAAAGATCCGACGACGCTTGCTCGAGAAATCGAAACGGTTTTGTCCAAGTTTGTTCGGGATCCGACCGTTACTGTCGTTGTCACCTCGTTCAATGGCCCATACAGCGAGCAGATTAGGGTCGTAGGCGAAGCGACTCGTCCTCAAGTGTTGGCGTACCGGCAGAATATGACCTTGTTGGACGTGATGATCGCGGTAGGTGGATTGACCGATTTTGCTGATGGCAATTCAGCAAGGATTCAGCGCGCCGCCGAAGGAAACAAGGTCTACAGCGTCCGACTGAAAGACCTCGTCAAACGCGGCGACGTTTCGGCGAATGTGGACATGAGACCTGGAGATGTCCTGATCGTCCCGCAAAGCTCGTTCTGATCGGCGTAGGTCCGCTCGCCGAAGAATATTCAAGCTCTCCGTTTGCGGTTGTCGCACGAAATCTGAATGAGCATTAGATATGGACGAGTTACTTCGGCAAGTTCACACGATTCTCAGAGGGATGTGGGACCGAAGGTGGCTAGGGCTCGGCGCTGCATGGGCGATCGGCGTAATCGCTGCGCTGGGTGTGTATAAGATCCCCGATCAGTATGAAGCAACGGCCCGTGTACATATGGACACCCAGACTATCTTACGGCCGTTGATGTCTGGTTTGGCGGTGCAGCAGGACACGGCGCAACAGGCGGCCATGTTGGGACGAACGCTGATCAGCCGTCCAAACATCGAAAATTTGTTGAAAGGGGCAGGGGCGGATCCGGAACGAACGATGAGCGTGGATCGGGATCGTCTGGTTGATTCTCTCATTTCCAGGATCAAGCTAATTAGTGCGGGCCGTGACAATCTCTTTAGCGTTTCGTTTCGAGACACCGATCCGGGATACGCCGTACGAATCGTCGAAGGGCTTGTGACGATGTTTCTTGGGTCCAGCCAAGGCGATAAGCGGAAGGATGCTGATGCTGCGCAGCGGTTCATCGGCGAGCAAATAGCAAACTACGAGAAAAAGCTCGAGGAAGCAGAGAATCGAGTCAAAGAATTCAAGATCAAGCACATGGGTCTGCTTGGGACCGATGGAAAAGACTACTTTGTGCGGATCGCGGAGGCAGCCAAGAACGCCGACAAAGTCCGAATCGAACTTCGGGCTGCCATGCAATCACGTGACGCCCTAAGAAGGGAGCTGGCTGGCGAAGAGCCGATCCTTTTGATGGATGCCCCGACAGAGGCCGCAATTCCTTTCACGCCTAATCTGGCCTCTGAAGTTGATGGACGCCTCGAAGCGGCAAAGAAGCAGTTAGATGAATTATTGCGCAAGTTCACGGACCTTCATCCGGATGTGAAGAACACGAAGGAGCTTGTTGAGCAGCTTTCAGCGCAAAAGCAAAAGGAACTTGATCAACGGCAGCGAGATTCCGATGCAAGAAAGCGGGCGGCGCCCCCATCTACTAGCAAAATTGCTTCGCACGAGGGTAATCGAGTCATTGCATCGATAAAAATTTCGCTCGTGGAAGCCGAAGCGCATATTGCTTCCCTACAGTCGATCGCAGCAGAACACGATTCGCAACATCGGCAGCTTCGCGCAATGGCGCTGAAATTTCCCCAGATCGAGGCGGAGTTCTCGCAACTTAACCGCGACTATGACATCCAGAAGAAAAACTACGAATCCTTGGTGAGTCGTCGCGAGCAGGCAGCGATGTCGGGTGAGATGGGCGCAGTGGGCGGGTTGACAAGCTTTCGCGTCGTGGATCCACCGAGAGTAACACCAACACCCGTCTGGCCGAATCGAAAGCAACTACTGCCCTTGGCATTCCTCGCTGCTGTGGCCGTCGGTCTTGGCGTTTGCTTTGTAGCATGTCAAGTCGCACCAACCTTCCACGACGCCCGCGACTTACGAGAGGTGATCGAGCGGCCTGTTCTCGGGACGATTTCCATTTTGGCGACTCTGTCACTGGTGGGCGCTAGCAAACGAAGCAATTTTGCCTTTATGGCGGCGATCGCTGGACTCGTCTGCGTATATGGTGCGGTGTTCGTGATGTTTTCGATTCCTGGCCGCGTTGTTTAAGGTGAGGTCGCCATCGTGAGCACATTTGAAAAGGCGGCCAAGCGGCTCGAGGAATTACGACGCGCGGGCATTGACATTGGCGCTCCGGAGCCGTCAACTCCTGTCGCCGCCCCGCCGCAGATCGTAAAGCGCGAGAGCGCTCGTCAAGTTGACCAACGCGATACCGATCCGGTCATAGCACCGTCACAGACGCTAAATACCGTTCGCCAAGCGCGCACGTCAAAACCCCGCGGCAAGGAAGTTGCGATTGACCTAGCGCGTATGGGACTCGCGGGCTTCATTATTCCTACTGCTGTGCGTTCTCGAATCGCCGACGAATTTCGAGTTGCCAAGCGGCCCATTCTCGACAATGTTCGAGGAAATTCACCCCCTGGGTCGGCCGGAATGAATCTGATCATGGTCACGAGCGCCTTGCCGGGAGAGGGCAAGACATTTACTTCGATCAATCTTGCAATGAGCATCGCGATGGAGTTGGACAGCACGGTGCTTCTGGTTGACGCCGACGTCGCGCGGCCCTCGCTACTTAGTACATTGGGCCTCCCGCCCTCACCTGGATTAATGGATCTGCTCACGAATCCTTCGGTGGGGTTTGGTGACGTGCTGATACGCACTAACGTGGAGCGTTTGTCATTACTGCCGGCGGGATCGCCTCAAGAACACGCGACAGAGTTACTTGCTAGTCAGGCGATGGGAAATCTAGTTCAGGAGTTATCGCGTCGATACGCGGATCGCGTGATTTTGTTCGATTCGCCACCACTTTTGCCCACCACCGAATCGCGCGTGCTAGCCACGCATATGGGCCAAATAGTGATGGTCGTTGCGGCCCATAGCACAACTCAAGGCGCGGTGCGCCAGGCAATGGCGGCCCTGAAAGATTGCCCAGTGGTCATGACCATCCTCAACAAGACTGTACGTTCTGAGGTAGGTTCGTACTATGGGTACGGCAGTTACGGATACGCTGGGTAAGCGATATCTGGGCGTGGATGAGAATGAATAAAATCAAGCTGGCGACAAACGAGCGTTGTAATTTTCTTTCCCCCCCGCAAGTCGTAATTGCAGGCCTATTTTTCATCGTCGCGCCAACTTTGTTTGCTCAGACTCCCGGCATGACACCGCCAAACGCGGCTGCAAATTTGTCCGCAACGCCTCCAGGCGGGAGCGCGTCGTTTGGCGGCTCTTCCGGGTTCGGTGCAGGTGCCTCACAGCTGGGAATTCGCTCGCCCGACGCCTCAGTTGGGCGCGGCTGGACCATAACCCCATCGATCGGGCTTCGTGTAGAGGCGACGGATAACGTTTCGCGTACAGCAAACAGCGCGAAGACGTCTGAGGTGTTTCTCGAAGCGTTTCCAGGCATCGCGCTTAGGGGTTCGTCGCCAAGGCTGCGCATAGACGCGTCATACGTGGGGCTCGCATCTAAACCACTCAAGGATTCGAGTGCCAGTCGACGAGGAAATACATTCTCCGGCGTCACGACAATCGAAGCCGTCGAGAGGGTCCTGTTCCTCGACATGTCCGGCTCGATTTCGCAACAGTACTTGTCCTCATTTGGTCCGCGTCAGTCCGACGTTGCGGCGAACGATGCGAACCGCTACGAGAATCGTGCTGCTTCTGTAAGCCCCTACCTCCGTGGCGCATTCGGAGGATCAAGTCAGTATTATTTGCGATATAGCCATACGTGGTCGATGCCGCATTCAAGCAGCACGACGCTTCCGGCCAGTCAGATCGACCAATTAACTGGACAACTTCAGGGACGATTAACAACTTCTACCGGGTGGGGCCTCGACTATTCGGGTACACGAACCGATGCCGAGAATTTTTCCATTCCGCTAATTAGCGAGCGCTATTACGGCACACTATCTTGGCGGATTGATCCGGAATTGAGCGTGTTTGGGTTGCTTGGTCGAGAGCGAAATAACTACCTCCTCGACCAGGAGGCGGATACAACATATGGAGGTGGCGCATCCTGGACTCCTACCGAACGTACTCGAGTGGATGCGAAAGCCGAGCATAGATTCTTCGGTACAGGCTACACACTGGCTTTGGGTCATCGCCACACACAAATTGCGACCAACTTGATATTCGCTCGCGATGAAGTCATTACCCCGAACCAACTTTTTGTTGTATCCGAGGGCGACGCGCGAGCTCTATTGGACGTGGCCCTGACTTCCACCTACCCAGATCCCGTGCAAAGGCGAGCGGCTGTTGATCAAATCATCGCGCAAACAGGCGCATCACCGGTAACGACTAATACGACGTCACTATTCACACAGCGCGTAGTTCTCGTTAAGAGAATTGGATTTGCGTTGGCGATAGTTGGGGTGCGCAATACGATAGCGCTCGACCTTGGCTACGTGGACACACAACCAATTGCGAGTAATCAGATAAATCCGATCTCGGACGACTTCTCTACAGTCCCACATACCGAGCAATATAACGGCGCGATTACATGGACCTATCGCATGTCTGCCTTTACTTCGATTTCAAGCCGACTTTCACGTGGCGTGACCCGTTCGGTCGGCCTCGTGGAGCGAAGAGAAACAATACAGGATGGGATGACGGTCACTGTGGTCAATATTCTCGGGCCGAAAACTCAAACCCGTACGGGTCTGCGAGTGCAGCGATTCGATCCCACGTCTAACTTGGGGAGTGGATTTGTCGAGAAGGCGGTTTTCAGTGGATTGGTACATGTCTTTTAGAGAATCCACTAATGTATGAATCCTATTACGGCTTGCGTGGAAAGCCATTTCAACTCAACCCGGATCCTGCGTTCTATTTCGGCAGTCGCGGACACAGCCGAGCCCTCGCCTATTTGCAATACGGTCTTTATCAGGGCGAGGGCTTCATCGTCATTACTGGCGAGATTGGCGCGGGGAAGACAACACTTGTCCGCAGCTTGATCGAACAACTCGATTCGACCCAAATCACCGCTGCGCAGATCGTGAGCACGCAGCTCGATGCGGGAGAGATTCTTCGAGCGGTTGCCACGGCTTACGGGATTCCCAGCCACGGAAACGATAAGGCAAATCTGCTTGCTTCGATTGAAGCGTTCGTCATGACCTTAGCTACGAAGGGCAAGCGCGCGCTGCTTATTGTCGATGAAGCTCAGAATCTGAGTCTGCGCGCGATCGAAGAGTTGAGAATGCTTTCCAATTTCCAACTCGGCACGCAAGGGCTTCTGCAGAGCTTCCTGGTTGGGCAACCGCAACTCCGCCGCATGATGCGTCTGCCTGAGATGGAGCAACTTGCGCAGCGTGTGATCGCCTCATATCACCTTGGGCCGATGGACCGGGCAGAAACTGAGGCGTATATCAAGCATCGATTGAAACTCGCAGGTTGGTCGGAAGATCCCTCACTGGATAAAGGCGTCTTTGACGGGATCTTTGGCTACTCCAGAGGAATACCGAGGCAAATCAATACAATCTCCAATCACCTCCTTCTCGCTGGCTGCCTCGCGGAGAAACACAAGTTGACTCTTGCTGATGTCGAAGCCGTGATTGAGGAGATTCGGGAGGACCTGGATGAAAATGTCGAAAAAGCGGCTGGCTCTGGAGGTAAGCTATCTCCGGATTCGGGCACTCGAAAGGCTCTGGACTCACTACACCTGCGTGATCCTGAAGAAGCAGAGATCCATGACACCAATCTCTCCAGCCTCGACGATCGAATTCGGCAATTGGAACGGAACCTAGCTTCCGTCGGGGATACCCTTCATGCACGTGTACACGAACTCCATTCGTCACGTCTGAAAATACTGCGGCAGATGGAGCAAAATCTAGCGAGAGTCGGCGATCTACTTCAGGAGTTGGTGCGAGAGCTACGCGCCTCCAAGCTCGAGGTCTAAGGTGAATGGCACTTACTCAGCTGCACATAGCACGTCATCCCGGTCAATGAACCGGGATCCAGATACCGCGCAACGCGCGCCGCAGGAGGATTCTGGACTCCGGACTGTCGTCCGGAGAGACGGGCAAATCGTGAATGCCCTCTCCATCGATGTTGAGGACTACTTTCAAGTTTCCGCTTTGTCATCGTATTTTCCTCGCGATCAATGGGATCGGCAGGAATGTCGGGTTGAGCGAAACGTCGAAACAATATTGGGCTTGCTTGCTGAAGCGGGCACATCAGCAACGTTTTTCGTTCTTGGCTGGATCGCGGAGCGGTACCCCCATCTTGTAAAACGAATCGCCGCGGAGCGGCATGAGGTTGCCAGCCACGGGTGCGAGCACCAACGAGTAAGCGAGCTTGATCCGACAGGCTTCGGAAAGGATATTACTCGCTCGAAGGTAGTCCTCGAAGATTTGACCGGGCAGCGAGTCTTTGGCTATCGGGCTCCAAGCTTCTCGATTGGAGACAAAAACTCATGGGCGTTCGATTGCTTGCGTGAAGCGGGATACCATTACAGCTCAAGCGTCTATCCAATTCGGCATGATCACTATGGTGTGCCCAGCGCTCCGCGCTTTCCATTTGAAGCGAGATCGGGTCTGCTGGAGATACCCATCACTACGGTACGTTGGCTACATACGAACTTCCCCGCAGGAGGGGGTGGCTACTTCCGATTATTGCCATACTTCATGTCACGTTTCCTAATTAGGAATATCAATCGGGTAGATGCGAGGGCGGCAATATTCTATTTGCACCCTTGGGAACTTGATCCCGGTCAGCCGATTGTTCGGAACACAAGCTTGAAGAGTCGCTTCAGACACTACGTCAATCTTGATCGAACGGAGTCAAGGCTGCGGCGACTTCTAGCTGAATTCAGGTGGGATCGAATGGATCGTGTTTTCCTGAGCCAACCGCAATGAAGGCCAACGACCTTCACGCTGAGGCTGCCAGCGAGTCGACCGGGTCAATTGCGGTCAAGGAGCTTGAGGTCGGTGAGGAGGCGCGCTGGGATGCGTTTGTCGACCGTTGCCCAGAAGCTACGTTCTTCCATCTCTCGGCTTGGCGAAATGTGCTTCAGTCAGTCTTCGGGCATAAAACTAGATATCTGTATGCCGAGCGAGGAGGGTCGATCGTTGGTGTTCTTCCGCTGGCAGAGGTGAAGAGCTGGCTCTTCGGCCACTCATTGCAATCATTACCATTCTGCGTATATGGCGGGACTGCCGTTACCCATATTGATGCAACGCTGGCTCTTCATACAGCTGCCCGGGAAGGTGCGAAACAGGTCGGGGCGGAGCACTTGGAACTTCGCAACCGTGAATCGAAAGAACCCGGGTGGCCACGACAGGAGCTGTACGTGACTTTCCGAAAAGCAATACTTCCCGACGCCGAAGCCAACATGCTTGCCATTCCGCGCAAGCAACGCGCCATGGTTAGAAAAGGCATCAAAAGCGGCCTAGTTGCGGTGATTGATGATTCAGTCGATCGGTTTTTTGCGCTCTATTCGGAGAACGTACATCGTCACGGAACGCCTGCCCTCCCGAAACGCTATTTCGAGTTCCTACAGCAAGCATTTGGAAAAGATTGCGAGATTTTGACGGTCGCTGATTCCCAGGGACGCGCAATCTCCAGTGTTTTATCGTTCTATTTTCGTGATGAGGTCATGCCGTATTACGCAGGCGACCACGAGCGCGCGCGCGATGTTGCCGGCAATGACTTTAAGTACTGGGAACTGATGCGCCGCGCATGCGAGAAGGGCTACCGCGTATTCGACTATGGGAGAAGCAAGCGAGGTACGGGTTCGTTTGACTTCAAAAGAAACTGGGGATTCGAAGCCACGCCTCTTTCATACGAGTACGCATTGCTTCGCCGAGAGCGGATTCCGGAGAACAATCCATTGAATCCAAAATACCGAGCTTTTATTGCGATTTGGAGAAGGCTTCCGATTGGGCTGGCGAATGCGATTGGACCTTTCATAGTTCGCAACCTTGGCTAGATCGTAAGGTGGGCTTGGACTAACGCTTGCCCTTGCTGGCACGCTCCGGCGAATCGAGTTCCGATAGGCGGCTCATAAGCCCTTTGGCATCCGGAGAAAGCCCGAGTCCTTTTGTCAACCACTCCTTCGCCGCCTTGATGTCTCCGATGCCCTTGTAGTAGTCGCTAATGTGTCCATACGGGGGCCAGTAGTCCGGTTTCAGCTCTATCGCTCGTTCGAGCTCGGCAATGCCCATCACGCCTTTTCCGAGGCGAATTAGGTTCTGGCCCTTCTTCGAGAGGATCTCGGGCAGGAGAACAAAATCCGTCGGCGCGTGTCGGATCACGTAATCGAACTCATCCAGCGAGCCTTGCAGATTGAAATGCCGTGTTGTTTCGTCTCGCGCTAGCAAGACAGCGCGGTTCGTCTTCATCAACCCCCAACAGTAGTGGTGCATTGCGTGGAAAGTCGGCCCCAGGCGTGCATACCAGTTTTGAATCATCTGTTGGTTGTTTCCGCCAGGAACGCGGTCACGGAGATCCTGCGTGTAGATACAGTAGTGCGGCAACATCGCAATTTCTCGGGAGTCGTACGCATGGATCGACTCGGGATATCCACGAATGCCCTGCGCATACGAATCAACGCATATAGCTGTTGAAACGAGAGCTAGCGCCGTCTTGAATGCGGTCAGCGATACTGAGATTCTTTTCATCATGGACTCCTTAATGGTGGTCCTTGTCGGAACCTCGCGTCTGGCAATATGCGAGCCGCATAGCCGGATGCGTCATGTACCCGCGGGGAGGAAACTCGACCGCCACGCACATCTGGTGCGAGACTCGGCAGCCCATGAATCAAGCGTCTGACGGGGCCCCACACCAACTGCGTGTGGTGCGACGACTTTCAAG
>JANMUI010000059.1:0-4861 GCA_031391405.1 Betaproteobacteria bacterium
CGGCGAGGGAGACCGTGTGATCGAAGTTCCCGCCGTCGAAGAAGTCGTCCCAGAGGACGGCCCCGGTGGTCGCGTCGTAGGCGCGGACGAACCAGTCGGCGTTGCCGTTCGCCTGCCCCGCTCGCCCGCCGACGAACAGGCGTCCTCCTTTCACCGCGATCGTGTGAAAGCTCGCCTCGTCGAAGCGTCCGGCGCGGTCGAACTGGTCCTCCCACCGCAGGTCCCCGCTCCGGGCGTCGTAGGCGCGGACCAGCACGTCTCGGTTGCGGGCCGCATTCGTCACCGCGCCTCCCGCGAAGACGAGCCCACCACTCGCGGCCACCGCGTTGGCCGTATCCAACCTCCCGGTCCTGTCGTGCCGGTCCTCCCAAAGGAGAGCGCCGGTCCGCGCATCGTACGCCCGGACCAGCCAGTCCATGTTCCCGGCAGCGTTCGTGCTATGCCCCGAGACGAAGACCCGATTCCCCTCCACGGCGACCATGGTCGCGCGGTCGGACCCTCCCGCGAGGTCGAGCCGATCCTGCCACAGGAGCGTACCGGGCGCACCCCACGCTTGGAGCGCTCCACCGAGCGTGAGAATGCCAGCTATCAAGACCCAGGGCTTGTTTCGTGTATGCATAGAGCCTCCCTCTTCATCATCGGTCACTGTTTCGTGGCGTCGAACGCTGGCGGTGAGCCGCCGCCGGAAGCCGGAGCGAGGCACGAGCGGAGGCTGGTGGCGGTCGGCTCCAGAGCGATGTTAGGCGCCACAGCTCTGATTGGTGGCGCTCTACTTTACTCTCCTACCAGCGTGATATTGACCAACCACTGATGCGCATCGGTGATGTTCTTACGATCGGTTGTGCGCGCGGAAGCGACAGCCGTAGCGGGCCCTTCCTCAAAGGTCTCCTTGCCGTGTTTCGATGCATGGACTTCCCATCGCTGGATGTTGCCGGTGCAAGTGATGCGGGTGTGGCCCTCTGCCACTGCCCCCGTTGAACGCTGCGTCACCGTCACCTGTAGATGAGCCCTCTCGCTCGCAGTGCACGCAATAGGCCCCGTCACAATGATATGACGGCCGTTGTCGGTCACGATGGCGACAGGGTCAATTGTGTTCGTCTGAACCCCTGCCAAGGCCATAGGTGCTACGAATACGCCCGCAAGGGTCATGACCATGGCAGCCGACACGACGCATTTCATGTGCTTTTTGGTCGATTGAGTAAACATGGTTAACGCTCCTTTCTGTTGATGGTGAAGATGAGTGCCGTTCTGAGTTGCTGGAATAGATTTTTCGTTCATAACATCCCCCCTTAGAATTGCCTCTGCGCATGCCGCCGAACGCTCCGCTTCAGGCGCGGGGAATAGCGGGAGCGAGGAACGAGCGGACACTATTCCCCGTCGCCCTGCAAGCGATGGTTAGGCGCGCGACCTGGGACAGACTTCCACTTGGCCTCCCCATACCCCTCGACATTTGAGAAGGGTGCACGATTATTCGACCCTGACCTCAGTTGCTCTGCCCTGATTGGGGGGCTTTAACTTTACTCTCCTACCAGCGTGATATTGACCAACCACTGATGCGCATCGTCGGTGTCCCCACGGTCGGTTGTGCGAGCTAAAGCGACAGCGGTGGCGGGCCCTTCCTGAAAGGTCTCCTTGCCTTGTGTCGATGCATGGACTTCCCATTGCTGGATGTCGCCGGTGCAGGTGATGCGGGTGTGGCCCTTGGCCACGGCCCCTGTTGCACGCTGAGTCACCGTCACTTGTACGTAAGCCCTCTGCCCCTCAGTGCACCCAATAGGTCCCGTGGCAATGATGTGACGGCCGTTGTCGGTCACGATGGCGACAGGTTCGATGGCCGTGAGCTCCGGAAAACGGGCCTCGACTCTATTGATCGCTCTTGCGAAGGCCGTAGGTGCTATGAATACGCCCGCAAGGGTCAGGACCATGGCAGCCGACACGAGGCATTTCACGTGATTTTTGGTCGATTGAGCACACATGGTTAACACTCCTTTCTGTTGATGGTGAAGATGAGTGCCGTTCTGAATTGCTGGAATAGATTTCTCGTTCACAACATTCCCCCTTAGAATTGCCTTTGCGCATGGCGCCTAACGCCGCGCTTGAGGGGCGGCCGCGGAGCGCAGCGACAAGGGTACCGCAAGTGCGCTTGCGGCCGTCCCTTCGAAGCGCTGGTTGGGCGACGGTGCAGGCATGGCGAACAGCAACTCAGCAGGATGATGACGCACGCCAAGCACGCGACGCTGAGAGTACGCGCGAGACCCGCGGTGCTGCTCACTTGCGCTGAAGCATGGCCTTCGCCCCGTTGCTGGCACTGCGAGTGCTCGCACGCTGCCGATGTCTCGGCGCGCGGGCCCATGCCGGCAGGCCGATACATGAACACGGAGCGAATCCACCCGCATGCTGCGGAGGACGCGCTGCACGAACCTCGATCGGAGCGGAAACGCCTGCCACCGAGCGAGCCTGCCCATTACGGCGTGCAGCGCCGCCGGAGATCGCGACAAGGGCCCGTGCGCATGCGCAGCTAAGCGCATGGGATCAGCAGCCGCAGATTCGACTCTTGGTGATCGGGGGCTCATGCTTGGTTTTCTACGCGCCGCGGGGGCGCCCAACATGTAATCAAAGGAAACTTTCCGTGTTTTATCACGGCGATGTTCCGCCTATCATGCGGATTCCAGAGCCGTGTTGCACTGCGGAAACGCGCCTAGCGAGTGAACAGGCTACTACTGAATCAAGGACTTGCCAAGGGCTCTTGAGCAGGAACTCTCGGCGACGCAAGCTTCGTGCTGGCTCTTGGGTTGAGGCGAGTCCGATCGAACGGTGATCCGCTTCCCCCGCCTCCACATTGAGTTGGCGTTAATGGCATCCTCCACGCCTCATGGATCTCCTTGCATCGTTGTCGTGGTGGGCGGTTGCCTGGATCGGGCTCGTCACCCTCATGTCGGGTTTCGTCCACGGCGCCTTGGGATTCGGCTATCCGCTCATTGCGATGCCGCTGCTCTATCTGGTGCTTGACGCAAAAGCGGCGATCGTGATCATCCTGTTGCCAACCTTCGTGTTGTCGATCGCCAATGCCATCATCGGTGGGCGATGGTCAGAGAGCATCGGCCGGTTCTGGTACCTGCCGCTTGCCATCATGACCGGCGCGTTCTTCGGTACGCGAATCGTCATTGCGGCGGATCCGGCGCCGTTCATGTTGATCCTTGCATTGGTGTTGCTGCTCTATCTCAATATCAATCGCCTGGGCGGATCGAAGCTCGGGTGGATGAAACGCGTTCCCGTTCCGGCAACGATCGTCGCGGGGTTGATCGGCGGCTGGATCGAGTCCAGCACCAACATGAATCTCCCAGTGCTCCTGATTCTGTTTCAAGGGCTGGAAGTCGGACCGCGCGCGATGGTGCAGGTGGCGAACTTCTGCGGCATCGGTGGCAAGGCTGCGCAGATGGCCGGATGGTCCACTACCGGCGGCGTTACGATCGCTTTCTGGATGAACATGCTGCCCTGGGTTGGCCTATCGGCGATTGGCCTTGCCGCGGGTGCACGGATCCGCATACGGTTCGAGCCGGCGACTTACATGCGCTGGCTACGCGGCTTCTTGTGGGTCATGGCCATTGCACTGCTCGTGCAGTTCGCCGCGTTGCAGTTTGAATTGACGTAAGCAACGGAGGGAGTCATGTCGGAATCGGCTGGGAACATGAAGGGAAGCGCGTTCGGGGATGTGCGGCGGATTGTCACGCGTCACGACGCCGCGGGAAAAGCAGTGGTTTGGATGGATGCGCCGGCGACGAATCACAAGTCGGCGAGCGCTCAAGCGCGTTCGACCTTGATCTGGGTGACTGATCAGACGCCCACACCATTTCTGGTCGATGCGGATGCCGGCGCACGGATTCTCGGCACGCCACCGCCCGCGGGCGGAACGCGCTTCGCCGTCATCGAGTTTCAGCCGGGCAATACGGTGCATGGGCTGCATCGCACCGATACCGTGGATTATGTAATCTGCATCGCAGGAGAGATCGACATGGACCTCGATGACTCCACGGTGACCCTGCGTGCGGGTGACGTCATGGTGCAGCTTGGTACCAACCATGCGTGGGCGAATCGCGGCACGGTGCCGGCACGGGTCGCATTCGTGTTGGTCGATGGGACACCGAAACGTGCCGGTTCAGTGACCGGCGCCCAGAACGCACGTTGAACGGAGGAATCACGAATGGCACGCGTACAGAATCTGCAACCGGAAGAAATGTCGGCCGAGCAGCGTCGCATCCACGATGAGATCGGCGGTGCGCGCGGCGGTGTCGTGCGCGGCCCATTTGCGATCTGGTTGCGCTTGCCGGAGGTCGCGGATCGCGCGAACCAGTTCGGCAATGCGCTGCGTCTGGCGGGAAAATTGGATCGCCGGCTGTTCGAGTTGATGGTGCTCGTGATCGCGCGGCATTGGTCGGCGCAGTATGAGTGGTTCGCGCATGAAGAGCAGGCCCGCAAGCTCGGCGTATCCGAACGCGTCATCGAGGCGATCCGCGCAGGGAAGCGCCCGACATTCGACAAGGACGATGAGCGGCTCGTGTACGACACGGTTCTCGAGCTGGCAGTGTCCAAGACGTTGAGCCAGCCCACGTACGATCGCGCGTTGGCCGCACTTGGGCAGGAATTGCTGATCGAGCTCATAACCGCCGCGGGGTTCTACACGATGGTGGCGATGATGCTGAACGCGTTTGATGCGCCGGTGCCTGGTGGGGCACAGCCGCTACCGAAGCTGCCCTAGCGGGAGGAGAACCGATGCTGCTCGTAACCGGCGCCATGGGGCATGCCGGATCCCTCGATGCCGATTTTCGAGGGCGCTCCCATCTCTGCGCAATACGCCTATGCG
>JANMUI010000136.1:0-10895 GCA_031391405.1 Betaproteobacteria bacterium
TCACCAGTTCATCACCATGCCCGTCATCACCAATATCGAAGACCTGCGCGTGCTCGCGCAACGGCGCGTTCCCCGCATGTTCTATGACTACGCCGACAGCGGCTCGTGGACCGAATCGACGTATCGTTCGAATGAAGCGGATTTTTCGAAAATCAAGTTCCGCCAGCGCGTCGCGATCGATGTCGAAGAGCGCAGCATCCGCGCGAAGATGATCGGGCAGGATGTCACCATGCCGGTCGCCATCGCGCCAACCGGACTCACCGGCATGCAGCATGCCGACGGCGAAATCCTCGCCGCCCGCGCTGCCGCGAAGTTTGGCGTGCCGTTCACGCTCTCGACCATGAGCATCTGCTCGCTCGAAGACATCAAGACACACGTCGGCGTACCGTTCTGGTTTCAGCTCTATGTGATGCGCGACCGCGATTTCATTGGCCGCCTGATCGATCGCGCGAAGGCCGCCGGTTGCTCGGCGCTCATGGTTACGCTCGATCTCCAGATCATCGGCCAGCGTCACAAGGATCTGAAGAACGGGCTGAGCGCGCCACCCAAACCCACGCTCGCTAACATTCTCAACATGATGACCAAGCCCCGCTGGTGCATGGGAATGCTCGGTACGCCGCGCCGCCAGTTCGGCAACATCCACGGGCATGTGAAGGGTGTGGAGGATATGGGTTCGCTTTCCGATTGGACCGCCAAGCAGTTCGATCCGCGCCTCAACTGGAATGACATCGAGTGGATCAAAAAGCAGTGGGGAGGGAAGCTGATCCTGAAAGGTGTGTTGGACGCCGAGGATGCGCGCATTGCGGTCGGCACCGGTGCCGATGCGATTATCGTCAGTAATCATGGCGGGCGGCAGCTCGATGGTGCGCCGAGCTCCATCACAGCGTTACCCGCGATTGCCGATGCGGTGGGCGACAAGATCGAAGTTTGGATGGACGGCGGCATCCGTGGTGGCCAGGACGTTCTGCGTGCATGGGCGCTTGGCGCGCGCGGCACGATGATTGGCCGCGCATTCCTCTACGGCCTAGGTGCGATGGGCGAGGCGGGCGTTACCAAGGCACTCGAGATCATCGCGAAGGAGCTCGATCTCACCATGGCGTTCTGCGGCAAGCGGCGCCTTGCCGATGTGGATCGGTCGATCTTGCTGAATCGTGCCGTGTAAAGCGCGAGCCATTGCCCTGTGACAACCGGTGTTGCGATGTAGATTCCGGGTAACTTCATTTCAAACCTTCAGCCAGTGAGCGGCTTATGAGATTCGGCATCTTCGATCATCTCGACGCGAACGGCCAAGTGTTGCGCGATCAATACGAGCAACGCTTGCGCCTCATCGAGGGCTACGAGCGCGCCGGCATGTACGCCTACCACCTGGCCGAGCATCACGCGACGCCGCTTGGCATGGCCCCTTCACCCGCTGTGTTCCTCGCCGCGGCGGCCCAGCGCACGAGCACGATTCGGCTGGGTGCGCTGGTGTTCACCTTGGCGCTCTATCACCCGCTTAGGCTCGCCGAGGAAATCTGCATGCTCGATCACCTGAGCAACGGGCGGCTCGACGTCGGCATCGGCCGCGGCATCAGCCCGATCGAGATCGACATGTATGGCGTGGACAATGCGACGGCGCAGGCGCGCTATCTCGAGGCGTCGAAAGTGATTCTCCAGGCGCTGACTTCGCCGATGCTCGATCACGAGGGCACGCATTTCAGATTTCGCAAGGTGCCGCTGCCGATGTCGCCGTTGCAGAAGCCGCATCCGCCGCTGTGGTACGGCGTGCCTAATCCACAGTCGGTCGAATGGCTCGCGCACAACGGCATTAACGCGGTGACGCTCGGGCCGCCAGCCCTCGTACGCGGCATCACCGACCGCTATCGTGAGATCTGGGCCGGCGACGGGCGCGATCCCGCCGCCATCCCGCACATGGGCTTCACCCGCCATGTCGTGGTCGCAGACACCGACGCGCAGGCGCTCGACATCGCGGTGCGCGCGTACAAGCGCTGGCATCACAGCTTCTGGTACCTTTGGCTCGATCACAATTCCCTTGGCGTGAATCCGCCGCATGCGGTGTTCCCGGCGGATTTCAATGCGCTCATCGAACGCGGCACCGCGATCGTCGGATCACCCGATACCGTTCGGGAGAAATTTCTTGCGCAGGCAAGCGCAAGCGGCGCCAACTACGCGTTGCTCGACGTTTCGTTCGGCGACATGGCGCCGGAAGACTCCGCGCGATCGATCGATCTCTTCGCGCGGCATGTGATGCCGGCGTTTGCGGAATAATAGTAATAGGGACTGACCACATTTTTCACTGAAAAGTGTGGTCTGTCCTGAATGGCACTTACTTAAGCCGTGTGTGCGCGAGCCTCCGTTCGCCCTGAGGCTGTCGAAGGGTAACGCAGGTGTCGACGGTCCGCGACGGTCTGCTTATGGATTCTCCGGCATTCACCCTTCGACAGGCTTAGGGCGAACGGTCAATCGTCTAAGGCTTAACGAACGACAGAACGGGCACCCCAATTATTATGTCTTCGAGTAAGAGGACGGCTGGCAAATGGGTTTGGGTGGCTTAAGTAAGTGCCATTCTGGTCTCTCCCCTATTAATCCATCATCAGGAGGCGCACCGTCATGAAGTTCGGCTACTTCTCGCACGTCTGGGCGAAACCCGGGATGCAACCCAGCGAGCGTTATCACCAGTTGTGGCGCGAGCTTCAACTCGCTGACGAGCTCGGCTTCGAGTACGGCTTTTGCGTCGAGCATCACTTCCGGCCCGACGAAAGCTGGATGTCCGATCCGAACATGTTTGTGGTCGGGGCTGGCGCGCGCACCAAACGTATCCGACTGGGCGCGATGGGTTACGTCGTGCCGCTGCACCATCCGATACGACTCGCCGAAGAGATTGCGCAGGCCGACCAGATGATCGATGGCCGGCTCGAAGTGGGGCTGGTTCCGGGCATCGTGCAGGAATATTTCCGGCCGTTCGGGGTTGACTATCCGTCGCGCCGTGCGGTGACGCTCGAGTTCGTCGATTTCCTGAAAGCGGCGTATACCGATGCGCCACACTTCGATTTCAACGGCGAATTCTTCAAACTCGAGCGCGGCAAGATCGGGGTGAATCCCAAACAGCGGCCGATGCCCCCGCTTTGGATCGAGACGCGCGATCCACCAACGCTCGAATTCTGCGCGAAGCGCGGCATCAACTCGGGTTACTTCTTCCTCTTCGATCGCGACTCGGCGGCACCGCGATACCGTAAATACCTCGAGCAGTGGCGCGCGGCGGGCTGGCCGCATCCACCAAGAATCGGCTACTCGACCGCGATCTATGTCGATGAGACCGATGAGAAGGCGATCGCCAAGGGCTTACGGGAAGCGGGGCGCGCGTACCGCTCGTTCGTGGGATCGGCACCGAACGACGAAGCGCTGGAAAAAATGTTGAACGAACGCGCAGACCTATTCATCACGCGCGGTGAAGCCGGCGCAGCGGAAATCGTGCGGCATTTGAATAATCCGGAGTGGTTGTTCGAGAAAGACCTGATCCTGGTTGGATCGCCTGCGACGATCACCGCGAAGCTCAAGAGCTGGGCCACCAACGGCGTGTTCAACACGTTCCTCGGCGAGTTCAACTTCGGTGCTCTCGCCGAGGCAGACCTTATACGCTCGATCCGCCTGTTCGGCACCGAAGTGATGCCGACGCTCAAGGATTTTGAGCCGTTCTGAGGAAATAGTGAAATAGGGGACAGACCGGAATGGCGCTTACTTAACCTGTCAGTGCTCAAGCCTCCGTTCGTCCTGAGCCTGTCGAAGGGTAACGCAGGCTTGTTGGAGGCGCGCGATGGGCCGCTCACGGATTCCCCGGCATTCACCCTTCGACAGGCTCAGCGCGAACGGTCAATCTGCTATGAGAGGGCGCCAGGCAAATCGTCTATCTTGCTCAAGTAATTGCCATTCGGGGCAGACCACGTTTTTCTCGGAATCTGTGGATCCTTTCAGCAATCCAGAAAACGTGGTATGTCCCGAATGGCCCTTACTTAACGTGCGCTGCTCAAGCCTCCGTTCGCCCTGAGCCTGTCGAAGGGTAACGCAGGCTTGGCGAAGGCGGGCGATCGTCCGCTCACTGACACTCCGGCATTCACCCTTCGACAGGCTCAGGGCGAACGGTCAATCCCCTAAATTCGCTTAAGTAAGTGCCATTCTGGTCTGTCCCCTTTTTCGCTTTTTCGGGCGTGATCCATTATGAGCAGCGTGCCGCCGCGTTCCGCCCCGCGATGCGTCCCGATACGAACGCCCAGCCGAGGTGGTGCCCATGCCCTTCGAGCAGCATTCCGCCCTGACCATTCGATCCGGCCGCGAACAGGCCGGGGATCGATGTGCCGTCTTCGCGCAGCACTTCGGTCTTCGCCGAGACCTTCAGCCCACCGTTGGTGAATACGACATAGGCCTTGGCCGGGCCGAGTGCGAAGTACGGTGGCTGGTCGAGAGACCACTCGGGATCAGCTGACCCATGCTTGGCCGCGCTTTGGTGCAGCGTGGCGGCGAGCATGCCAAGCCGGTTCGCTAGCGCATCGATCGTTGGCGCGGTGAAGAAAATGTCTTTTCGCGTGCGTCGATAATCAGCGAGATAGGCGTAGGCGATGCCAGGCGCCGTCGAGATGAAATGCGGCCATGTCTCGAACATCTTCGCGATACGTGAATCGAAGACGAGATAGCTGATTGCAGCGGGCGCACCCGCTGTCGCGTGGTGTCGATTGCCGCCGCGCCCAAGTATGCGCCGGCCGTCGCGATCAACGAGCATTACCCCTTCGTTGAAGAGCGTTGCATCCGGTGCAAGCGATGTCGTCAGGAATCGCATCATGAATGGCCGCAGCATCACAGCCGGCAGATGCTCGAACGCCCAGCGCATCGATCGCGTGAGCCAGCGATATGGGGTAGTCGGGTCACCAATCCCGGCCGGTCCGGTGGCACGAACCGGATGACCGGCCCCCGCAGATGATCACCATTTACCATGACGCCGCCGGAAGCAAGCCCCATCGTGATCCCATCGCCCGTGCTGGCCGGATTCATCGGAACGGCCGCCGCCGCGAGTGCCGAAGCGAAGCGTTCCTTCATCGCGCGATTGGCACTGAAATCGCCGGCGGCCAGGACCACGCCACCCTTGGCGTGCCATACGCGCTCGGTCCCGTCGGCCATCTGCACACGAACACCGCGCGCGACATCGCGCTCGAACAATAATTCGCGCACCGTCGCGTTCAACTCGATTCTCACACCCTGACGCCGGCACAACCTGCCCAGGTGATACGGAAAGGCGCGCGAATTGGGCAGCACGTTGTGCATGCGCGGGCGTCGATGCGGCGGTTCTGGCATCGGGCCGATGAATTCGAGCCCGGCCGACTCCAGCCAGCGGAACATTTCGGGCGTCTCTTCGCAGAGCACGCGATTCAGATCGAGGTTGTCGCGGGCAAGCTCGGCGCCTGAAAATAGCTTCAGGTCTTCCCAGTGGTCGTCAGGACTATCTTCGATGCCACGCGCCCGTTGATACGACGTACGAGTCGCACTGACCGAACCGACTGACCACGCCGTCGTTCCGCCCAGCGCAGCATTCTTCTCGAAAAGCACTACGGCGCAACCGGCAGACGCGGTCGCGCTTGCCGCGGCCAGTCCGGCGCCGCCTCCACCGATGACGATGACATCGGTGGTGTCGATCGGTCCGTGCGATCGCGGGGCGTTAGGCGGCTGCATCGTCTCCCCCAGATTTATTCGAGGCGCACGGATTATGCACGGCAGTGGCGCCGTGTGTCGTGGCGGCCTCGCGCATGAGAATCGCCACAAACAGATCTCGCGTATATCCTTGCCGATTGGCGCGCCATCCGGCGCATCCATCCAATCTTCAATTCAAGAAACTCTTCGACCATGTTGATGACCGGCCGGCAGTATCTCGAGAGCATCCGCGACGGGCGGCGTATCTATGTCGGGAGCGAATTGGTCAACGACGTCACCACCCATCCGGCCTTTCGCAATGCGGCGCGCACGATCGCCATGATCTACGATCGGAAGCGAGCGCCGGAGCACCGGGACGTGATGACGTTCGAAGAAGAGGGTGAGCATTTCTCCGCCTACTATCTTCTTCCGCGCAATCGTGACGACCTTTTCCGGCGGTTCGAGACGCATCGTCGCATCGCTTCATGGACCTGTGGTCTGATCGGCCGATCCCCAGACAATTTTCCGAGCTATGTCAGTGGGCTCGTCATGGTTCCAGCGTTATTCGATTCGATCCGACCGGGCTTCGGCGCGAACATCCGCTCGTACTACCGCCATATGCGCACAACGGATGCCTTCGTTGCGCATACGGTGACGAATCCGCAGGGCTGGCGCCCGGCAGCACCCGGTCAGGTCGACACGCGCACGCCGCCCACGCTGCGCATCGTCGCAGAGGACGATCAAGGCGTCACCATCAACGGCCTCAAGATGCTCGGAACGTCGGCCGTGTTCTGTCACGAGACATGGTGCGGCAACCTGCAGCCGGTGCCGCAGGGCCGGGAATCGGAAGCCATTACGTGTGCGGTGCCGCTCAATGCGCCGGGTGTGAGCATCTGGACGCGGAAGTCGTTCGAGCGTTACGCCCTGAGCGCCCTCGACAATCCGCTCTCGTCCCGGTTCGACGAGACCGATAGCGCCGTGCTGTTCGAGAACGTGAAGGTGCCCTGGGAGCGGGTGTTCTGCACCGACAACATCGAGATGTCACGCGCGATGTACATGCGCACGCCGGGTCATGTAATGGCCAATCACCAAGCGAATGTGCGCTTTCTCGAAAAGCTCAAGCTGATCATCGGTGTCGCCCGCAAGCTTGCAGAGGCGAATAATGCGATCCAGATTCCAGCCGTGCAATCGACGTTAGGGCGCCTGGCAGCGATGGAGGCCACGCTCGAAGGTTTGATCATGGGTCAGATCGGCTGTGGTGAGAACTGGGTGAAGGATTTTCACACGGTGAATCGCCGCTATGTCTATGCCGCTTTGCATTGGTGTACGAATCACCACGGAGAGATCAGCGATACAGTGAGAGAGTTGATGGGCGCAGGCGTGTTCCAGATGCCTGCTGACGCAACCGTGTTGGACGATCCGGTGCTGCGCGAGAAATTCGAAACATACTGGTCGGCGCCCGGTCAGAGCGCGACTGATCGCATGAAATTATTTCGTCTAGCCTGGGACTTGCTCGGCTCAGAGTTCGCCGGCCGCCACATGCAATACGAAAAATTCTACGCGGGCCCGAGTTTCGTCATGGACGCCTACAGTTACCAGAGCGGACCGTGGCCAGAATGGACGGGCATCGTCGATCGCCTGCTCGCGGAGATGGATGCTCCACTCGCGACGTGAAATCAACCCCAGAGGAGAATCAATCATGGCAAGCCAGATTAAAGCCAACGGCATCGAGATGAGCTACCAGTTGGACGGTCCTGTGGATGCGCCCGTCCTTATGCTGAGCAATTCGTTGCTCACCGACTACGGCATGTGGGACATGCAAGTGCCGGCTTTCTCGGTGAAGTATCGGCTCCTTCGCTACGACACGCGAGGGCATGGCGGTACCGAGGCCACCAAAGGGCCTTACACGATCGAGCTGCTCGCCGCGGATGCCATCGCGTTGCTCGACGCGCTCCGTATCGAACGCGTGCATTTTCTTGGCCTGTCGATGGGAGGGATGATTGCGCAATTGCTTGCGGCGAAGCACTCGGCGCGGCTGCAATCGGTGTCCTTGTGTGATACCGCTTGCCATCTTCCGCCCGAGTCGGCGTGGGATGATCGCATCGCCCTTGCTCTGAGCAAAGGTACCTCCGCGTTCGTGAAGCCGATGACGGAGCGCTGGTTGACACAACCGTATCGCGACAGCCACCAGGCGGTGATGGAGAGGATGGGCGCGATGATTTCGCGTACCGCAGTGGATGGCCTGGTGGGCTGCGCGCACGCGATCAAGAAAATGAACCAAGGGGCGATTTTGCCCGACATCAAGATGCGAACGTTGGTCGTGGTGGGTGAGCAGGACGTCGGCACGCCAGTCAGTGCCGCCGAATTTCTGCATCGGGAGATCCATGGCTCGAAGCTTGTGGTGATCAAGAACGCGGGGCACCTGCCGAACATCGAGCAGACCGATATCTTTAACCGAACCGTGCTCGAATTTCTCGCTGGTTAGTCGAGCTCGCCAAACCCTATCCGCAGATCGGCACCTCGTAGGTTCACTTCAATTCGCTCCCTGAGATCGCGCGCCGCTGCTTCGTGGTGCTTTGCGTCCTCAGCGTGCCGCGCTTCCCGGGCGAGGCGCATCAGCGATCGATGAATATCCCACGATAAACGGACAGTGCCGAGCTGCTCGCTCGCTTCAAGCGCGGCGCCGAACTCCGTGGCCGCTGCATCGAGGTTTCCGCTTGCGCGCATCGCTTCGCCTCGCCAGCGACGCGCTCGCGCGATCCCCTCACGCAGATTGCCTTGCTCGCCAAGCGATAGAAGCTCATCAGCGTAACGTTTGCACTGCGTTGGATCGCCACGGCGCATTTGGAGCTCCGCGAGTCCTTCGTAACAGCGTGGCAGGAACCATCCCTCGCGATTCTGCAGGGACTGCTCAAGCGCACTGTCCAGATTCCCCGCGACATCGAGCGCCCCTTGGCGCATCCGTGCGATCGCGCGGTTGGCGTTCAGCAGGGGTGCCCAGTAGGTGGTTTTTGCCTGTTCTGCAATGAATAGACCGCGGTCGAACGCTGCGATTGCCTCGGTGTCGAGCGACAGATCAAGCAGCAAGTGGCCCAGCATGTTGCAGGCCATGATCTGATAGCGCACCAAATTCAATGATTCGAGCTGCTTCAAGGTTTCGTTGAGACCCTGCCACGCCTCGCCGAATTGCCCGAGGCAATGGCGAATGTGACCCTGAGCAATCCGTATCGGGCCGATGTGCCACGCAAGATCGGCGGCCTGTGCGATCGCGAGTCCGTCGTCGAGATGCGTGATCGCGCGAGGATAGTCGCCAAGCCCCATCGATCCGAGGTTCGCCCACCCGATCATCATCAGATTCTCCGACTCGTAGCTTTTGTCGCCAATCTCCTTGGCGAGCGCGATCGAGCGGACGAAGCAATCGATCGCCGGCGCCGGTTTCGCATCGGCGAAAAATGCCTCGCCGCGGCCATGGAATGCCTGAACGGCTACCAGATCCGTGAGCGCCAATCGTTCGCAGATTTCAACGGCCTCTTGATGATGCCGGATCGCCTCGGCGTTGCGACCATTGCTCCATGCGACGGTACCAAGATGGTAGAGCGTGTCGGCGGCATGTCGATCGTCGTGCATCGCCCGGGATGCGGCGAGTGCGTCGCTGAGACAAGTGGTCGCGCGCTCATACGAGTCGCCGCGTCGATAGGCCATACCGAGCTGAATCATCACATCCCGCTCGCGAACCCTGTCGCCAGCCGCACGGGCGAGCGCAATGACGTGCTCGAAATCGGCCACCGCGCCATCGATTTGTCCGGCTCTTGCACGCGTCGCGCCGCGTTGCTCGCGGATGCGGAAACGAACGTCTTCGGCCGCAGCGTCGGGATGCGCGTCCAGGATTTCGATCGTGCGATCGAGCAGGCCAAGGGCTTCGCGGGTCGCGAACAATCGCTGCGAGCGCTCGACCGCTTTCATCAGGTAGGCGACCGCCTTCGCCCAGACCTGTCCGCGCGCGAAGTGTTCGGCGAGATGCGCAGCGCGCTCGCCGGATGGACCGCTTGCCTGTGGCTCGAGGGCTTCGGCGACCGTACGATGCAGCAACATTCGACGCGTACCGCCGATGTCGACATAGACCGCTTCGCGGATCTTGTCGTGGCTGAAGTCATAGACCCCGCCCGCCTCCTCTTCACGGAGCAGGCCGCGCCGAACGAGTGTGTCGATCGTATCGAGCAGGGCCGGTTCCGATTCTTTGGTCGCCGCCAGCAAGGTATCGAATTGGAAACGCCGGCCGAGAACGGCGGCGACCTCCAGGACCGCGCACGCCTCGCGCGGCACGCGCGCAAGCCGTGAGCGGACGGAGTTGCGGAGCGCCTCGGGCAGGCTCTGTGAAGTGCGTGATGACCGGGAATCGGCACCAGGCACTAATCCTTGTTCTGCGATCGACTGCATCATCGAAATCAGGAAGAACGGATGGCCATCGGTTTCGCGATGTAGCGATTGGCCGAGCTCGGGCGCATGAAAAGTCGGAGCCGCCGCCGCCAAGAGGAGTCGGGTATCGGCCTCCGTTAGGCGCGGCAACACGAAGTACCGCGTATTCGGCTCGCGCCGGACGCTCTCAATCAAGGTGGCCACGCGGGCGTTCGCGGCGATCTCCTCGCCACGATAGGCCAGGATCAGGAGGACGCGGCGCCGCGCAATATGGTGCGCGATGGTATGCATGAACTGCAGGCTCGCATCGTCGAGCCAATGGATGTCATCCACGACGATGACCAGCGGTCCACTGCCCGCCAGCGTATCGAACAACTGCTCGATGGCGCGAAACAGACGCGCTTGCCGGGCCTCAGGGAGCTGCGTCGACAGAACCGGAAGATTAGGGACCCGTTCGGCCACCGTAGGCACGAGCGAGGCGATCTCGGCAAGCGAGATTGGAGGCAGGCGGCTGAGCGTGCTGCTCGCACAATGATCGAGCGCCTGGGTGACCAGTTCGATCACCGGCTGGTACGGCATGCCCTGTTCGATCTCGTAACAGCTCGCAATGAGGGTAGGGAGGCCAAGCGATTCAGCGTGTCGCGTGATCTCGCCGATGAGGCGGCTCTTGCCGATGCCGGGTTCGCCTTCGATAAGGGCCACATAACCATTGCCGGTGGTCAGGTTGGCAATAAGCCCGAGAAGCAGACCGAACTGAGTAGTACGGCCGACCAATGGGAGGCGGCTGAGGTCCGTCAACGCCG
>JANMUI010000161.1:0-14444 GCA_031391405.1 Betaproteobacteria bacterium
GTGCGGGGACCATCGCCGCCCTTCCACCCCCCGGCTTTCCCCTCCCACACGCCCCGGGCCCACGGAGGCTTGAGCAGTGCACGTTAAGTAAGGGCCATTCGGGACAGACCACGTTTTCGCACTATGGTGAATAGCGTGAGCCATCATTAATTCGCGCGGTCCGCCGCCTCCTATCGCAGACTATCAATCAGCGCCCCAAATCCCGTCTGCGGGCTCGAGCGTTTCATCTGTTTCATCGCCGCCCAGTAGCTGGCCGCCGGATTGGTGATCACCGGCCGGCCGAACTCTTGTTCGAGCACGGGAATCGCCGCATTGCTGATCCATGCGCCGCCGGCGAGTAGCAACGCATCCGCGCTCGGGTTGTTTTTGAAGGCCTTGCGCCCAAGTGCGATCGCGAGATCGATCCCTTCTTTCGAGTTGACTTCCATCACCTGGGGTGCGGTATGCGCCTCCGATGCCCAGCCGAGCGGTTCGAGTCCGGCTTCGCGAAGATAATCTGCGACCCGGCCCATCAGCGTGTCGTCCCACTTGGCGGCCATCGCGATCTTGCGGCAGCCGAGCATCTTGAATCCCTCGATCGATTCCTCGAAATCCGCGCTAGTCATAATCGAGGAGCGGCGCGCGGCCTCTTCGATGAAACCCAGTATGCGCTTGCGCCCGGCGATTGCGGAAACGGGGATGCCGCCCTGGACGATACGATCGACCTTGCGACCGACAAGAAAATCGAACGCCGGCCAGAACGAGGCGAGTGCCGCATCGACGCCCTCGGGGCTGAATGCACCGAGGTTGATTGGATAGGCGATCAGGAACATATCCGGCGGACACACGCGGTAGAACTGATAGTGGATCGCATCCCCCACGCGGGTCGGCAGGATGTAGCCAAGCTGGCCGGTCGGCAGCAGGTCGATCGGTGGCGCAGACGCGATGCTCAACGGACTCTCCTCGAGGGGTGCGTGTGGCAGGCCGCGCTATTCAGCTTTGAGACCGGTGAGCGCGACGAGTTTGCGGTAGCGCTCGATCTCCGCGCGAGTGAAATCGGCGAGCTCGCGCGGTGATCCGAATGTGAGCTCGACGCCGAGCGCCGCGAGCTTGCTTCGCATCTCGGGGTTCTCGAGCGCGCGACGGGTCGCGACGTGGATGCGCTCGACAATGTCAGGCGGGGTCGCGGCCGGGACATAGAGGCCGTTCCATGCGGCCAATGTCAATTCCGGAAATCCGGCCTCGATCATCGTGGGCGTGTCGGGGGTGAGGGGAGAACGTTTCTCGCCGGTCGATGCCAGCACGCTTACTTTCCCGGATTGAATGACTGGCCCGAGCGCCGCAAACGGGTAGAACATGAAGGCCACGTCGCCACGCCCGATCGCGCCGAAGATTTGCCCAGCATCCTTGAACGGAATATGCGTGACCTGGAGCCCGGTGATTGCCGCGAGCATCGCCGATTGCAGGTGGGTCTGCGTGCCCGGACCGGTGGAGGCGTAGTTCAACTGCCCCGGTCGTTGCTTGGCATAAGCGACGAATTCGGCCACCGTCTTGGCCGGAATGGACTGATGCACGACCAGCACGGCCGGGAACGTACTCAGGCGCGCAACCGGTGCGAAATCGGCGATCGGATCATACGGCAGCTTCTTGAACAGACTGCTGTTGGTGGCGTGCGATTGACTGGAGCCGAGCAAAATCGTGTAGCCGTCGGGCGGACTTTTCGCGACGGCTTCGGCACCGATGATCGCTGCGCCACCGGGACGATTCTCTATGTTGACCGGTTGGCCAAGCTCCAATGCCAGCCCGGCGCCCAACTGGCGCGCGAGAAGATCCGTAGCGCTGCCGGTGCCGAACGGCACGACGATCCGTACCGGGCGCGATGGGTACGATTGCGCCGCTGCATTGGGCACCATGCTCATCGAGCCCAATGCGATCGACGCAATCGCGACGACACGCACGGTTAATACCCAAAGAGGTATGCGGCATTCCATGGTCTTTCCGGATCCTTCTTGTTGATTCCTATCGCCATACCGCGCCGGCAATTTTCACCAGATGCGCGAGCTTCCTCTCCTGATCGTCGTGGGTGAACCGGTTGGTTTGATAGCTGGAAGCAAAGCCGCATTGCGGACTGATGCAGAGCTGATCGAGGCTGATGGTGCGGCTGGCATCGTCCAGGCGCCGCCTGATGTCATCGATCGGTTCGAGCGCGGCAAGTTTGGTGCTGATCAGGCCGAGCACGACGCGCTTGCCTTTCGGTACTTCACGGAGCGGTTCGAAACTGCCCGCACGTTCCGTGTCGTATTCGAGAAAAAAGCCATCTACATTCAACTCCCGGAACAGGCGCTTCGCAACCGGGTCGTAGCCGCCACTGGCTTGTCCGTGATCGAGATTGCCCCGGCACAGGTGCACACAGGCGGTCATCGTGGCGGGTCGATCGCGCACGACCGCGTTGATCGCGCTGATGTAGTCGTCGATCAGGGAGTCCGGATCCTCGCCTCGCTCGCGCACGATCGCGTGATTGTTCGGATCGCACAACACGGCGATCGGCACTTCATCGATTTGCAGATAGGTGCAACCGAGCGCCGCAAGATCGGCAACTTCCTGGCGGTAGATCGCGGTCACGTCGTCCATGTACGCCTGCCGCGTTGCATACGGTGAACCCGCGAGACTCTTGTCGCCTGAAAAGAAGTGATTGGCGGACGGCGCGGGCAGGGTTGCCTTCGGGACGCCTTTGGTTCGCGACTTCAGGAACGCGAAATCGTCGGCTGTCAAACTCTCGCGGCGCTTCAACTTGCCGTTCACCGTTGGAACCGGCATCCCGCGCTCGCGTTTGCCCGAATTGTGGGTGAAGAAAAACGAGCTTGGGATCTTCTCCTTCGTAAAGCCGTCAACCCGCTCGAAGAACCGATCGCGCCAGTTGTTGCGGCGAAGCTCGCCGTCGGTAATCGCCTGGATCCCGGTGCGCTCCTGCATGGCGATCGCCGCAAGAATTTCTTCGTCTTCGATCGCACGCAGAGCCTCCGCCGGGAGCTTCCCGGCAATGTGGGCGGTGCGGGCTTCGATCAGTCGGTGCGAGCGGATCAGGCTTCCGACATGATCGGCGCGGAAGGGGGGCTTGATTGCTTGCATGGGAGATTCCTCCTCAATGTGGTCCACGCGCCAAGATACGCTTTCTTCGACCGATCGTCATTCGGTGCGGCGATGTCGGTGCGACCCCGGTAAGATTCGCGGCAGATAGCGCGACAACAAGGAGAAGTCCATGGCAGCCGAGCTGGCGTTTCAATCACTGACTGAGCTTGCCGGCGGATTGCGTCGGAAGGCGTTTTCATCACGCGAGCTCGTCGACCACTATCTAGAACGCATCGACCGCGCGAACAAGAAGCTGCATGCGTATGTCGAGGTGTATGCGGAGTCCGCGCGCGCGGCAGCCGATGCGGCAGACCAGCAGCGCATGGCGGGATTGCCGGTGGGGCCGCTACATGGACTGCCGATCGCGGTGAAGGATCTCTGCGATATCGAAGGCAGGATCGGGACAGTCGGCTCGAAGGCCTGGGCGTCCAGGCGCGGGGCCACGACCGCCACGGTAGTCGAGCGATTGCTCTCGGCAGGGATGATCATTCTTGGCAAGACCCACATGGTCGAATTCGCATTCGGTGGCTGGGGGACCAATCCGTTGATGGGTACGCCCTGGAATCCATGGGACCTCGCGACACATCGCGTGCCGGGTGGCTCGAGCAGCGGGTCGGGTGTTGCGGTCGCGGCCGGCCTTGCACCTGCCGCCATCGGTTCCGATACCGGTGGGTCGGTGCGGATTCCGGCGGCGCTCAACGGCATCACCGGACTCAAGACGACATTCGGCTGGATCAGCTTGCATGGATGCTTCCCGCTATCGACCACGCTCGATTCGATCGGACCATTGACGCGAACGACTGAAGACTCGGCACTCGTATTCGCAGCGTTGGCGGGTTTCGATGCAAAGGACCCGATCACCCATCACTTGCCCGTGCTCGAATTGCCGCGGTTCGATTCACCCAGCGTGAAGGGTCTGCGCATCGCGATGTTGTCGGAGTCGCAGCTTCCAAGCGGCGTCGACGCGTCGGTCCGCGCAGCGTGGGGCGAAGCGGGAGAGGTCTTTCGCAAGCTCGGCGCGGTCGTCGATGAGCGACGTGTACCGTTCGACATTGATGAACTGGCGGCCCGCAACGGACTCCTCATCGCCTCTGAAGGGTATGCGATCCATCGCGCCTACATCGAAGACGAGAATGTTGCCATCGGCCAATTCGTGCGTGCGCGAATGATGGCCGGCAAGGGTGTCAGCGCCGCCGACTACATCGCGGCGCGCGAGCATCAGCGCAAGACGGTCGCGCAATTCACCGCATGGATGGAAGATGCTGACGCGTTGCTCGTACCGGCATCTCCCGTTCCAGCGATTCCGGTGGACACAGTGGATGAAAAAACCACGCCCGCCACCCTGACCCGATCGGGCAATTACATTGGTGCGTGCGGGTTAAGTCTGCCGGCCGGATTTTCATCCGACGGATTGCCGGTCGGCATTCAGCTGCTCGGCCGGCCGTTCAATGAGCGCATGCTGTTCAGGATGGGCGCAGCGTACGAGCAGGCAACCGATTGGCACCAACGCACGCCGAAGCTGGGTACGTTGATGGGATGATGCCGTGGCGGCGTATCTGGCTGATCGAACGCGTGCCGCATGCGCTGTCCCCTGGTTCGTCGCGTGCGCCGTAGCATTGATCCTGGCAGGCTGTTGGATCAGCATCAGCAGTGATGATGGGGCGGCATCCACGACGATCGTACTGCGTATCAGCGGCCTGCCGGTCGGCGCGGACGCGGCGGTGTCGATCAGCGGCCCAAGCGGCACATTCATTGCGCGCAACTCGGTATCGTATTCCGGTCTTGCAGCGGGGACGTACATCGTGACCGCAAGCGAGGTCCTCACCGGCTCAGCAGTCGCACGCCCGACACCGGCAAGTCAATCGATCACGTTACGGGAGAGAGAAACCAGGACGGTGACGATCAGCTACGCACTGGCCGGCGCGTTCTCCGTGCGCTACCAAGACGTCATCGCGGCATCGGGTGGCTTGACTGAGCCGATTTTTTTGACCACCCCGCCGGGCGATGCGCGTCTCTTCATCGCGGAGCGCGCCGGGCGCATTCGTATCGTGCAGAACGGAAGCCTGCTTGCCGCCCCGTTTCTCGATCTGAGCGCACGGGTCGCGACGGCTGGAGAGGGCGGACTTCTTTCATTCGCGTTTCATCCCCAGTTCGCCGTCAATCGATGGTTATTCGTGCACTTTACGAATAACGCCGAAGACATCGTGGTGGAGCGCTACACCGCATCGACGGTAGATCCCAATATTTCCGGGACGGTGCCGACGGCGATCATCGCAGTCCCGCATCCGACTTTCAACAATCACTACGGTGGACGCGTGGCGTTCGGTCCCGACGGAATGCTGTACCTGAGCACAGGCGACGGCGGGGGTGCGGGCGATCCGAATCGCAACGGACAGAACCTGGGCTCCCTGCTTGGCAAGATCCTGCGCCTGGATGTGACCGTGCCGCCTTATGCGATTCCGGCCTCCAATCCTTTCGTCAGTCAGGCTGGCCGGCGCGCAGAGATCTGGGCGTATGGGCTGCGCAATCCTTGGCGCTTTGCATTCGATCCATCCGGCGCGAGTCTGTTCATCGCCGACGTCGGGCAAGGACAACGCGAGGAGGTCAATGCCGTACCGGCCGGCGCGTCAGGATTGAATTTCGGTTGGCCCGTAACCGAGGGCACGATCTGCTTTCCCGCGACCGCCGCATGTGATGCGACCGGGCTGCAAGCGCCCGTCCACGATTACGATCATGGGCAGGGATGCTCGATTACCGGTGGAGTCGTCTATCGAGGTGCCGCGATCCCGGAGCTTACCGGACGCTACTTCTATTCCGATTATTGCGGTGGCTGGCTACGCAGTCTCCGTCCGATCGGCGGGACGGCCACGGAGCGCGTCGATTGGAATCTGCCGACGTTCGGCGCCGTCGTTTCGTTCGGCGAGGACGCCTCTGGCGAGCTCTATGTGTTGGCGAGCAACGGGCGGGTGGCGCGGATCGTACGAAACTGACGGCGCGCGCTTAAGTATCTATGTGCAACACCGCATCGTGAATATGCCCGCGGCATGGATCGCCTTCTGCAATGCCATCGCCTCCGGATCAACGGTGCGGCCGACTTCTGCGGCGAAAATCGGGCATGACGAGAAGCGATGATCCTTCGGCATACCGGCGCGGCGCATGCGTTCCCGCAGGACGCGGGTGGCTTCAAGGTTGGCACGACCGGTGTTCCCATCGATGACGACGCCATACTGGACCTGCGCTGCACTTCCCGACACATAGCCATGCCGAACGTCATCCGCGACCGCGGCGGCGTCACGATCAAGTGGTGATCCGAAGCCACCCCCGCCGCCTGAGCGCAAGAAGTATCGATCGCCCGCTTTGAGCAGACGTGACAATACCTTGCCGGATGGGAATGCAGTCTCGGATTGCTCGTTGGCCCGCTGCAACGCCACTTGATTGCCTGCGGCAGATAGGCCGCCCGCAAGGCCCCATGGGCGGCTGTCGACCCGCTCGATCTGTGAATCGTAGGCGATGTCGGCGAGCGATTGCACAATCTGCTCGGTGCCAAGCCCCCCTCGATACCGACCGGCGCCGCCGGAATCCTCGCGCAGGCGATAGGCTTCCACGACTAACGGGAATTTCACCTCTACCTGTTCCGAGGGGCCATTGTGGGTATCGCCATCATTGATCGCGATCGTGGCGTTCATGCCGTCTTCGGTGAGCTTCGCGCCCCAACCGCCGCCGATGAGGCCGCCGGTATAGAGAAAGAGTTTGCCGTCCCGGGGATGCCGGCCGCTGATCTTGGCGATGACGAGATCGGCATGATGGCCGGCGATCACCTGCTCGGGAATGGCGGGGGCGAGTGCCTTGAAAATGGTATCGACGATGGTCATCGGATAGGTCATCCACCATCGCATCGGCGCGGGCTTCACCGCGCTCACGACTTTCCCTGGAGGCAGGATGATATCCAGCGCGCGAAAACACCCGTCATTGATCGGTAGCTCGAGCGGCGAGGTGAGACACTTGAACGCGACCTGCGCGCAAGAGCGGCCCGCCGTCTCCCCTGAGTTGTAGAAGCCGCGCACCTGATCGCTGACGCCGGAGAGATCGACCGTCATGCGATCGTCCGATACCGTAACCTTTACGCGAATCGGAATCTTCGTGCCGACGTCTACGCCATCATCGTCCAGAAACGATTCGGCTTCGTAGACGCCATCGGGGATGGCGCGGATGCTTTCGCGGGCAGCCGCCTCGCTTTGATCCATGATCGCGCGAATGCTGGCGAGCACTGCCTCGCGTCCGTACTTCGCGACCATCTCCTGCATGCGTTTCTCGCCGGTTTTCAAGGCGGCGATCTGGGCGCGCAGGTCGCCGAGCGCACGCGCCGGAACGCGAACGTTCATCTGGACGATTGCGAGGAGCTCTTCGTTGATCACGCCCGCACGATAGAACTTCACGATCGGCATCTGCAGGCCTTCCGCGTAGATGTCCGCGGTCATCCCGCCGAGCGCGCCACCGATGTCTTGCCAGTGCGCCATGCAGGATGAAAACGCCACGAGCTCGCCATCGCAGAAGATCGGCACCGAGAACGTCATGTGGTTGAGGTGGCTCCCGGTGAGATACGCGTCGTTGGTGAGAAGCACATCACCCGGTTGCAGGCCGGCCGGGCCACCGAAGTGGCGCAACTTTGCCTTCACCGTATCGCTCATGCCGCGAATGAACATCGGCAGGCCAAGGCCGATCGACAGCGTGTTGCCCTCGGCATCGAGGAGTCCGACGGTGAAATCGAGGGCCTCGTAGATGATCATGTTGTAGGCAGTGCGCATCAGGTTGGTCTTCATTTCTTCGGTGATGGCGACCAGCCCATTGCGGATGATCTCGGTCAAGACCGGATCTGCGGAAGCGTGCAGCGGCATCGAAAACAATCCTGGGTCAAAGCAGTGCGCAGAGCGTAACGCAGATTGGCGGAACATCCACCGACATCTCGGCATGCCCGCGCTGGGCATCGTGGGGCGTCTAGTGCGGCGTCTCGCGCGGCAGCGAATGCGCCGGCGAAGGGTGGGTCGAGCGTTTGCTCGCGCCGTTACGTTACGAACGCGGATCCGATCGATTCGCCCCACCCTTGCAGTGGGCCGAGGGGATTCTGGGTCGTCTCGCGCTCCCGGATGTGTGCGGTCAGAACCTACCGCCAGCGGATGGCACGCAATGCGGCAACGAAGGCATCGGTTTCGGTCGGGCTCAATCGATCGATGCCGGCGGCTCCCTGTCGTCCGCCTCCCGAGAACGGCAAGCAGATCGCGTGTGCGGTAACGGGCGAGTCCGCAGCGACTCGTACGCTGGCGGACGCTGTGCCATCGCGATTCGGTGCAAGCACCGCATGGGCACGGGTCGAATCGGTGCTGGCGAGATGATGCGCGAAGGACCCGAGCACGCGCCGGCTCCATGGTTCATCCGGAAGGCGATGTACCGTGTAGTCGGCGTGATCGGCGAGCGGCGCCACATCGAGCGCGTTGGCGAGATCGGCGGCGCGAAGCGCGGTGAGCTCCTGCACGATCGGTTCGCGGGCAATAAGCTCGAACGGACTGTCGAATGACGACAGGCGTCGATACAGCGCCGCGGGGTGAATGTGCAGATCCTCGATCCTTTCGCCGTAGGCGTTGTAGTTGAGTGACTCGCCCAAGGTGCGCAGGGTCGCACGTCCGGTCGTGTCGAGCGCGCTTGCATCGGCAAGCCGCTCGGCGGTTGCGATCACATTGTCGCCGTATGCAGCGACGATTGCCCAGGGACGAAACCGTCCGTTCAAGCGCCGGTCGACGATGACGCTGGTGCAAACGTCGGCTGCGGTATCGATGTGCGCTTCGAGCAAAGGCGATTGTGGAATGTCGCCGGCGAAATGATGATCGAAATAGCGCACGCGAACCTGCGCGGCCAGCAAGCCTTCAAGCGCGGCGCGATTGCGCTCCAGGGAAATATCGAGCACGGTCACGAACGTGTCGGCGCCTGCTCGTACACGGGACAGCAGCGCGATGTCGCGCTTGCAACCGGTGATCAACTCGGCATCGACCGGATCGGCAAGCCGCAGTTGCTGGAGCGCGCACAAGCCATCGGCGTCACCGTTGAAGACGTCGACGTATCGCGGCATGCAAGCGCCTCTTAGTATGCAACGACGACAGTCACGACCTGTGAGGTACGCACTTCACTGCCGGCGGAGGGATCCTGCGAGATGATCATGCCTTGACGCTGGCTTGGCGTGCGCTGATAGCGCACATGACCTTTTAGGCCCAATTCGCCAATCCGTTTGGTGAAGCTCGACTCGAAAGTGCCGATGAGGTCCGGCACCTTTATGGTGCGAATCTCGGGTTTCGGATTCGCTTGCGGCGCCACGGCGACATCCAGATTGACCGGCGTTCGCAGCGCCACCCGTTCGCCCGCGGCAGGAATTTGACTAAGCACTGCACCAATCGCCGCTTTGGCATCGACCACCTTGCGAATATCGCCGGAACGAAAGCCGAGCTTTTCGATTTCAGCGCCGGCCAGACCGACATCGAGTCCCGCGAAATTGGGTACGACGATTCCTTGTGCGACCGTGAGCCTGACGGTCCCGCCGCTTGTCGACATTGCCTTGGCGGAGGGATCCTGCCGGATCACGGTATCGAGCGGCCCGTCCGCCTTCGCGTCGCGATCGACCAGGAACTTGAGTGCAGTGGCGCCGAGCTGTTCCAACGCGCGCGGCAAGGACTTCCCGACGACGTCGGGCACGATCAGTGGCTTCACCGCGAAGCGGAATTCGACGACCGACCCTTCCTTCACCCTGGTGCCCGCAGGCGGATTCTGGTTGATGACCGTGCGGGGCGGATGCTGGTCGGTCGGCACGACCTGATCTTCGAGGGGCTCGGGAAATTTGAGGCTCGCCCCGCCAAGGAGCAGCAGGGCGTTTTCATAGAGGAGCCCGACGAGTTTCGGCACCTCGACTGCACCCGGGATAGTCGGCGCCGTGCGCGGCGGCTCGACCGCGTTCGGGACGAGCGCCGCTGGGGCATTAGCGACAACGCTGTTTCGAGCGTCGGCAACCGCGGGTCCGGACGGCGAATCACCGACGAAGTACCACCAGCCGGTCGCCGCCAATGCAATGATGGCAACGATGCTTGACGAAATAAGCCATCCTCGTCCGGACGGCGCGGCTGGCGGGATGGGGCGACTTGGCGTCACCGCAGCCGTCGCGACCGGACGTGTCGGTGTTCGCGTGACGGGTGGCGGGGGAAATTGCGGTGTGGGCGGTGTGGCCTGCGCAGACGTGGTGGAGGCCGACTTGATTTCTTCGTGGACGGCTTCCAGAAGACGCTGAAACTCGGTATCGGCGACCGATCCGGTCCAGCGCGTGAGATCCGCAGCTTGCAAGCGGCGAAATTCGAGTGGAATCTTGACCGGATCGATCATCGCCGGGACGAGCACCTTGCGCTGATTTGCTTCCGACGCTTCGTTCTTCACCCAGTCGGAATTGATCGAGGTCTTGGACCACAGCACGACGCAGCATTTGGCGCCTGCGAGCGCCGCCTCGATCACCTGGTCCCACGACTGGCCGGGCTGGATCTGGCGATCCCACCAAACCGAAAGGCCCAAGTTGATCAGCGCGTGCGCTACCGTCTGTGCGCGTGCCCGGTCGGCGGAGGCATAGCTGATGAAGACGTCGGTCACAGAGGGCAATCCTTATTGCGAAGGGGCCACGGACGCATTCTGGGGCGCCAACGGAAGTCGTGACATTCTGCTCGGATTCGCGGCTTGATCGGGTCGCGAATCGGGGTCGCTTGTGCATTCTTTATCGTTGATGGCCCCTCACTCCGCACGGGCGTTCGTCTTCTTGACGACCGCCCCCAAGCGATCGAGGTCGTTTGCGAGTTGACGCGCCAGTTCTTCGCCGGAGCTCCATGCGGGTTCCGCGCCTAACGCGGCGACCCGCGCTTTCATCGATGGGGTCTGCAGAATCCTGACCACCGCGCCATTGATCTTATGGGTGATTGCCGCGTCGGTGCCTGCGGGGGCGAAGAGGCCATGCCAACCCGATGCGGCATCCATTCCGGGCACACCAAGCTCGGCCAGCGTTCTCAGTTCGGGCAGCGCTGCGAGTCTGTTGGGTCCGACCACCGCATAAGCCCGCAGTCTTCCCGCCTTGACATGCGACACGCTGGTTGCCGAATCGAACATGAAATCGATCTGGCCGGCGAGAAGATCGGTGAGGGCCGGTCCAATGCCTTTGTAAGGAACGTGCTGCGTGACGATCCCGGTTGCACCATTGAATAGCTCGGAGGCGATATGAATGAGGCTGCCGTTGCCGGCCGAACCATAATTGAGACGCCCCGGCTTTGTTTTGGCGAGCGCAACGAATTCCACGAAGTTGTTCGCGCCGACATTCGGATGCGCGACCAGGATAAGGTTGGTGCGGGCGGTCAATGTAATCGGTGCAAAGCTCTTGATCGAATCGAACGGCACGGAAGCATAAACATGCGGATTGAGATTGAGCGTGCTGCCGCCGGTGATGAGCAACGTCTGACCGTCGGCCGGCGCGCGTGCGACCGCTTCGGCAGCGAGGTTGCCATTGGCGCCGGGCTTATTTTCTACGACGAATGGCTGACCGAGGTCGCGTGTGAGCTCTTCTGCGATGGCACGCGCGATCGTATCGATGGAACCGCCCGCTGAAACCGTCACGATGATTCGCACCGGGCGCGTTGGCTGTGCGATCGCCAATGCGCTTGCGATCGCCATGAGTGCGAGCGTAATGCAGGCAAAGACGCGCTGAATCGTCAAGATGGTTCGGTCATTGCGTGCTGCGCTGATCATGAGGTTGCCTCGAACGTTGTTCGAGCTATGATGCCGCCGATATCGACCACTGCACAAGGGGAACATGATGGCCACCAACGGCAAGATTGCAATCGTAACCGGCGCGAGCTCGGGCATTGGAAAGCGTACCGCAATCGCATTCCTGAAAGACGGCTGGTCGGTCGTCGTCGCCGGGCGACGGGCTGATCAACTCGAGCAGACCATCAAGGAAGCCGGCGCAACCGGTGCGAATGCCCTGGCGGCGCCAACGGATGTCAGTGACCCGAGCTCGGTGCGAGCCCTGTTTGCGCGTACGAAAGAAAAATTCGGGCGTCTCGACCTGCTGTTCAACAACGCCGGTGTGAACGCTCCGGGGATCCCGCTCGAGGAGCTCACTGTCGAGCAGTGGAAGTCGGTGGTCGATACCAATCTCACCGGTCCGTTTCTCTGCACCCAAGAGGCATTCAAGATCATGAAGGATCAGACCCCGCGCGGCGGCAGGATCATCAACAACGGGTCGATCTCGGCGCATGCCCCGCGTCCGAATTCTTCGCCATACACATCCACGAAGCACGCGATCACCGGGCTCACGAAGTCGACGTCGCTCGATGGCAGAAAATACGACATCGCGTGCGGTCAGATCGATATCGGCAATGCGGCAACCGAGATGGCCGCACGCATGGCGAAGGGTGTACCGCAGGCCAATGGCACCATCGCGGCCGAAGCCCTGATGGATGTTGAGGATGTCGCCCGCACCGTACTACACATGGCCAATCTGTCGCTCGACTCGAACGTCCAGTTCGTCACCGTCATGGCAACGAAGATGCCGTTCGTGGGTCGCGGGTAGGAACCACGGCGCGGATGCCGGGTAACGCGCTGGGTCGCACCAACGCAGAGCGCGCTCTGGTCGCGCGCTGGTTGCTCGCGTGTTGCGCGCTGGTCGCCGCGATTGTCGTCGTCGGTGGCGCGACGCGGCTTACCCGCTCGGGATTGTCGATCGTCGAGTGGCAACCGCTGATGGGCGCGATCCCGCCACTTGGCGAGGCCGACTGGCAGGTGCTCTTCTCGAAGTACCAGCAGACGCCCGAGTACAGGCTCGTCAATCAGGGCATGGGTCTGGATGCGTTCAAGTCGATTTTCTGGTGGGAGTACGCACATCGGCTGCTCGGACGTCTGATCGGGATCGCTTTCGTGGTTCCGCTGGTTTGGTTCTGGGTGCGCGGGTCCATCGATCGCCGGCTTGGTGTTCGTCTGTTCGGCGTGTTTCTATTGGGCGGACTGCAAGGTGCGCTTGGCTGGTACATGGTGAAGAGCGGGCTGGTCGATGATCCGAAAGTGAGTCACTTCCGGCTCACCGCGCACCTGGGGCTCGCGCTCTTGATTTTCTCGGCGATGTTGTGGCTTGCGCTCGGACTGCTTTTCCCGCCACGACGCTTGTTTGCGGATTCGCCGCGCCTCCTGGGACGAATCGCGCTCACGACCACCGTTCTGGTGTTCGTGATGGCGCTGTCGGGCGGACTCGTCGCGGGAATTCGCGCGGGCTACGCCTACAACACCTTTCCGCTCATGAATGGCTACTGGATTCCGCCCGAGCTCTTCATGATCGAGCCCTGGTGGCGCAATTTCTTCTACAACATGGCGACGGTTCAGTTCGACCATCGCATGCTGGCTTATGTGTTGATTCTTCTGGTCGGATGGCTGTGGTGGCGGGTGCAGGCCACCGAATCCACGATGCGCGCGCGCCGGAGCGTAGCGCTTCTCGCGTTCGCGCTCGCCCTGCAGGTGGGCCTTGGTATCGCGACGTTGCTATACCAGGTGCCGGTGGTGTTGGGCGTGCTTCACCAAGGAGGCGCGGTGCTCGTGCTGACCGGGGCGATACTGACCGCGCATGCGCTTTGGAAGTAGAGCCGTTCGGGCTGAGCCCTTCGACAGGCTCAGGGCGCTCGGCGGGTGGCTCGCCAGGCGATGACTCGAGTGCAAATGTCAGTCACCCTCAAAGACCGGCCGCTGCTTTGCCACGAATGCGCGATAAGCGCGATCGTAGTCCTTCGTCTGCATACAAATCGCCTGCGCCTGCGCCTCCGCTTCGATCGCATCGTCGATGCCCATGCTCCATTCCTGATGGATGCAGCGCTTGGTCATCGCGTGGGCGAATGTGGGGCCGTCCGCGAGTGATTTCGCGAGCGCTTGTGCCTCCGCCAGCACTTGATCCGGCGCGCAAAGCTTGTTGAAGAATCCCCAGCGCTCGGCCTCATCGCCCGCCATGTTGCGCCCGGTGTAGAGGAGCTCGGCGGCGCGGCCGGCGCCAATGATCCGCGGCAGCATGTTGCAGGCGCCCATGTCGGCGCCGGCCAGTCCGACGCGAACGAATAGAAATGCAACTTTCGCGGCGGCCGTGCCGTATCGCATGTCAGAGGCCATCGCGAGGATCGCGCCCGCACCCGCGCATACGCCATCGATCGCCGCGATGATCGGTTGTGGACACGCGCGCATCGCCTTCACCACATCGCCGGTCATGCGGGTGAACTGCAGCAGGCCGTCCA
>JANMUI010000143.1:0-8327 GCA_031391405.1 Betaproteobacteria bacterium
GGCGCAAGGCGCCGAGATGGTGATGCCTGGGGACAACACCAAGTTGACGGTGACGTTGATCCAGCCGATTGCAATGGAAGACGGCTTGCGCTTTGCCATCCGCGAGGGTGGCAAGACCGTCGGCGCAGGTGTCGTCACCAAAATCCTTGTTTAGCGAGAAAGGCTCCCGTGGCAACCAAGAATGAAAAGATACGCATCCGTTTGAAGGCGTTCGATTACCGGCTGATCGACCAGTCAGCGATGGAAATCGTCGACACCGCGAAACGAACAGGTGCCGTGGTGCGGGGGCCGATTCCCTTGCCGACCCGGATCCAGCGGTTCGACGTGCTGCGCAGTCCGCACGTCAACAAGTCGTCGCGCGACCAGCTCGAGATGCGCACCCACATCCGTCTGATGGACATCATTGATCCAACGGACAAGACGGTGGATGCGTTGATGAAGCTCGATCTGCCTGCCGGTGTGGATGTAGCGATCAAGTAGCGTTGTAGCAGTAGCGTTGTAGCAATCGGGTACTGTTGTGAAGAGGGAGCACCCATCGCTCTTCACAAATTTGAATTTGCCGGCCAATAGCAGTCGGCGCCTCAAGAGAGGGAAACACAATGACATTGGGTCTCGTCGGCCGTAAGGTCGGCATGACGCGCATCTTCGCGGACGATGGAGCATCGCTCCCCGTGACGGTGCTCGACGTCGCCGACAATCGCATCACACAGATCAAGAGGTCCGAGCCGGACGGCTATACGGCCGTGCAGGTGGCGTACGGGAAGCGGCGTGCGTCGCGGGTCACCAAAGCCATTGCCGGGCATCTTGCCAAGGCGGGTAGCGAGGCCGGGTCCGCCACCCGCGAGTTCCGCATCACGGAAGAAGAAGTCGCCAAGTTCCAACCTGGTGGCAAGATCGGCGTGGATATCTTCCAGGTCGGCCAATTTGTCGATGTGTCCGGAACCAGCATCGGCAAGGGATTTGCAGGCGTCATCCGTCGCCACAATTTCTCATCCAACCGAGCAAGCCACGGCAATTCGCGTTCCCACAATACGCCCGGTTCGACTGGTCAAGCGCAAGATCCAGGCCGCGTATTTCCCGGCAAGCGGATGCCGGGGCACCTTGGCGCGGTAACAACGACCGTTCCCGGACTTGAAATCCTACGCATCGATGCCGAACGCCAGATCCTTTGGATCAAGGGCGCGGTTCCCGGCCATCGAGACGGCCACATTGTCGTTCGGCCCGCAGCGAAGGCGAAGAAGAAACCGCCTCCTCCCGCACCGGCCAAGAACACAGCGGCCAAGAGATAAGGTGACCAATGGAACCAAGCATTGAGGTGACTGATGGAACCAAGAGTTGAGGTGACCAATGGAACTTAAGGTCATAAACGAGCAAGGCGCGAGCACGTCGACGGTCAGTGTCGCAGACACCGTGTTCGCCCGCGATTACAACGAATCCCTGGTGCACCAGCTGGTCATCGCCTATCAGGCCAACGCGCGTCTTGGCAATCGCAAGCAGAAAGGGCGTAGCGAAATCGCCAAGTCGAAGAGAAAACCGTGGCGCCAAAAAGGCACCGGTCGCGCGCGGGCAGGCAAGGCGTCCAGTCCGTTGTGGCGCGGCGGCGGCAAGATCTTCGGCTCCAGCCCCGACGAGAATTTCACCCAGAAGGTCAACCGCAAGATGTACCGCGCCGGCATGGCGGCCATCTTGTCGCAACTCGTGCGCGAGAATCGCCTTCAGGTCGTGGACGAATTCAAGATCGATTCGCCCAAGACCAAGCTCATGGCGCAGAAGATCAAGGGCATGGGGCTGGAAGAGGTGCTGGTGATCACCGACCAACTCGATGACAACCTCCTGCTCTCCTCGCGCAACCTCACCAACATCCTGGTGCTCAATGTCAGCGAGACGAATCCGGTATCGCTGGTGCGCTTCAAGCATGTGCTGCTAACCCGCAATGCAGTGAGCAAATTCGAGGAGATGTGGGCATGAGCCTGAATCCGGAACGTCTCATGAAGGTGCTGCTTGCACCCATAATTTCCGAGAAGAGCACGCAGATCGGCGAGAACCATAATCAGTACATCTTTCGCGTCCTGGACGATGCCACCAAGCCTGAGATCAAGGCGGCGGTCGAGCTCCTCTTCAGCAAGAAAGACACGAAGATCGAAGTGGTCGGCGTGCGCGTACTGAATGTGCGCGGCAAGGAAAAGAAGGTAGGCAAGATCCAGGGCCGGCGGCGCCACTGGAAGAAGGCCTATGTAAGCCTGAAATCCGGGCAAGACATCAACTACCAAGCGGCGGAGTAACCCATGCTCGTCAAAGTCAAACCGACTTCAGCAGGCCGACGCGGCTTGGTCAAAGTCGTCACCCCCGATCTGCACAAGGGCAAGCCTTACGCGCCGCTGCTCGAACGGAAAATCCGCAGCTCGGGTCGCAACAATCGCGGCATCGTCACGATGCGCCACAAGGGCGGCGGACATCAGCAGCACTATCGCATCGTCGATTTTCGCCGCAACAAGGATGGCGTCGCGGCGGTGGTCGAGCGGATCGAACATGACCCGAATCGCAGCGCCAATATCGCGTTGCTCTGTTACGCCGATGGGGAGCGTCGCTACATCATCGCGCCGAAGGGCATCGTGGCCGGGATGTCGCTGCAAAGCGGGCCGGAAGCGCCGATCCGTCCGGGCAACTGCCTGCCGCTGCGCAATATTCCGGTCGGTACGACCATCCATTGCATCGAGATGAAGCCGGGCAAAGGTGCGCAGTTGGCGCGCTCGGCCGGCACATCGGTACAACTGCTGGCCCGCGAAAGCGAATACGCGCAACTGCGCCTGCGCTCCGGTGAGATCCGCAAGGTGCATGTCGAGTGCCGCGCCACGATCGGCGAAGTCGGCAACGAAGAAAGCAATCTTCGCAAATTCGGCAAAGCCGGCGCGAAGCGGTGGCGCGGAATCCGTCCAACCGTGCGCGGCGTCGCGATGAACCCGATCGATCATCCGCATGGCGGCGGTGAAGGCCGCACCGGCACCAAGCGCGATCCGGTTTCTCCATGGGGCACGCTCGCCAAGGGTTATCGCACGCGTAAGAACAAGCGTACGCAAAGCATGATCATCACCAGCCGGCACAAACGGAAGTAAGAGAGGACTCGTTAAATGGCACGTTCGCTCAAAAAAGGTCCATTCGTCGACCACCACCTGTTCGCCAAGACCGAAGCGGCACGCGCGAGCAATGACAAGCGCCCGATCAAGACCTGGTCACGGCGTTCCACGGTGCTTCCGGATTTTGTCGGACTGACGATCGCCGTCCACAACGGTAAGCAGCACATTCCGGTGTATGTCACGGAGAACATGGTCGGCCACAAGCTGGGCGAATTCTCCGCAACGCGAACCTTCAAAGGGCACACGGCCGATCGCAAGACGGCCGCCGCCCCGGTGAAGAGAAAGTAGGCGCAAGGACTGCCACCATGGACACACAAGCAAAGCTCTGGGGAGTACGCCTTTCGGCCCAAAAGGGCCGATTGGTCGCGGACCAGGTCCGCGGGTTGCCGGTTGAACGCGCGATCAACGTGCTCAACTTCAGCCCGAAGAAGGCCGCCAAGATCATCAAGAAAGTGCTCGAGTCGGCCATCGCCAATGCCGAGCACAATTCCGGTGCCGATGTCGATGAGCTCAAGGTGAAGACGATCCTCGTCGAACATGGCGGCGTGCTCAAGCGATTCCATGCACGCGCCAAAGGGCGGGGCAACCGGATCAGCAAGCCGACATGTCATGTGTTCGTGACGGTCAGCGACGACGCACCGAAGAAAGTCACCAAATGAGGTCGATCTAATGGGACAAAAGATTCATCCGATCGGATTCAGGCTCGCCGTCAACAAGAACTGGACGTCGCGCTGGTTCGCGAACAATCGCAATTTCGCAGGCATGCTGAACGAAGATCTGCGCGTTCGCGCATACCTCCACAAGAAGCTTTCGCATGCCTCGGTCGGGCGCGTCATCATCGAACGACCGGCTCGCGACGCGCGCATTACGATCCACAGCGCGCGCCCCGGTGTCGTCATCGGCAAGAAGGGTGAAGACATCGAGATCCTGAAGGCCGAGCTGCGCAAGCTGCTAGGCGTGCAGGCGGTGCATGTCAACATCGAGGAAATCAGGAAACCTGAGCTCGATGCGCAGCTGGTCGCCGATTCGATTTCCCAGCAGCTCGAGAAGCGGATCATGTTCCGCCGCGCGATGAAGCGGGCAATGCAAAACAGCATGCGGCTTGGCGCGCAGGGCATCAAGATCATGAGCGCCGGGCGGCTGAACGGCATCGAGATCGCGCGGACAGAGTGGTATCGCGAAGGACGCGTGCCGCTCCATACGCTCAGGGCCGATATCGATTACGGATTTTCCGAGGCGAAGACCACCTACGGCGTCATCGGCGTCAAAGTATGGATCTACAAGGGTGACGTGCTCGCCAAGAACGAACAGCCGCCGGTTGCGATGCCTTCGATGGCACCTGAACCCGAGGCGCCAAGGCGCGGCCGCAAGACGCTCTCCCGGCCAGGTCGAACCGATGCCGGTGGCGGCGCAGGCAAGCCCGACGCCGGAGCGCCACCTGCGGCAGACCGGCCCAAGGCGGCTCCGACACGAACCAGGGTTCGTAAGAGTGAGGCCGGCAGCGAAGCAAAACCCGATGCCGCGGCACCACCGGCGGCCGACGCCAATGCAAAGCCCGCACCGCGTCGCATAAAGAGCACTGGAGACGGCGATGCTTCAACCAGCTAGAATGAAATACCGCAAGCAGCAGAAGGGCCGCAACAAGGGTGTGGCCACCCGCGGCAACAAAGTGTCGTTCGGGGAATTCGGCCTGAAGGCGATCGACCGGGGTCGCCTGACCGCCCGCCAGATCGAAGCCGCACGCCGAGCTATGACCCGGCACATCAAGCGGGGCGGTCGGATCTGGATCCGCATCTTCCCGGACAAGCCGATCTCGCAGAAGCCGGCTGAGGTACGGATGGGTAACGGCAAAGGCAACCCGGAGTATTTCGTTGCCGAAATCCAGCCGGGCAAGGTCCTCTATGAAATGGACGGCGTGGAGGAGGCATTGGCACGCCAAGCGTTCGCGCTGGCTGCCGCCAAGTTGCCCTTGAAGACAACATTCGTCCATCGCCAAGTGGGATAACCGATCATGACGGCCACGGAATTGAGAACCAAAGATGCGATCGAGCTTCGCAAGGAGCTCGGCGAATTGTTGCGCGCGCACTTCTCGCTGCGCATGCAGAAAGCAACCCAGCAACTCACCAATACCAGCCAGCTGAGCCGGGTGCGCCGCGATGTTGCTCGGGTGCAAACGATCCTCGCCGAAAAATCACGGGCGCAACCACAATGACCGACGCACAGACAGCAGCACCGGCAGCATCGCAGCGCGCGAAAACCATCCGGACCCTGACCGGCCGTGTCGTGAGCGACAAGATGCAAAAGACGGTCACCGTTCTCATAGAACGACGAGTCGCTCACCCGCTCCTCGGCAAGACCATCACGCGCTCCAACAAGTATCACGCCCATGACGAAAAGAGCGAATGCAAGGAAGGTGACCTCGTCACGATCCAGGAGTGCCGCCCGATCTCGAAAACCAAGACCTGGCGGGTCACCGCGCTGATCGAGCACGCAAAAGTGTATTGAGACTCCGTCGTAGAAAACCGGCAAAGGCGAATACTCGATTGCCAGGGTCAGGAAATAGTTGCTATACTCTTCGGCTCTTCGCGGGACCCATTTCGCGAAGCAAAGCAGGCTGCGAGTCGTAACACGCAGCCCCAATTTCCCGAACGGGATCCAAGACTGACCGCATCGGCGCAGCGGACCACGCGGCGCAGGCGGGACAAGTTGGAGCGGAACAATGATTCAGATGCAAAGCATCCTCGACGTCGCCGACAACACCGGCGCGCGCTCTGTCATGTGCATCAAGGTGTTGGGCGGCTCCAAACGGCGCTACGCCGGCATCGGTGACATCATCAAGGTCAGCGTCAAGGATTGCGCGCCTCGCGGACGCGTGAAAAAAGGCGAGATTCACCACGCCGTGGTCGTACGAACCGCCAAGGGCGTACGCCGCCCGGATGGCTCCCTGATCAAGTTCGATTCGAACGCGGCAGTGCTCCTATCGAACAAATTCGAACCGATCGGCACGCGTATCTTCGGACCGGTGACGCGCGAGCTGCGTACCGAGCGATTCATGAAGATCGTGTCGCTCGCACCGGAAGTTCTCTAAAGGCCGAGTCATGGAACGAATTCGCAAGGGTGATGACGTGATGGTCATCGCTGGACGGGACAAAGGCAAACGCGGAAGCGTTCTGCAGCGCGTGGGTGACGAGCACCTGCTCGTCGAAGGCGTGAACAGGGCGAAGAAACACCAGCGCCCCAATCCGATGCGGGGGCAGCAGGGCGGTATCGTCGACAAGGACATGCCGATCCACATCTCGAATGTTGCGCTGTTCAATGCCCAGACCGGCAAGGTCGATCGCGTCGGCATCAAGACCATCGGCACCGGCGCCGAAGAGCGCAAAGTAAGAATCTTCAAATCGACGGGCGATCTCGTCGACCCTGTGAAGTAGCGGCGAAGCGGAAGGCCTCTCAATGGCACGTTTGCAGGATTTCTACCAAAAATCGATTGTCCCCGACCTTATGACGAAGTTCGGGTACAAGAGCACCATGCAGGTTCCGCGTATCGAGAAGATCACCCTCAACATGGGTGTCGGCGAAGCAGTGGCCGACAAGAAGATTCTCGACAATGCGGTCGGCGATCTCACGAAGATCGCCGGCCAAAAACCGGTCACCACCAAGGCGCGCAAGTCGATTGCTAACTACAAGATCCGGAAGGACTATCCGATCGGCTGCATGGTCACCTTGCGCGGCAAGCGGATGTATGAATTTCTGGACCGCCTGATCTCGATCTCCATTCCGCGGGTGCGCGACTTTCGCGGCATCTCGAATCGGGCGTTCGACGGGCGCGGCAACTACAACCTCGGGGTCAAGGAACAGATCATTTTCCCCGAGATCGAATACGACAAGATCGACGCGGTACGTGGCTTGAACATCAGTATCACGACCTCCGCGAAGACTGACGACGAAGCGCGGGCGCTGCTCCAGGCGTTCAAGTTTCCGTTGAGAACCAACTAGACTGGGTCGGCAATGGCAAAGCTTTCACTGATCAACCGGGAAAAGAAGAAGCGCAAGGTGGTTGCGAAGTACAAGACCAAGCGCGCAGAACTGACCGCGGTCATCGACAACCCGCGGCTATCGGACGATGAGCGGCAAATGGCGCGCGACAAGTTTCACGCGTTGCCGCGCAATTCTTCGCCCTCGCGCCTGCGTAATCGCTGCCAGATCACCGGCCGCCCGCGCGGGACCTATCGAAAATTCGGCTTGGGGCGCACCAAGCTGCGCGAAGCCGCGATGCGGGGAGAAATTCCCGGCCTCGTCAAGGCCAGCTGGTAGGGGAGGCGAACGATGAGCATGACCGATCCGATCGCCGACATGTTGACGCGTATCCGCAATGCGCAAAGCGTCGGCAAAACCAACGTGTCGATGCCCTCTTCGAAGATCAAGATGGCAATCGCGAAAGTGCTGCAGGACGAGGGCTACATTGACAGCTTCGCGGTTCGTGCCGAACTGGGCAAACGCGAAATGGACATCGGGCTTCGCTATTACGCGGGGCGGCCGGTAATCGAGAAGATCGAACGCATCAGCCGGCCGGGTCTCAGGGTGTACAAGGGGGCCCACGATATTCCGACGGTGTTGAACGGATTGGGTGTTGCGATCGTATCGACCTCGCAGGGCTTGATGACGGACCGCAAAGCGCGCGCGGCAGGCGTCGGCGGCGAAGTGCTCTGCATCGTGGTCTAAGGAAGGACACCAGCCATGTCTCGCGTAGGCAAGAATCCGGTCGCCGTTCCAAAAGGCGTTGAAATCAACGTATCGGCCGAGCAGATTTCGATCAAAGGTCCGCTTGGCAGCCTCACGCAACGGCTGACCGAAGAAGTCCGCGTCAAGCGAGAAGGTGACGAGATCGTGGTCGAGCAGTTGCATGAAAGCATCCGCTCGAACGCCATGTCCGGCACGACGCGGGCGCTCGTGGCCAACATGATCCAAGGCGTGACGAAGGGATTCGAGCGCAGGTTGAATCTGGTCGGCGTCGGTTATCGCGCACAGGTGCAAGGCGACAAGCTGAACTTGACGCTTGGCTTCTCCCACCCGGTGGTGCATCCCATGCCAAAAGGCGTGAAAGCGGAGACGCCCACGCAGACGGAGATTCTGATCAAAGGGATCGACAAGCAGCAAGTCGGACAAGTCGCCGCGGAAGTGCGTGCCTATCGC
>JANMUI010000144.1:0-38091 GCA_031391405.1 Betaproteobacteria bacterium
ACCGTGTTCGCGTAGACAGTGACCCCCGCGTCGATGCGCGTCCCTTCGCCAATGAAGACATGATCGCCGATCGAACAATTGGCAAGCACGACAACGCCGTCGACAATTTCGCTGTTCGCGCCCACCACAGAGTGCGGACCAATCGAGGCCCCCGGGCCGATGCGCGCGGACGCGTGAACGACGGCCGACGGATGAATACCTGGAGCGGGAGACGGATCCGGATTGAGGAGCGTGGACACACGCGCGAAGTAGAGGTAGGGATTGTCGCTAACGATGCGATTGGCGCCGGAACCATCGCGATCGGAGGGCGCGATAATGACGACACCGGCTTTGCTCGCCCTCAGATCGTCGAGATACTTTCCCCGGTGGCAAAACGACGCGTGCGCGGGTGTTGCGGACCGCAATGTCGCGACACCGGCGATTCGGTGATTGGGATCGCCGATCAACTCGCCACCGAAACGCTCGATTACGTCGGCGAGGCGAATTCCGGTTCGTGTCATTGAGCGCTCGAGTCCGCTATTTCCCCGAGCGACTATCGTCAAGCGCCTTGATGACTTTGTCCGTAATGTCGATTCGGGGGCTGGCCCAGACGGCATCCTGGAAAATAATATCGAACTTCTCGGCCTCGGCAATCGATTTGACCACTCGATTCGCGCGCTCGAGGACCACTTGCAACTCTTCGTTGCGGCGTTGATTGAGGTCTTCGCGAAATTCGCGCTGCTTCCTTTGGAATTCCCGATTCGAATCGTTGAAGTCGCGCTCGCGATTGCGCCGATCGGTCTCCGACATTGTTACGCTGTTCTTCTCCATCTGGTCTTGCTGTTTCTTCAACTGCTCGGCCAGCTTGTTCAGCTCGGAATCGCGCTTGGCGAACTCCCCCTCGATCTTCTTTTGCGCCCGCTGGGCCGGCGCCGCATCCTTCAGAATGCGATCCAGATTCACGAACCCGATGCGCCCCTCGTTTTGGGCGAACGATGCAGCACTGACCACCAGACCGGCTGCCGCGACCAACGTCTTGAAAGGAATCTTCAAAGTAACCTCGGAGTCGTGTCGTTCGTCGAGCGCAGCGCGCTCACGCGTGGCTGGCGCCACAGAGGAGGCACCTTCGATTTTCCGGTGTCCCGCACCACATCAGAAGGTCGTGCCAAGAGTGAACTGGAAGCGCTGCACACGGTCGTCTTCCTTGCTCTTCAAGGGAACTCCCATGCTCATTTTCAATGGCCCGATGGGCGAGATCCAGCTAAAAGACAGCCCAGTAGAATACCTGAATCCCAATGTCTTAAGCGTCCCGTCCACCTTGACCGAACCGTCGAGATTATAGGTCTGCAATCCCGGCGTCCACACCTGCCCGGCATCAGCGAAGAGACCAAGGCGCGCGGTCCGATCCTGGCCGATTCCTGGAAATGGAAACAGCACTTCCATGTTCGCGATGGCCTTGCGGGATCCGCCAAGCACGCCCTGCGGGTCACGCGGCCCGAGTGTGCTCTGCGAATATCCGCGCACCGAACCTGGCCCGCCCGCGTAGTACGCCTTGAAGAAGGGCAGTTCCTGGCCTGCGTAGCCGCCACCCGCGCCAACGTCGGTCGTAAATGCGAACGTAAATGATCGCGTCAATGGATAGAAGAACGTGTTGGTCAGGCCGACCTTGTAGTACTTGACCTCCGCACCCGGCAGCGCCGTTTCGAGCGCGATGCGTTGATTGGAGCCGGTCGTTGGCCAAAGTGAGCTGTCGCGACCGTCGCGCGCCCAGCCGAGGGTTCCAATCAGGAGATTGCTGGCCGTTCCATAGCGGTCGACATGGTCCTTGAAGCGTTCGGGACTATCCTCAAAAATGCCGATCTCGGTTCGCTCGAACGCCAGACCAAGGTTGATCGACCCCGTCTCGGTGATCGGATAGCCGAACCGAACGCCGGCCCCACGTGTATCCGTTCGGTAATTCCCGAGCCCGAGCGCACTCGGATCAAAGCGCCGATTGTAGAGATCGAACCCGCGGCTTACGCCGTCTACCGTCCAGTACGGATTCGTGAACGACACCGCGTAGGTGCGACTGATCGCGCCACTCGATACCTGCAGCGCGAGCGAATTGCCGCTGCCGAAAAGATTCTGCTGCGACACCGATCCGGAGATGATGAATTTTTCGGCGCTCGAGAATCCGACACCGAACAAGAGACTGCCGGTCGGCCGTTCCTTGACCCGCACGGTGATGTCGACCTGGTCGGTGGTGCCTGAGACCGGCTCGGTCTCGAGGTCCACTTCGGTGAAATACTGGGTGAGATCGAGCCGTCGCTTCGAGCGCTGGAGTTTTTGATTGTCGTAGAACGCCCCCTCCAACTGGCGCATCTCACGGCGAATCACTTCATCCCGCGTACGCGTGTTCCCGACGATATTGATGCGACGGACATATACCCTGCGGCCCGGATCGATCAGGATCGTAAAGGCGACGGTGCGCTTCTCTTTGTCGATTTCCGGGACGGCATTGGCATTGGCAAACGCGTACCCGTCATTGCCCAGCCGCTCGGCGATCGCCTTGGTCGACTCAGTCAGGCGCTGCCGTGAAAATGGTTCGTTGGGCGCAAGCCGGATGAGCTTGCGCAGCTCTTCTTCCGTGGCAATAAGATCACCCGCGAGCCTGACGCTCGAAACCGTATATTTCTCGCCCTCGGTAATGCCGAGCGTGATGTAGATGTCCTGCTTGTCCGGAGAGATCGACACCTGCGTGGAGTCGACCGAGAAATCCAGGTATCCGCGATTCTGGTAGAAGGATCGGAGCGTTTCGATATCGGCCGAAAGCTTCTGCCGCGAGTACTGGTCGTTCTTGGTGTACCAGGTCATCCAGCCGGGTGCCTGCAGTACGAATTGGTCGAGCAACTCGTCATTGCTGATGGCCTGGTTGCCGACGATGTTGATGCGCCGGATCTTGGCAACATCGCCCTCTTCTACCGTGAACGTGACCGCGACGCGATTGCGCTCGAGCGGCGTGACGGTCGTCGAGACGGTCGCGCCATACTTGCCGCGTGTGAGGTACTGTCGCTTGATTTCCTGTTCGGCCTGGTCGAGCACCGCGCGGTCATAGGTGCGACCGTCGGCGATGCCATTCTCCTTGAGCGACTTGCGAAGCTGCTCGTCGTTGAAATCCTTGATGCCGACGAATTCGATCGATGCTATCGCAGGTCGCTCTTCGACCATCACGACGAGTACATTGCCCTCGATCTCGAGACGCACATCGCGAAAGAATCCGGTGGCGTAAAGCGCGCGGACGGCCTCCTGTGCGCGCTCGCTCGTGACGCGCTCGCCGACTTTAATCGGCAGATAGGTGAATACCGTACCTGCTTCGATGCGCTGGATACCTTCAACGCGGATATCCCGTACCACGAACGGCGCGAAACTTTGCGCCGTCTGGCCATGGGCATGCTGTGCGAGGGCCGCGGCGACGAGCGCCGCGAGAAGCTGCTTTCTCATCCTGCCTTTGCGACGCCTTCCGACGCTTATTATGTTTGCGCTTGAAGGGAACGGAAACGTGCGCTCGGATACATGCGCACTTCACGGACCGCGCGTTATGAATCTTTATCCAGCTCTGACGCAGACGCTGCTAACTCGCGACCAGACGACTAATGTCGTTGTAGAACGCGAAGCCCATCAAGACGAGAAGGATCGCGAATCCCACCCGTTGTCCGTATTCGAGAATCCGATCGGACAATGGGCGTCCTTTGACAAGCTCGACCAGATAATACAACAAGTGCCCGCCATCCAAAATCGGAATAGGCATGAGGTTGAGCACGCCGATGCTGATGGAAATCAACGCGATGAAGGTCACGAACGGCAGCCATCCAAGCGCCGCAGATTGCCCCGCGTAATCTGCGATCGTGACCGGGCCACCGAGGTTGCGCCAGGATAATTCGCCGGTCAGCATCTTCCACATCATGCGAACGCTGAAGATGGACATGTCCCATGTCTTGATCGTGGCGCGCTGGAGGGCCTCGAACAGGCCATAGTTTTGATCAACGTAGAGGCCCTTGAATGCGTCGGGGTCTTCGCGCACACCCGCACCGATCCGACCGATCGTCTGACCATTGCGCTCGATCGTTGCCGGCGTCACATCGAACAACTTGCGCCCGCCGTTGCGGACCACTTCCACCTCGAGGACCTTGCCTGGGCTCGCCATCACACGATTGACGAACGCTTGCCAATCGGCAACCGGCTCGCCATTGACCGCGGTCACCCGATCCCCGGACTGGATGCCCGCTTGGATCGCCGGGCGTCCTGCCTCGAGCACGCCGATGACCGCCGCAATGCTCGGGCGAAAAATACGCAATCCAAGGGTCGTGAGCGGATCGCCCTCACGCGAATCGATCGTGACGCCGCTCAAATCGAGCGTCCGCGTGTGGGCGCGTTCCCTGGAATCGACCACGTCGACTTGCGCGCCGGTGCGGGTGACGGCGAGATCGATGAGCTCCCATCGCACGTCCGGCCACGCGCGAATCTTCTTGCCGTTGATCGCGACGATTTCATCGCCTTCGCGGAATCCGGCTTGCGCGGCGGCGGTCCCGTCCTGTGGACCAGCGATCTTCGCGCGGGGTTCCTGGAAGCCGATCATGTACGTCGCTGCATACAAAACGATCGCGAGCAGGAAATTGGCGAGCGGACCGGCAACGACGATGGCCATACGCTTTGCGACGGACTGCTGATCAAACGCCCGGTGCTGGTCTTCGACGGGAACCGGACCCTCGCGGCCATCGAGCATCTTTACATAGCCCCCGAACGGGATCGCCGAAAGCGCCCATTCGGTTTGATCCGGCCCGCGCCTGGTCATCAAGACGACCTTGCCGAACCCCACCGAGAAGCGCAGGACTTTGACGCCGCACCAGCGAGCGACCCAATAATGCCCTAGCTCATGGATAACGATCACCACGGCAAGAACAAAGAGAAACGAAACGGCGTACTGGAGAAATGCCATCCTCAACGACTCCCGGCCTGCACCAGCACGCGCGCATCGGCGCGGGCGCGAATGTCGGCCTCTATAACTTCTTCAATGGATGGAAGCGCGGCCCCTGGTCTGCGTGCCAATGCCCGCTCGACCACGCTCACGATTTCCACAAATGGCAAGCGACCCGCTAGAAACGCCTCTACCGCGATTTCGTTTGCCGCGTTAAAGGTCACCGCAGCGGTGTCGGTTGCAGCAAGAACTTCCCGCACCAGACGCAGCGCAGGAAATCGAATAGGGTCCGGGGGCTCGAAACTCAATTGCCCGACACGGGCAAGATCCAGTGATGGAACACCGGCGTCGATCCGATCGGGATAGGCGAGCCCGTGTGCGATCGGCGTACGCATATCCGGATTGCCGAGTTGAGCCAGGACCGAACCGTCCGCATATTCGACCATCGAATGGACGACGCTTTGCGGATGCACCACCACTTCGATCTGCTCCGATCGAGCATCGAACAGCCAGCGGGCTTCGATGACTTCCAGTGCCTTGTTCATCATCGTTGCCGAGTCCACGGATATCTTCGGCCCCATATCCCAGGTCGGATGGTTGCATGCCTCCGCCGGCGTGACTTGTGCGAGCGAATCGAGGCTCCGCGTCCGAAACGGTCCACCCGATCCCGTCAGCAGAATGCGCTTCACGCCGAGCATCCTCAAATGCTGCGGAGCGCCTGCGGGCAGGCACTGAAAAATCGCGTTGTGCTCACTGTCGATCGGGAGCAGCGTGGCCTTGGCGCGAGCAACCGCGTCCATGAACAATGCCCCGGTCATCACCAATGCTTCCTTGTTGGCGAGCAGCACATGTTTGCCCGCGCGTGCCGCAGCCAACGTGGGCCGAAGTCCCGCTGCACCGACGATCGCAGCCATCACCGCATGCACCCCTGGTGCCGTCGCCGCCGCGACCAATCCTTCCTCCCCGACCAGGAGCTCGGTTCGTGGGCTTGCCTCGCGCAGGCTTCGCCTTGCCGCGGCAACATTCGCCGACGCACCAATCACGGCGAATTCAGGTCGATGCACACGGCAGATCTCAAGCAGCTCATTGACGCGCTTCTCGGCGCTTACACCCACCACGCGAAAGCGATCAGGATGCCGAGCGATGACATCGAGCGTGCTTCGCCCGACAGAACCGGTGGCACCCAGAATCAGAACATTTCTCATCAGCGGGGAAGTAGCAAGGCAGCCATGGGAAGGACGGGCAACAGTGCATCGATGCGATCGAGGACGCCACCGTGCCCAGGAAGAATGTTGCCGCTATCCTTGAGACCGGCCTGACGCTTGAGAGCCGACTCGAACAGGTCACCGACGATACCGATCGCGCCAAGCCCCACTGCGACACCAAGCACCGCGCCGACGGACGCTTTGATCGGCTCGAAAGCGAGCGATATCATCACTGCATAACATGCTACGCCGAACAACGCCCCAACGGCACCTTCGACTGTCTTTCCCGGGCTCACATTCGGCGCGAGCTTATGCTTGCCATAGGCACGTCCGACGAAATAGGCGGTGACATCGGCGACCCATACGATCGCCATGATCGCAAGCAGCACCCCGACGCCGGCCGAGCGCAGGTCGATAATCGCCAGACCGGTGGCCGGAAGCACGATGATTCCCGCAAGGACGACCATCCAGCGCGGCGGCTCGAACGGCATGCGGCGGATCCAGATCGGTACCGCGCCGATCCAGAATATCGTTGCGATCCAAAGGATCACCGTGAATCGTTCATGCGCGGCACTTACGTCGGGCGGCCCCGTCCATGCAAGCGCAAAAACGGTGATCGAGATTGTGATAATCGAATAGACGCCACGACCGAGCCGGCCGAGCCGAGCAAACCCAGCCCATTCCCAGGCTCCAATCAAAAGGACGATACCAACGAAGACGGTCAAACCTTGGGGCGGCAACCAGACCAAGACTACAAGCAGGAGCGCGCCCATCGCGAGGGCGGACAAAATGCGAAGGCGAAGCATGTCGGGATTCGCTATCCCGCAACCGGTTTGGCCAATGCGCTCCGGGATCCCGCAGTCTTCTGAAATCTATCGGCCTCCAGGCGACCGAGTTTGTCTTCGATGACTTGCTCACTCGTGCGCCCGAAACGTCGTTCTCGAACCTGATACGAGGCAATCGCAGCATCAAGCTCGGTCGTGTCGAAATCAGGCCACAGCGTGTCGGTAAAATACAACTCGCTGTAGGCCAATTGCCATAGGAGGAAATTGCTGATCCGCTGTTCCCCACCCGTTCGGATGAACAAGTCCGGTTCCGGCGCAAAGCTGCTTGCGAGGTACTGGGCGAGATCCGCTTCTGAGTACGCCCCCGCGCGATCGGGCTGCGCGGCAGTGAGGCGGTTCATCGCCTGCACCAGGTCCCAACGGCCGCCATAGTTGACCGCGAGCGTGAGCGTCAAGCGTTGATTGTCGGCTGTCTTGGCTTCAGCTTTTTGCACAAGACTCGCGATCGACTCTCCGAATGCCTTGATGTCGCCGATCAACTTCAGTCGCACCTGATTACTGTGCAATCGATCGACCTCGTCTTCCAGTGCCCGCTGCAGAAGCTGGCGTAGCACCGCCACTTCTTCCGCCGGGCGACGCCAGTTTTCCGAGCTGAACGCGAACAGCGTCAGATAGCCGATGCCGCGTTCCACGCAGGCCCGGGTGATTTCACGGACGGTTTCTACGCCGCGATGATGGCCTGCGACGCGCGGCAGGAACCTCTTCTTCGCCCACCGACCGTTGCCGTCCATGATGACGGCGACATGCTGGGGAACTTTGTTGGGCGTGGGAACGTCACGCGTCGAGCTCGCGAACACCATCGGCATGCACCTCCAGGAGAGAACGCTTTCGTTGAACTTCAGACGGTCAGCAGTTCCTGCTCCTTTGCTTGGACGATTTTTTCGATCTCGGCAATGAACCGGTCGGTTAGCTTTTGCACATCGTCCTGTGCGCGTCGCTCTTCATCCTCGGAGACGTCCTTGGATTTGAGCAATTCCTTGAGGCCGTGATTCGCATCGCGCCTGAGATTCCTTATCGCAACGCGAGCACCTTCGGCGTCATGCTTCACAACCTTTGTGAGGTCGCGCCGCCGTTCTTCGGTGAGCGGCGGCATCGGCACGCGGATCACGTCGCCCTGGGAGATCGGGTTCAATCCGAGATCCGAATCCCGTATTGCTTTCTCGACCGCCTGAAGCAGTTTCTTCTCCCAGGGCGTCACGCCAAGCGCTCGTGCATCAATGACGGCAATCTTGGCGATCTGGGCAATCGGCGTTGGCGTTCCATAATAGTCGACGACGATATGATCAAGCAGTCCGGCGTGTGCCCGACCCGTACGAATTCTCGCGAGGTCGGCCTTGAGCGCCTCGAGCGACTTTTGCATCTTCTGTTCCGTCGATTTACGGATCTCTGCGATCGTAGCCATCTACCTTCCTCCGGAATAACGCCGACAATACGGGTCTGGTTGCGATAGGTATCGGTCGAAGGGTCGGGACGCCGGCCATGGATTCCTCACTTCCGCACCCGCCACCCTGACGGCTGCGGCCTCGACTAGCGATCAAGACTGCTGCGAGTGCATCGCTCGATGTCTAGTTATGAACGAGAGTACCTTCCTGCTCCCCAAGAACGATTCGCCGTAAAGCGCCAGGTTTCAAGATGCTGAAGACGATGATCGGTAACCGCTGGTCCCGGCAAAGCGCCAGTGCGGTAGCGTCCATGACGCCCAGGTACCTCGCGATCGCTTCGTCGAACGTGACCGAATCGTACCGACGCGCATCGGGAACGCGCTTGGGATCGGCCGTATAGACGCCGTCGACCTTGGTTGCCTTCAGCACGACCTGCGCTTCGATTTCACGGCCACGCAACGCAGCCGCCGTGTCGGTGGTGAAAAATGGATTGCCCGTTCCCGCCGCGAACACGACGACTTTGCCTTCCTCCAGATAACGGATGGCTTTGCCGCGAATATATGGCTCGACGACCGGCTCCACATTGAGCGCGGATTGTACCCGGGCATTCAAGCCCTTCTGCCGCATGACATCCTGCAGCGCAAGCGCGTTCATGATCGTGGCCAGCATGCCCATGTAATCAGCCGTGGCGCGATCCATACCTGAGGCGCCGAGGGCAACGCCGCGAAAGATGTTGCCGCCACCGATCACCACACCAACCTCGACACCGAGCGTGATGATCGCGGAAATCTCATCGACGATGCGTTCGATCGTGGTGCGATTGATCCCGAAGGGATCGTCGCCCATGAGAGCCTCCCCCGAGAGCTTGAGGAGGATTCGCTTGTAACGAGGCTCGCTCATGTGTCGCCCGTCGCTATCGCGCCAAACCGACTTGTGCTTGCACCTCGGCGGCGAAATCGGCCACCTTCTTCTCTATCCCCTCGCCGACGACGAAGAATCGGAAGTCGCGGATCTTCGATTTTCGGCCGGCCATCGCTTTTTCGACGGTCAGCTTGTCATCCTTGACGAACGGCTGGCCGAGCAATGTGATCTCGCCGAGGAATTTATTGATACCGCCATCGACCATGCGGGCGACGATGTCTGCGGGCTTGCCGGATTCCTTCGCCCGGGCCGCGAGAATCTCGCGTTCTTTCTCGATGATTGCGGGCGCCACCTGATCACGAGAGAGGAACTGCGGCTTTGCGAACGCGATGTGCATTGCAACATCCTTGCCGGCTGCATCGTCCCCTTCGAAGTCGACGAGCACGCCGATCTTCGCGCCGTGGACATAGGACGCGACCTTGGCAGGGGCCGCCATGCGGTGAAAACGTCGGATCGACATCTTCTCGCCAATGCGCTGAACCAGCGCTTGGCGTTTCGTTTCGACCGTGCCGCCATCGGCCGGCAGGTTCCCAAGTGCCTCGATATCGGCGGGGTTGTTCTTGGCGATCTTTTCCGCGAGCTCGTGGGCAAACGCGAGAAACTCTTCGTTCTTCGCGACGAAATCGGTCTCGCAATTGATCTCCACCATCGCCGCGAGCTTGCTGTCCGGCGCGACGTAGAGTCCGATCACACCTTCTGCGGCGACGCGCGACGCCGCCTTATCGGCTTTCGCGCCACTCTTGATCCGAAGAATTTCGACTGCCTTTTCCATATCGCCGTCGGCCTCGGACAGCGCTTTCTTGCACTCCATCATGCCAAGTGATGTCCGTTCGCGCAGATCTCGGACCATGCTTGCGGTGATTTCCGCCATGACTGCTTCTCCAAAGCTCGTTTGTTTCCACGCGCGCCGCGAACCGTCAGGCCCGCAGCGCGGAAATTGCAACGTGCAACCAGGTGCTCAGGCCGCCTCTTCGCCGTCGTCGACCTCGACGAATTCGTCCGATCCACTGGTGATGATTTCCTGGATCGTTTGGTTGCGACCCTCCAGGACCGCATCGGCAACGCCCCGCGCATAGAGACGAATCGCGCGACTCGAATCATCATTGCCGGGGATGATGTAGTTGATATTCTCGGGCGAATGATTGGTGTCGACCACCGCTATGATCGGGATGCCCAACTTGGTCGCTTCCTGGACAGCGCCTTTCTGATACCCCACGTCGATGATGAACAACGCGTCGGGCGGGCTGTCGAGCGACTTTATCCCGCCGAGACTGCGGTTCAATTTGTCGAGCTCGCGCTGAAAGGACAGGCCCTCTTTTTTCGACATCTTCTCGAGGCCCCCTTCGCTCACTACCTGATCCATCTGACGCAAGCGCTTGATCGATTGCTTCACCGTCTTGAAATTGGTGAGCATGCCGCCGAGCCACCGATGATCGACGAATGGCGCGGTACATCGAGCGGCCTCTTCGCGGACGATTTCGCGGGCTGATCGCTTGGTTCCGACGAACAGGATCGTGCCTTTGTTCGAGGAGAGCTGACGAATGAACTTCATCGCCTCCATGTACATCACCATCGTCTTCTCGAGATTGATGATGTGGATTTTATTGCGATGACCGAAGATGAATGGGGCCATTCGCGGGTTCCAGAACCGGGTCTGGTGCCCGAAATGCACGCCGGCCTCGAGCATCTGCCGCATGGTGACAGACATGTACGACTCCTAGTCTTAGGGTTATGTTGGCCGCCCGCCTCGCCAAACCGATCCACCTGCGTGGACCAGCACCCTAAGGGAGGGGGTGGATGATTTGTTGTTCGCCCTCGTTGCGGGAATTGAAGCGGCGGCAGTGTCGCGCGCCGTTTCCAACATTCGTTCCTTCGAGCAAACCCGACGATGATACCACGCAGGTCGCGAAGGTCTCAACGATTTACCTTAACAAACAGATCGTTACCGGTGGGCGAAGGGCGAATATCGGCGGCCGTTCAATCGCATTCCATATCAGGAAGCGAGGCGTGCTCCGGGCGGTGTGGGGCGCATCTGCGGTCTCGGGGAATGCGCCGCAACATGGACCGAATTGCTCCAGTTCAGGTGATGCCGTATCCTCCTAAGCTTTCGTGGAATCAAGTAGATGGCTGTTCAGATCAAGTCTGCCGAAGAAATCGAAGCGATGCGGATTGCCGGTCGGTTGGCGGCCGAAGTCCTCGACTTTGTCGCGCAACACATCCGGGTCGGCATCGCCACGGGCGAAATCGATCGCCTGTGTCATGAATACATGGTCGATGTGCAAGGCACGATTCCGGCACCACTTAACTATGCGCCGCCCGGCTACAAGCCGTTCCCCAAGTCCGTATGTACGTCGGTGAATCACCAGGTTTGCCACGGCATTCCCGGTGAGCGTGTCCTGAAGAACGGCGATATCGTCAATGTTGATGTCACGGTCATCAAAGACGGATTTCATGGTGATACCAGTCGCATGTTCCATGCCGGCGAGCCTTCGATCCAGGCACGGCGCCTATGCGATATCACCTTCGAATGCATGTGGCGCGGTATCGCGGCCGTTCGTCCCGGCGCAACACTTGGTGATCTCGGTGCCGTCATTCAGCAGCACGCAGAGGCACACGGGTACAGCGTCGTTCGCGAGTTCTGCGGACATGGCATCGGGCGTAAATTCCATGAAGAGCCACAGGTTCTCCACTACGGCAAACGCGGGACCGGCGTTGTGCTTGTCCCCGGCATGACGTTTACCGTCGAACCGATGATCAACGTAGGTCGGGCGGCGATCCGCGAGCTTGCGGACGGTTGGACCATCGTCACCAAGGATCACAGCTTGTCCGCGCAGTGGGAACATACTGTGCTCGTAACGCCAGCCGGCCACGAAGTCCTGACGGTGTCGGCAGGAATGCGTGAGACTCCGGCGTTCGCGCGGGCGGGCGTGACGCATCCCGCATGACCGTGGTTGCCGCCTGGCGCGAGCGGTTGCGTGCCGAGCGCGAGGCCTTACGAGCCAAGTTCCTCTCAAAGCCCGGCATCACACGGTTCTTCAACGACCATCGGATCATCGTTGATCGGGCGCTGCGTGCGCTCTGGTTGGATGCCAACCTTCCCGAAGGTTATTCGCTTCTGGCAGTCGGGGGATACGGCCGGGGCGAGCTCTACCCGCACTCCGATATCGATATTCTCGTTCTGATTGACGGCTCCCCTTCATCGGACGAAGGTGCCAAGCTCGAAGCGTTTGTCGGCGGCCTATGGGACATCGGCCTCGAGCTCGGCCACGCGGTGCGAACACAAGATCAATGCATCGAGGAAGCCGCGAAGGAAATCACCGTGGCGACTTCTATGCTCGAGGCCCGTCGACTCGCCGGTGGCCGTCCGCGCTTCGAGAATTTCGAAAAAGCGATTCGGGCAACGATCGATCCGATCCGCTTTTTCCACGCGAAGCGACTCGAACAAGAACAGCGGCACGAAAAATACAACGAAAGCCCTTTTAGCCTTGAGCCCAACCTTAAGGAATCGCCTGGCGGGATGCGCGACTTGCAGGTGATCCGATGGGTCGCTCGCGCCATCGGCCTTGGGCATCGGTGGGGCGACTTGGCCGATCGTGGGTTGGTGACGCCTGACGAGGCATTACAGTTGCGCCGGGTGGAGCGATTCATCCAGTTGGCCCGCATTCAATTGCATTTGCTTGCAGGTCGTCGCGAAGACCGGATTCTCTTCGACCATCAGGGCGAGCTCGCGGGAAAGCTCAAGTTCGCAATGACCACGCATCGCCGTGCCAGCGAAGTCTTCATGCAGCAGTACTATCGCAACGCAAAAACGATCACTCAACTCAACACGATCGTCCTGCAAAACATCGGCGCACTACTGCAACCGATCGACGTCGCGCCGACCGTGATCGATGATGATTTTCAATCGATACGCAATCTACTCGACGCGCGCGATCCGACGCTATTCGATCGATCCCCGGGCGCGATCTTCGATAGCTTTCTGCTGTTGCAGAAACACTCCGAATTGAAAGGCATGACCGCGGCAACGCTGCGGGCGTTATGGCGCGCACGTAAGCACGTCGACGCGAAATTCCGGCGCGACCCGATCAACAGGCAGCGCTTCCTCGAGTTCCTGCAGCAACCCCGCGGAATCGTGCACGGTCTGCGGCGCATGAATCAATACGGAATATTGGGGCGCTATTTGCCTGCATTCGGTCGCATCGTCGGACAGATGCAGCACGATTTGTTCCATGTGTACACGGTGGATCAGCACATTCTGACGGTCGTTCGCAACCTCCGCCGATTCACGATGCTCGAGTTCTCGCACGAATATCCGCTTTGCAGCAGCCTCATCGCAAACTTTGACCGGCACTGGATGTTGTACGTGGCCGCCCTCTATCATGACATTGCCAAGGGCCGCGGCGGTGATCACTCGGTGCTCGGCAAAGTCGACGCCCTGCAGTTCGCCCGGTCGCACGACTTGCCCGCAGACGATAGCGAATTGCTGGAGTTCCTCGTCGAGCATCACCTCACGATGTCCTCAGTGGCTCAAAAGCAGGATCTTGCCGACCCGGACGTCGTCCGTCGATTCGCCGAAGTCGTGAAGACCGAACGACGCCTGATCGGCCTCTACCTACTGACAGTGGCCGATATACGCGGAACCAGCCCAAAGGTATGGAACGCCTGGAAAGCCAAACTCCTTGAAGACCTGTTCCGTTATACGAGGCGAATTCTTCGCGGCGCATCGGTCGACTTGGACCAGGACGTCCAGGCCAAACAAGCTGAAGCGCTACGACTCCTCAGGCTCTATGCGCTTTCCGACGGCGCCAAGGATGCGCTGTGGAGTGAGTTCGATGTCGCCTACTTTCTGCGGCACGATCCGAACGAGATCGCATGGCAGACTCGCAATCTTCACTACCGGGTCGCCACCGCTGATCCGGTTGTCAAGGCGCGGCTTTCACGGGTCGGGGAAGGTGTTCAGGTCATGATCTACTGCCCCGATCAACCGGAGCTATTCGCCCGGATCTGTGGATATTTCGAAAGTATCCAGTTCAATATCGTAGATGCGAAAGTCCACACGACCAGGCACGGCTACGCGTTGGACACCTTCCAGCTCCTCGCGGCAGACGGTGGACAGGACTACCGATCATCGATCGCTCAGATCGAACACGAGCTTGCGGGCGTCCTGAAGCAGAAGCGCGCGCTAGGAGCCCCCGGGCAGAAGCGCCTATCGCGTCAGCTTAGACATTTTCCGATTCAGCCAGAAGTGAGTATCCGGCCCGATGATAAGGGGCAGTTTCACGTCTTGTCCGTGACCGCCGGTGATCGGCCCGGATTGCTCTATGGCATTGCAAGGGTGCTGTCCCAGTATGATCTGAACCTCCACACCGCGAAAATCGCGACCTTGGGTGAGCGCGCCGAGGATGTTTTCGTTATTGGCGGGGCGACATTGAATCGTCCCAGGATCGTCATTCAGCTGGAAACGGACCTGCTCGCGGCAATGGCGTAAGCGAAATCGAACGCGGGTCGGCAAGTCCGCGGGCCGAGTAGCCCGCTCAAGGGGTTGGTGCGCAGCGGAAGGCCGATGAACCAACTTACCCCCGTGCTCGTCAATCGAACCCTCACGTCTGCGCGGGATGAAGTGTGATCCTGAACGAAGACCACCGGGGGTCACAGACGGTAAATGCGCTGGTTGTCGTTCACGCTATTGCATTGCACGATCGCGTTGAACGAAGATCGAAGGACTTCTGCGGAGTTATCTGAACGCAGTATTCCACGCAATCGATGGGCTTCACGCATGGTTCACACATCAGTTTCTAGAATCCAATCCTCGCGTGGATCTCGGGGGCATCAATGGCAATCGAAAAAGACTTATCCATCAAACTCGCCACCGACGACGATTTGAGTGCGATAGCGTATATGTCCCGCGACTTGATTGAGGTTGGCTTGCCCTGGAGGTGGACGCCCGAATTCGTCGGGAAGGTCCTCCGAGACCGAAACATTGCGACCATCGTCTGCTGCGACCGCGGCATCGTCGTCGCCTTTGCAAGCATGTACTTTTCCGACGACATGGCCCGACTGATTCGCGTCGCAGTCGAACCGCCTTACCGAGGCATGGGAATTGCCCGGCAAATGTTCGAGTGGCTGAAGGTCTCGTGTTATACGGCAGGGATTACACGGATCGAATCAAAGCATCGGCTCAAGAGCCGCGCCGCGCGGCTTTTCTATCGAAAGTGTGGATTTCGGGAACACGCTCTCCACCCCCGTTACTACGCCGATTCCGAGACTGCTGTCGGAATGTCCCTCACCCTCAAGTCCCTCGCAAATCAGTCCATCGCGCCGCCGGCGTAATCGCGATGCTGCTCGCCTCCGCGCATCCCCCAGTATTCCGAGGACGCCGGAAGAAACGGCACTAGACTACCCCGTTCAGGCGGACCGTTTGAGGACCTGCCTCGCTTCGGAGATCATTGCTTCCAACTGACTAGGGTCGATCCCGAGGCGCTCCATGGGTTCGCGAATCCCTTGGGGAGGCGGGGACGAGACCAGAGCGCCAACCCGAATGCTCATCCAATCGGTCATGACGCCGAGTGCGAGGAGCGTTTCGGCGACATCTTGCGCTTCTGTGCTTTCGTCCGAATTCACCGCGCCGTTCGCGGGTAGCGGCAGCATCGAGCGGTCATCATGATGTTGCAGTATCGCCAATGCAATGGACTCGCTCAGGTTCCATCGGGTTGCGAGATACGAACCGACGCGGGCATGGTCTACTTTGAATGCCGCTTCCTCCTTCTTGAGGAGACTTTCTCCCCCTTTGGCAAGAACTTCGCCGGTGAGAAACGGTTCGTACGCAGGATGTTTGATGCGTAGCACTGCCATCCCCGCATCGCGAAATAGCCCGTAGGTGTATGCGAGGTCGGCGTCACACGATCCGGTCGAGCCCGATACAAAGCTGCAAAGCGTCGCAATTCTGGACGCCCTTTTCCAATACTGGCGCATCCCAGGACTGCGACCCGCCTCGAACGCGTGCCGAAGGAAATGACTCTCGACGATCTGCTTGATGTTGCGCATCCCAAGCAGAAAGAGTGCATGTTCGATCGACCTGATCTTCCGAGTAACGCCGAACATCGGCGAATTGACCGCATTGATCAAGGCAGCCGAGACCCCGATATCCGATGCGATCAGCTTCTTGATCCCGGCAAAATCCGGGTTCTGGCGCCGCGCCTCTCTAACGATGCTTTGCAGCACCATTGGGCAGGATGGGATTTGGATATCACCCAATACTGGGTCGATGTCCGCTGCCCGCACGGGCTCCACGATTTGCATGATGCGTGCGCCAACTGGGTGACGAGATCCGAGGGTCGTTGAATCGATATTCGGCAAGGCAACTCATTACCTGCGGGCGCGGTCTGAGAATCCCGTGATCATTGTCGGATCACGATCAAACGAACTACGAAGACATGACGAATGACCATCGCATCCCCAGTACGGGTCATGTCACTTGTTCGTTCGGCGCTCGGCCCACGGCGTCCCGTTCAATCCGTCCTGCCATCATGCGCACAGCCTTGTAGGTGATGACCAGATCAGCTTTCTGATTGAAAATGTTGTTGATCGAGCTCACGATTGCGCGCCCGCCACGCGAGGTAGGACGAACGCCGACAACCTCGACTTCCGCGTAAATAGTGTCGCCAAGAAACACGGGCTTCAGGACTTTTTGTTCGAGCTCCAGCATTGCAAGGCCGGTGCCCTGAAAGAATCCCTGGCATTGGAGCCCCTCGATCAACGTGTAACTCAGGGCGCCGGGCACGAATCGTCCCCGAATCGCGCCCTTGTCATCGCCATGCGTTGCATCGATAAATATCGCCTCAAGCATCCCGGTGACCGAAATGAAATTGACAAGGTCGGTTTCAGTGACCGTGCGTCTCAATGTCCGAAACTTGTCCCCGATCGCAAGCTCTTCCCAACAATATCCGACACCCAGGATTTTCATCGCAAGCTCACCCCCACATGATTTGATTGGAACTGGATCCTTCGCTTCAATATCCGACGCCAAACTGTACAGCCAATGCGGGCCATCGCGAAGCTTTCACTCGCCCCTCTGGCAGTGTACGATTCGGCTCGTCGAACGGACCAAGCGCGCTCGACATACTTCCACGCGGCCGGCTCACGCTGCCTGCCCCTCTTCCATGTGAATCTCGACTCGTCGGCGCGCACGCGCACTTCGGGCGCGACAGCATAAGTTCCATTGCCACGACGATCTCGCAGGTCGTTTCAAATCACACGCCCGTCATGTCCGATGGATTGAATCCACCACAGGTCGATGCTGTCCGCTATACCGCAGGTCCGTGCCTCGTCCTAGCCGGTGCCGGCAGCGGCAAAACGCGCGTGATCATCCACAAGATCGCGCACCTCATTCATGAAAAGGGAATCGCGGCGAACGCCATTGCGGCGGTGACATTCACGAACAAAGCGGCTGCCGAAATGAAGGCGAGAACAGAATCGCTCATTGGCAAAAAAGCGAGCGAAGGGCTTATCGTCTCGACATTTCATTCGCTTGGAGTACGCATCCTGCGAGCCGAGGCCAAGCGCCTCGGTCTAAAGTCTACATTCTCGATTTTCGATGCGGATGATTGTTTCGGCATCCTCCAGGGACTACTCGCCACGACGGACAAGGCGAGTCTTCGACGCGCACAAAGCGCGATCTCGCTTTGGAAGAACGCCATGCTCTCCCCGGAAGAGGCGATCGCCAATGCGCAAGACGACAATGCTGCGCGAATCGCGCGCCTTTATCGGGACTACAGTGCGACGCTTCAAGCGTATCAAGCAGTCGATTTCGATGACCTGATTCGATTGCCGGCAGAGCTATTCAATCGCGACCAGGAAGCACGTGAATCCTGGCGAGCGAAATTTGCGTATCTCTTGGTCGACGAGTATCAGGATACGAATGCCTGCCAATACGCGTTGCTTCGGCTCCTGACGGGCGACCGCCGCGCATTTACGTTAGTGGGCGACGACGATCAGTCGATCTATGGTTGGCGAGGCGCAACGCTGGACAATCTCGCCAATCTGCAACGCGACTATCCGGATTTAAGAATCGTCAAGCTCGAGCAGAACTATCGATCGAGTCAACGAATCCTGCATGCGGCCAACACGCTGATCGCCAAGAATCCGAAGCTTTTCGAGAAGCGACTCTGGTCAGACCTCGGGATCGGTGATGAGGTGGTGGTCACTGCAACCGACGACGACGATGCCGAATCAGAACGCGTTGTCATGCGCTTGCTTGCGCATCGTATGGAGCGAAAGACCAAGTATTCGGACTACGCGATCCTCTATCGGAGCAATCAGCAAGCCAGAATCTTCGAACAGATGTTGCGGCGTGAGCGCGTGCCGTATGTTCTTTCCGGTGGACAGTCCTTCTTTGAACGAGCGGAGATACGCGATCTGATCGCCTACCTTCGCGTGCTGGTCAACGGCGACGACGATCCGGCCTTCATCCGCGCTGCCACCACGCCAAAACGAGGGATCGGCCCGCAGACACTCGAAGCGCTCGGGAAGCTTTCGGGCGAGCTCCATGTTTCGCTTTTCGAGGCGGCCTATCGCGAGGAGGCGAACAGTCGCGTCCCAGCGCGGGCTCTGGAAATCGTCCGACAATTCGGCGATAGTCTGAACCGGTTCGAATGGCGCGCGAAACGCGAGCCGGCCGGTATCGTCCTGGATGATTTGATCAAGGCGATCGGCTACGAACAGTATCTCCACGACAACAACGACGAGCGTACCGCCGGCAACAAGTGGCAGAACGTCCTTGATTTTCGGAACTGGATCGCTGGTCGCGCGGAGGAAGACGACAAGAGGCTGCTCGAGCTTGCGCAGACCATCGCCCTCATCACCTCCCTCGACAAATCCAGGGATGAAGATGCCGTGCAACTCTCGACCCTGCACGCTTCAAAAGGCCTTGAGTTCCCGCATGTGTTTCTCGTCGGGGTGGAAGAAGGCTTCTTGCCACACCTTGGACGGGACGCCACGCAGGATGGAGATATTGCGCCCGGGCGAATCGAGGAGGAGCGCCGGCTCATGTACGTTGGTGTCACCCGGGCGCAGCGAAGCCTCTATCTGACCTGGTGCCGCAAGCGAAAGCGTGCAAAGGAGGCAGAGCCGAGAGAGCCGTCCCGATTCATCGCTGAAATGGGCCTTGACGCGCAGCCCGCGAAATCCCCGACCGGACCCGCACCGGAGGCGAAGGACCGCATGGCGAATCTCAAGGCGATGCTGCAGAAGACGCCGCGTTGAGGCCTGTCGGTATGGTTGGCCGCCAAGTCCTTCGGCTTCACGAGAACGCCACCGTACTAACGCATGGCTGCGGCATGGCCGGGTTCGCCAGCAATCCCCTTTTCCGAATTCAATGGCCCGGAGAAGTTTGCTAGACTGATTCGCATCGATTCGTTCCAACACATTTCGATCCGATCATTTTATTGATCGGTCACTGCGAAATCGGAGCCACGATGGCCTACGCGATTCATGTCTATGCCGGAACCGCCGGGCACTCCGCATGGTTCAGCGAAGATGCGGGCATCACCTGGACCCATCCGAACAGCCATTCGGGCATGTATCTTGAAGCACGGGTCTGGTGCTTCGCGATGCATCCAAAAACGGCGACGACGCTGTATGCGGGCACCGACATGGGGCTTTTTCGGTGGGATGAAGGGACAGCACGATGGACCTTCGTCTCCTCGCCGATGCAAGACGTCTGGGCCATTGCGCAGGACCCCGCTGATCCACGCGTTCTGATTGCCGGGACACGACCCGCTGCCCTGTATCGATCCACCAACGCAGGCGATACATGGACACAACTCGCGACACCCGGGATCTGCGAATTTTCCGAGATCAACATGGGTCCCACGCGGGTGACGCAAATTCTATTCGATCCGTATACGGCAGACACGCTATGGGCCTCAGTGGAGATTGGCGGCCTCTACCGCAGCACCGATCGGGGTAAGACCTGGACCTTTCTTGATCGCGGACTGGTATCGGGTGATGTACACGGGATTGCCGTCGTGCAAAAGCCCGGTGCACGCGCAACGATCCTTTGCACCACCAATCGCGGACTTCATCGCAGCGAAGATCAAGGCGAAAGTTGGACATTCCAGCCGCTTGATTCGCCATGGCAGTACACCCGCGCCGTCGTTCCTCGGCTGGACCATTCCGGGATTGTGTTCTTGACCAACGGCAACGGACCGCCCGGTAGTACGGGCAAGCTGCTGCGAAGTCGCGATTACGGCGTTACCTGGGAAGATGCACGATTGCCCGGCACGTTGAACAGCACACCGTGGTGCGTGGCGATGCATCCGTCCGATCCAAACCGCATGTTCTGTGCAACGAATCTCGGCCAGGTTTTCATGAGCAATGATGGCGGCGAATCATGGTCGCGTCTGCCGCACGAATTTGGAGAAATTCGCGCGCTTGCCTGGCGCGGGCTTCCGGCCGGCACTAGGCAACAGCCGCACAGCCTCACCTTGCGCGCCCCGCAGGCCGCGTGACCACGTCCGGTATCGCGCGCCTGACGTCGTTGGTTACTTGTCGCCTGCGATCGCGCGCGCGATCACCATCCGCTGAATTTCATTGCTGCCTTCGTAGATCGATAGCACGCGCGCATCCCGATAGAGCTTCTCGACCGGGAAATCGTTCAGATAGCCGTTGCCGCCATGAATCTGGATCGCGTCAAAACATACGCGGTCGACCATCTCCGTCGCGGCAAGCTTTGCCATCGACGCCTCTTTCAGGCATGGGCGTCCGGCATCCTTCAACTGGGCGGCATGGTAAGTGAGCTGTCGCGCCGACTCGATCGCGGTAGCCATGTCCGCAAGCTTGAAGCTGATCGCCTGATGTTCGATGATCGGTTTGCCGAAGGTCTTGCGCTCGCCTGCGTAACGCAGCGCAGCTTCGTAGGCCGCGCGGGCTACGCCGATCGCTTGGGCCGCTACGCCTATCCGGCCATTCTCAAGATACGCGAGGGCGATTCGATAGCCGCCTCCAAGCGGCCCCAATAGCCCCACCGCTGGAATTTCGAGATCCTCCAGACCGATCAGGCAAGTATCCGCGGCACGGTGGCCAAGCTTCACTTCCTCGCGCAGCACGCGATACCCCGGCGCGTTCGTTGGCGTGAGGAAACATGAGATACCGCGTTTGCCCGCGTCAGGATCAGTGACCGCGACGATCAACGCCACGCTTGCGGTGCGGCCGGCAGTGATGAATTGCTTGGCGCCATTCAGGACGAATCGATCGCCTTTGCGTCGTGCGCGCGTCTTGATTGCCGATGCATCGGAGCCGGCATCGGGCTCGGTCAACAGGAATGCGCTCGATTGCTCGCCGCTCGCCAGGGGCCGCAGGAAACGATCCTTTTGTTCCGGCGTTCCGTACTCCTCGATGGCGGCGCAGTTGGGGGAATTGTTCACGCACATCATGTTGCAAAGACCGCAGTCACCCGCAGCAATCTCTTCGACGGCGACGACATACGACACCCAATCGGCACCGGCGCCACCCCAAGCGGGGTCGATGCACATCCCCATCAGCCCGAGCTTCCCCATCTCGCGGAGCAAATGCGCCGGCACCGTACAGGTGCGGTCCCACTCGGCTGCGCACGGAATGATCTCGCGGCGTGCGAAGCGGCGAGCCGCATCTTGAACCTGGAGCTGCGAATCGCTGAGGATCATTCCAAGGCGCCGTACGGGTTTGCGAACCAGCTCAACGTTTCCGGACGCTGCGCCCGGCAAGCCTCGAATCCCGTGATGATCAAGCGGCGAGCTTCGCCGGTACCCCAAACATCGATTCCATTTCGCGACGCGCTCGCACCGCATTTTGCGAAGCGTCGATTTGCACATCGGCCCAACGTATCGGCGCACCCGCGGCGATCGCATTGACGAGCTTGACGTTGTGCGCGAGCCCCAGCGGTAATCCACCGAGCGCGAGCGAATCCGCCGCCGGGAAGATCCTGCCGTACACCGTATATCCGCCTTCACCGTCGAGAATCTCGCCTGCCTTCAAATTGCGCTTGGCGGTTGCGACCACGTCGGCGCGAAATCCGGTTGCGCAACCCGTCGACTCGCCGCGCAATCCGACCGAGGCGACCGAAATTCCGACCTCCAGTCCGATCAAATGCCAGCGCTTATACAGGCACGCATAACGGTTCGATGGATCGGTGCGAACACCATACTCGGTAAAGCAGCGACGGATGTATTCGGTATCGCCTTCGAACACCACCCATACGCCGAAGCGGATGTCATAGGGAATTGCACGGCCATCCGCTTCAAGGGACGACACGACTTCGACCTGCCCCTTGTGATGCAGATGCCCTCCTTCCTCGCGAGGTCGCATGATGAAGGGGATGTCATCGACACTGGCAGGCGGGTATAGCAGCCCATGCGGCGAGGGGGTGAGACCGGTCGCATTGCATACAGCAGTGCTTTCGATCGACGGTTTGGAGCCGTCGAGAAAGGAATTGAACATCTTCGGATTCAAGCCGCCAACGCGCGCTTGCTCAGGCGTGAGACCGTAGTACCCCCAGACCGTTTCCGGCGTTGACTGCGCGAAATGGGGCAACCACTTGTGACCACGTCCTGCCGCGACGACCGGAAATCCGGCAGCACGCGCCCAATCCACAAGATCGCAAATAAGCGCAGGCTGATCGCCATATGCGAGGCTGTACACGACACCCGCTTCCTCGGCTTTTCGTGCGAGCAGGGGGCCACAAAATGCGTCGGCTTCAACCGTCACCATCACCACATGCTTGCCATGCTTGAAGGCCGACAGCGCGTGCGCCACCGCAGCGGTGGGACTGCCGGTCGCTTCAACGATGATATCGATCGACGGATGAGAAACCAGCGCCTCCCAGTCATCACTCAAATGCGTGATGCGTCTAGCGAGCGCGATATCGAGTGAGGCGGCGCTATAGATCGCCGGATCCCAACCGACGCGATCGAGGTTCGTTCTCGCACTGGCCGGGGAAAGGTCCGCAATTCCGACCAAGTGCACACCGGGCGTCTTCGGAATCTGCGCGAGATACATCGCACCGAACTTTCCGGCACCGATGAGACCGACCCGTAGGGGCTTACCCTGTGCCTCACGTTGCGCGAGCTTGGCGTACAAATTCATTCCGATCCCCTCATCAGGCGGCAATGGCGAGCGGCTGCAATTCGGCGGCGGGCGTACCGTCCTTCCATGGCAGTGCGACCTCATAGGGCTTCAGCAGGCAGTCATCGGGCAAGCACTGGATTGGCGTGAAATCACGATGCGCGATAAACCCGGGTCGTTTGTAGCGGCGGATGTGATTCGATACCGCACACAGACTCAGATACACGCTGACCCTGTTCCATGGCGACAGATTCGACCCTGAGGCATGCACCAGACACCCGTGAAACAGGATCATGGATCCGGCCGGCCCTTTCGGCGCCACGATGCCGCCTCGATCAACGAGCTTGCGGATCACCTCGTTGTTGATCGTCCAGAGGGGATAACTCGTCGTCGACGTGTCATGACCGGCTTCGAGCACGCCCTGCTTATGGCTGCCCGGGATGAACATCAGCGGCCCATTGAACTCGTTCACATCATCGAGGAAGATTGCGACATTCATCGCCCGCGCTTCGGGCATCTGATCGTCATTCATCCAGGTGCCGTAGTCCTGGTGCCATTGCCAGACATCGCCATCGAACGCCATCTTGCCGTTGATCTTGAACTGATGCATGTAGACCTCTTCAGCGAAGAGATCCTTGATCGGTTCGACCATGCGAGGATGCCTCGCGAGCCTTGCGAATTGTGCGTTGTACATGTGCGCAGCGAAGTTCGTGCGCACCGAACTGCTGCCCTTCTCTCGTACGTTTTCCGGGCGCTGTTGCGCGTAGAGCCCCGGAACTTCGTCGCCGAGCGACTTGATCTCGGTTGGCGTGAAATGGTTTGGGAAGAACAAATAGCCTTCCCGATCGAATTGCTCGCGTTGCGTGCTGGTGAGTTTCATTCCCGGGCTCCTTGCCAGATTTCGAGCGCCATCGACCTGCCCGATGGAGCAGGCGCGGCTGTTCCCGCGCGCTTGGACGCAGAATACCAAACCGTGGCGCGACCCCGCAAGAATACCGCGTGGGACGCTACTTGCCCGACGCCGCCGGTCGCGTATCGGCGCCAATACCGGCGACCGGTAGCAAAACGAATATTTCGTCGGACTTGATCATTCCGAGCTCGAAGCGGGCGCGCTCCTCGATTGCATCAATGCCGCTCTTCAAGTCGCGGACTTCCGCCTCCAGGACATCATTTCGAGCCTGCAGCCGATCGTTGTCGGCACGGCGCTCGATGAGTTTCTGGTCAAGCTCCCATACACGCAGCCAACCACCCTTGCCTACCCAGAGCGGATATTGCACCAGCACGACGAGCAGAGCGAGCGCGAAGCCAAGGACTCTCATCTGCCCGACGCTTGCTGATTAGCGTAGCTGGAAGAACGCGGCGCGGCCCGGGAAGCTCACGATGTCGCCGAGATCTTCTTCGATGCGCAGAAGTTGATTGTACTTGGCCATTCGATCCGAGCGGGACAGCGATCCGGTCTTGATTTGCAAGGCGTTCATCCCGACGGCGATATCAGCAATGGTCGTGTCTTCGGTTTCGCCCGATCGGTGGGAAATGACGGACGTGTAACGCGCGCGCTTCGCCATCTCGATGGCGGCAAAGGTCTCGGTGAGGGTGCCGATCTGATTCACCTTGATCAGGATCGAGTTGGCGATGCCTTTCTTGATTCCCTCGCTCAGGATGCGTGTGTTCGTCACGAACAGATCATCGCCGACCAGCTGGATCTTGTTACCGAGCTTTTTCGTCAAGATTTTCCAGCCATCCCAATCGCTCTCGGCCATGCCATCCTCGATCGAGACGATCGGATATTTGTCGACCCACGTGGCCAGATAGTCTGTCAATTGCGCGGACGTGAGCTCGAGATTCTCCGATTTGAGCCGGTACTTCCCGCCGTGGAAGAATTCGGAACTGGCGCAATCCAGACCCAGGAGCACGTCTTCACCGGCGCGATAGCCCGCCTTGTCGATTGCCTCCAGGATCAGTTTCAACCCCTCCTCGTTCGAGGCAAGGCTGGGTGCGAAGCCACCTTCGTCGCCGACCGTCGTTGGCATACCGCGTGCGTCGAGCAGTTTCTTCAAGGTCTGAAAGATCTCGGCACCGCATCGCAGCGCCTCGCGAAAACTCGTCACGCCGACCGGCAGGATCATGAATTCCTGCATGTCGAGATTGTTGTTCGCATGGGCGCCACCGTTGATCACATTCATCATCGGCACCGGCATCTGCATTGGCCCTGCCCCGCCAAAATAGCGATACAACGGCAGCCCGGCCTCCTCGGCGGCTGCTTTCGCCACGGCCATGGACACGGCCAGCATCGCGTTGGCACCCAGATTCGATTTGTTCTCGGTGCCGTCGAGATCGATCAGGGTCTTGTCGACGAAACCTTGCTCCGATGCATCGATGCCCAGAATGCCTTCGGAGATTTCGGTATTCACATGCTCGACGGCCTTCAATACCCCCTTGCCGCCGTAACGTGCCGGGTCGCCGTCGCGAAGCTCGATGGCTTCACGGCTCCCGGTGGAGGCACCCGATGGAACGGCCGCGCGCCCCATGACACCCGATTCCAGGAGCACATCGCATTCGACGGTGGGGTTTCCCCGTGAATCGAGGATTTCGCGTGCGACTACATCGACGATCGAACTCATGCGAAGCCCATCCTGACGAAAAATAATTTCTGCTCAAGCCAGATGTTTCGGTATCCGGGTGCTCGGTGCCTTGCTGGCTCAACCGCGGTATGAAATTTCACCCGCCCGTTCGACCGAGCATCGGCTCTTCCGCGAAACCCTGCCGTTTCACGATCGAATCCAGCGCCTTCAGCGTGCCAAGCAGCGACTCCATCAAGTGAAGCGGCCACGCATTCGGACCATCGGACAGCGCTTTCGCCGGATCCGGATGCGTCTCCATGAACAGACCGGCGATTCCCGCAGCGACGGCCGCGCGCGCGAGGACCGGCACGAATTCCCGCTGCCCGCCGCTCGATGTGCCCTGCCCGCCCGGCTGTTGAACCGAATGCGTCGCATCGAACACCACAGGACAGCCGGTTTCGCGCATCACTGCAAGCGAACGCATGTCCGATACCAACGTGTTGTAGCCGAAGCTCGCGCCCCGCTCGCACACCATGATGTTATCTGCGCCGCTCGCCTCACGCGCCTTGTCGGCAACATTCTTCATATCCCAAGGCGAGAGGAACTGACCCTTCTTGATATTCACCGGGCGACCTGCCGCGGCCACCGCACGGATGAAATTCGTCTGCCGACAGAGAAATGCCGGTGTCTGCAGGACATCGGCGACCGCTGCGACTGCGGTAATCTCTTCGATCTCGTGCACATCGGTGAGCACCGGGATACCGAGCGTGCGCTTCACATCGCCCAGGATCTCCAGGCCCTTGTCGATGCCGAGGCCACGAAACGACTTGCCGGAGCTGCGGTTGGCCTTGTCGTACGAGGACTTGTAGATGAACGGAACGCCAACGCGTGCGGTGATCTCTTTCAATCGACCGGCGGTATCGAATGCCATGTCGCGCGATTCGATGACACAGGGGCCGGCAATCACGAACAGCGGCTGATCCAATCCTACCGGGAATCCGCAGAGCTTCATGCGGCCATCGGCGCTTGACTGCCCACCACCTGACGAGCCAGCGCCGCCTCGACGAATGCCTTGAACAAGGGATGACCCTGCCTGGGTCGGGACGTAAACTCGGGATGGAACTGGCATGCGACGAACCACGGATGGCTCGGCAGCTCGATTATTTCCACGAGATTATCGGTGGCAGTGAGCCCGCTCACGCGCAGCCCGTGCTCCTTCAGGCGCGGAACATAGACTCCGTTGACTTCATAGCGATGGCGGTGGCGCTCATTGATGCCATCCGAGCCGTAGATCGCCCGCGCCAATGACCCGGCCTCGAGGTTGGCGGCCTGCGCGCCAAGGCGCATCGTGCCACCCATATCGGATGTGTTGTCGCGCCTTTCAATGCGGCCTTCGCGATCATGCCACTCGGTAATGAGCGCGATCACCGGATGCGGCGAGTCCGGATCGAATTCGGTGCTGTTGGCGCCCGCGAGACCGCAAACGTTGCGCGCAAACTCGATGACCGCGATCTGCATGCCGAGGCATATGCCAAGGTATGGAATGCCTCGCTCGCGGGCAAAGTGCACCGCGCGCACCTTGCCTTCGATTCCGCGCTTGCCGAACCCACCCGGTACCAGGATTGCGTCGACATCTTCGAGCTCACGCATTCCTTCGGTCTCGATGCGCTCGGAATCGATGTAGCGGATCTCGACGCGCGTATGCGTATGCATGCCCGCATGCATGAGCGCTTCGGACAGCGACTTGTACGACTCGGTGAGCCCGACGTACTTGCCGACCATCGCGATCGTTACCTTGTGCACCGGGTGCTCGAGGGAATAGATCAACTTGTCCCACACCGATAGATCAGCCGGGCGCGCGAGAATGTTGAGCTTGTGGCAGACGATCTCGTCCACCATCTGCTGATGCAGCATCGACGGAATCTTGTAGATCGAATCGGCATCCCACACCGAAATCACGCCCTCCAGCTGCACATTCGAGAAGAGCGAGATCTTCTTGCGTTCTTCTTCCGGAATCGGACGATCGGCACGGCACAACAACACGTCCGCCTGGATGCCGATCTCGCGCAGCTTCTGTGTCGAGTGCTGCGTAGGCTTGGTCTTCAGCTCGCCGGCCGAAGCGATATACGGGACGAGCGTGAGGTGGACGAAGCACGTATTCTGGCGCCCCAGCTCGAGGCTCATCTGGCGCGCCGCCTCCAGAAATGGCAGCGACTCGATATCACCAACCGTGCCGCCGACCTCGATGATGGCGAGGTCCGCCCCTTCGGCGCCGCGCCGGATGTAGAGCTTGATCTCATCGGTGATATGCGGAATCACCTGAACGGTGCGGCCGAGATATTCGCCGCGGCGTTCCTTCTTGATCACGCTTTCGTAGATCTGCCCGGTGGTGAAGTTGTTCCACTTACGCATCCGCGCAGAGGTGAACCGCTCGTAATGGCCAAGGTCGAGATCGGTTTCCGCACCGTCTTCGGTCACGAACACCTCGCCGTGCTGGAACGGACTCATCGTTCCCGGATCGACGTTGATGTACGGGTCGAGCTTGAGAAGGGTGACCTTGAGGCCGCGCGATTCGAGAATGGCGGCGAGCGAGGCGGCGGCGATCCCCTTCCCTAAGGAGGAAACAACACCACCTGACACGAAGACGTACTTGGTCATCAGGGAACGGGAGGCTTGGACGGCGAATGATATACCAATCGCTCGCGCCTCGAAGATCCGCTCAGATAATCTTTCCGAAGCACGACCCGGGTCGCGCTCGATCGGATCAGGGCGACGCGAGCTTGCTGACCGCCCAGGCGTTGGCCACCGCGCGGTAGGGTCCCAAGGCGCGCTCGAACACGCTTTCCCGCCGCACCGCCTGCCACCAACGGTCAAGCTTGGGGCCAAGCGGCACCGCATGGCCGAGGCGAGAGAGAATGATCTCAATCAAGATCAAACTCGGCGGATAAGCGCAGTCCGCAAGCGAAAGCGACGAACCGGCCAGATAAGGAGATGGATCGATCATCGACTCGAGCATATCGAGCCGTTCAACGATCTCTCCTGCGTGCTTTGACACGCGCTCCGTGCTGCGAAGGCGCGGGTCGAGCTCGGGAAACAGGTTTCGGATCGGCGGATCCAGAAAGAAGTCGTGGAATCGCGACAACGCGCGGGAGCGTGCGCGACCTTGCGGCGAGGATGGCAGGAGATCGGGCCCGGCTTGGGTCTCGTCGATATACTCGATGATGGCATCCGACTCCCCCAACGCGAACTCGCCGTCGATGAGGCCGGGCACACGTCCGGAAGGAATGATCTGGCGGTATTCCGCAGACCGGTAACCGCCCGGGGGCATTCGCTCCTCGACGGTGCATCCCTTGATGGCCAGGGCCAAGCGCACCTTGCAGCTGAAGCTGGAAAGCGGCGTTCCGTACAGAATCATTCCCAAAGCGGCGACTCCAGTGCGTGTTTCATCCGTAACCGGCCCGACCGGAAGCGAAGCTCGCGACGCGGGCGGGCGGTGGCACCGTCAAAACAGCCGATCATAGGAGTTTATAATTTCGCGATCAACCCGGTCTACCAGACAAGACTGTTCGGCGATTCAGTGTCTATTCGATGTGACCCCCGCCCACGGAGGGCAGCATGTCCCAGAAATCCGTCGCCCGCGTCGTGCGCGCCGCCCGTGGCACGACCCTCAGCGCGAAGAGTTGGCTCACCGAAGCACCGCTTCGCATGCTGATGAACAATCTCGACCCGGAGGTGGCCGAGCGACCTGACGATCTCGTCGTGTATGGCGGCATCGGCAAGGCCGCACGCAACTGGGATTGCTATGATCACATCGTCGATGCCCTGCGCAGGCTGGAAGCAGACGAATCGCTGCTCGTGCAATCCGGGAAGCCGGTCGGTATTTTCCGCACCCATGCCGATGCGCCGCGCGTGATGATCGCCAATTCCAATCTGGTGCCGAACTGGGCCAATTGGGAGCACTTCAACGAGCTCGATCGGAAGGGCTTGATGATGTATGGCCAGATGACGGCGGGCTCATGGATCTACATCGGCAGCCAGGGGATCATTCAGGGAACGTACGAGACGTTCGTCGAAGCGGGTCGTCAACACTACGGCGGAAGCTGGCGCGGCAAGTGGATCCTGTCGGCCGGGTTGGGCGGCATGGGTGGCGCGCAACCGCTCGCCGCAACGATGGCCGGCGCCTCGATCCTGCTCATTGAATGTCAGCGCAGCCGCATCGAGCGGCGCCTGACGAGCCGTTACCTCGATCATCAGGCCGCGAATCTGGACGAAGCCTTGGCGATGATCGAGCGCGCTTGCGAGGAAGGCCGGGCAATCTCCGTGGGTCTATTGGGCAACGCCGCCGACGTTCTCCCGCAGATCCTCAAGCGTGCGCGCGCCGGGGGAACGACACCTGCGCTCGTCACCGATCAAACCTCGGCACACGATCCGTCCAACGGCTATCTGCCGCAGGGCTGGTCGGTCGAGAAGTGGGAAGACCTGCGCAAGCGCGATCCGGTGGAGGTAGCGACCTCGGCGCGCGAGTCGATCGCCAATCATGTGCGATGCATTCTCGGATTCAAGGCGATGGGGATCCCTTGCGTCGATTACGGCAACAACATTCGCCAGGAAGCAAAAAATGTCGGCGTCGACAACGCATTCGATTACCCCGGATTCGTGCCGGCTTATGTGCGCCAACTGTTCTGTGTCGGCAAAGGCCCCTTCCGCTGGGTCGCATTATCGGGCGATCCCGAAGACATCTATCGCACCGACGAAAAAATTCGCGAGCTGTTTCCAGAGGATCGCGCGCTCAACCACTGGCTCGATATGGCGCGTTCGCGCATCCAGTTCCAGGGCCTGCCCGCACGGATTTGCTGGCTCGGTTTGGGTGAGCGCCACAAAGCGGGTCTCGCATTCAACGATATGGTGGCCAAGGGCATCCTGAAGGCGCCGATCGTGATCGGACGCGACCATCTCGATGCCGGTTCGGTCGCCAGCCCGAATCGCGAGACCGAACGGATGCTGGACGGCAGCGACGCGGTGTCCGACTGGCCGCTCCTCAATCTGATGCTGAACTGCGCATCCGGTGCGACATGGATCTCACTGCATCACGGCGGCGGCGTGGGCATGGGCTTCTCGCAGCATGCCGGCGTCGTGATCGTTTGCGATGGCACGCGAGAAGCAGCACGTCGAATCGAGCGGGTGCTATGGAATGATCCGGCCACCGGTGTGATGCGTCATGCGGACGCGGGCTACCCGGATGCGATCGACTGCGCCGCGGCGCATGGTCTCGATCTTCCGATGATCGCCGAACGCGCCAAGTAGCCAACAATGACCATGCCATCGATCGCGATCGGATCGCGCCCGCTGACCCTGGGCGATCTGCGACAAATCTGGACGGGCAGTGTCCACCTCACCTTGGACGGCGCGGCACGTGAACGCATTGCGCGTTCCGCACAGGTGGTCGCGGAGATCGCGGCGGGTGATCAAGCGGTCTATGGTGTCAATACAGGTTTCGGCAAGCTTGCGCAAAAGCGCATCGCGCACGATCAGCTCACCGCGCTGCAACGCAATCTCGTGTTGTCGCACGCGGCCGGTGTCGGTGCGCCGCTCGCCGAAAGTATGGTCCGGTTGATCATCGCTCTCAAAATCGCGAGCTTTGCGCACGGCTTCTCGGGTGTTCGCGCGGAGATTGCCGAGACGCTGGTTCGCCTGTTCAACGCCGGCGTATCGCCGTGTATTCCATCCAAGGGATCGGTCGGCGCGTCGGGCGATCTTGCACCCCTTGCGCATCTGGCGGCTTGTCTGCTTGGCGTGGGCGAGGCCTCGATTGGCGGGCGGATCATGCCGGCGCAATCAGCGCTCGCGCAAGCGGGACTCGCGCCCCTTGAGCTCGCTCCCAAGGAGGGCCTCGCCTTGATCAACGGCGCGCAAGTGTCGAACGCACTCAGCCTGGGTGGATTGTTCGCAGCGGAGAATGTGTTCTCGGCCGCGCTGATGGCCGGTGCGATGTCGGTTGATGCCGCGATGGGAAGTGATACGCCGTTCGACCCGCGTTTGCACGAGATTCGCGGCCAGCGCGCGCAGGTCGAAGTCGCAGCGGCGTACCGGCAACTCCTGGCAGGGAGCGCCATCCGGGAGTCGCATCGCACCAACGACGAGCGGGTACAGGATCCGTATTCGCTCCGGTGCCAGCCGCAGGTGATGGGGGCATGCCTTGCGCAAATCCGCTACGCGGCGAGTATTTTCCACGACGAAGCGAACGGCACTTCGGACAATCCGATCGTATTCGCTGATACGCGTGAGATCGTTTCGGGCGGGAACTTCCATGCCGAGCCGCTTGCACTGGCCGCCGATGCCCTGGCCATCGCAATCGCCGAAATCGGCGCGATGTCCGAGCGCAGGATCGCCTTGCTGATCGACACGACCATTTCGGGATTGCCGGCGTTTCTCGTCAAGGACGGCGGCCTCAATTCCGGATTCATGATCGCCCAGGTAACCGCCGCCGCCCTCGCCAGCGAGAACAAGGCGCTCGCGCATCCGGCCAGCGTCGATAGCATTCCGACATCGGCAAATCAGGAAGATTTCGTGAGCATGGCCACCCATGCCGCGCGGCGACTGACCGAAATGGCCGACAACGTCGCGACCATCGTCGGTATCGAGCTCCTGGCCGCGAGCCAGGGCATCGAATTTCGCGCGCCGCTCGGCAGCTCCGCACCGATTCGCGCCATCATCGCCGAGTTGCGTGCGCAGGTGCCGCATTACGATGCCGATCGCTACTTCGCGCCGGATATCGAAACCGCGCGCCGCTGGGTGCAGTCGGGCCGATTCAACACGGCTACGCCAACGCTCCTTCCCTCCTTCACCCGCTGACCAATCGCCCCGGCCGTATGGACCTCTTCCGATTTCAACCTGGATCGAGCCCGCTGGTTGTTTCAATGCCGCATATCGGAACGCATATTCCGCCCGATCTGGCCGCGCGGATGACACCCGAGGCATTGCGTCTGCCGGATACCGATTGGCATCTCGATCGGCTCTACGATTTTCTCTCCGGTTTGGATCCAACCGTTCTCATGGCGACGCATTCGCGGTTCGTGATCGACCTCAACCGGCCGCCCGACAATGCGAGCCTCTACCCGGGCCAAGATACGACGGCGCTCGTGCCCGTCGATTGCGGAGATCGTTCACTGATCTATCTCGATGGGGTTCCGGATCAAGGCGAAATCGAGGCGCGAAGAGCGCGATACTGGAACCCTTACCATCAGCGACTGGAATCCGCGTTGCAAGAAACCAAGGCGCGCCACGGTTATGCGCTCTTGTGGGACGCCCATTCGATTCGCTCGGAATTGCCACGCTTCTTCGACGGTCCGCTCCCTGACCTGAATCTTGGCACGGTGGATGGTCGTTCATGCGGCGCGGGCCTTGGCGAGCACCTGCTTACTATTGCTCGCAGCGCATCGACATTCAGTAGCGTCCTGAACGGCCGCTACAAGGGCGGCTATATCACAAGGAATTTCGGGCGCCCGTCTGCGAACATCCATGCCGTTCAACTCGAGCTTTCGTGGGCGACCTACATGGAAGAGGACTATCCGTTCGCGTTTCGGGACGCGTTGGCAGCCGGTGTCAGACCGGTGTTGAAGAAATTGCTGACGGGATTCATCAAATGGGGTGCGACCGCGGCACGTTAGCGACGGCCCGCGCCACCCGCATGCATCGGTTGGCGCCGATTTCGTAGGCGAGCACCGCCGGCGACTCCACATCCCAGAACACGAGGCCGGCAACCTTTCCAACTTCGAGTGAGCCGTGCGTTGTCGCCAATCCAAGGGCTCTCGCCGCGTGGATCGTGACGCCGGCAAGTGCTTCTTCCGGTGTGAGACGGAAGAGCGTGCATGCCATATTGAGCATCAACAGGATCGACGTTGCGGGCGATGAACCGGGATTGCAGTCGGTGGAAATCGCGATCGGCACGCCGTGCTCGCGCAGTGCTGCGATGGGTGGCACTTGCCGTTCCCGCAGGAAGTAGAACGCTCCCGGCAGGAGCACGGCAACCGTCCCGGCGCGTGCCATTGCGGCGACGCCGGGTTCGCTCGCGAATTCGAGATGATCGGCAGATAGCGCCCCAAAGGAGGCGGCCAACGCAGCGCCGCCGGAATCCGACAACTGATCCGCATGCAGTTTTACCGGCAGCCCGAGTGAGCGCGCGCGTTCGAACACGCGCTGTGTCTGCGCCGGCGAGAACGCGATGGATTCGCAGAATGCATCCACCGCATCGGCCAGATGCGCCGCAGCCACCGCAGGGAGCATCTCCTCGCAGATGAGATCGACATAGGCATCACTCTTACCCGAAAACTCAGGCGGCACCGTATGGGCACCGAGAAAAGTCGTGCTGACTGTAACGCCGGCCGATGCTTCAAGCGCGCGCGCAACGCGCAGGCACTTCATTTCCGCCTCCGTATTCAAACCGTATCCGGACTTGACTTCGATGACGGTCACGCCCTCCGACCTGAGTCTGCGCGCTCGATCAGTCGCGCCTTGCAGCAGGCTCGCCTCAGACGCTTCCCGCGTTGCCCGCACCGTCGACATGATGCCGCCGCCCGCGCGCGCCAGATCTTCGTAAGTCGCACCGCCAAGACGCAATTCAAACTCGCGCGCTCGATTGCCGCCATAAACAAGATGGGTATGACAGTCGATCAGGCCCGGCGTAATCCAGGCGTAGTTGGCGTCTTGCACGGCGTGCGCAAGGGATTCAGGGGCGCCAGCCAACGCGTCCATCGACCCGATCCACGCAATCTTTCCTGCCGTCACACCGATAGCGCCAGGATCGATCGCGTGGTATCGACCGCCCCGCATCGTCGCAATCCTGCCGTTGATCCAAAGTGCATCCCACATGTCGAGCGCATTCCGAACGATTGAATCGAACCTATATCATGGCAGCATGAACCAGGATGGGTGTGACCAGCGATGAGGACCTTGTTCGCGCCGATGGCGTTGCTGCCCGAGGGATGGCAGCGCAATGTCGAGATCCAGATCGACGGCCACGGCAATATCGCTTCGGTGCAGGCCGGCGCCGTGAAGGGGCGCTCGGAGCCCACCGGTGGCCCCGTCATCCCCGGAATGATCAATGCGCATTCGCATGCATTCCAGCGTGCGATGGCGGGCCGGACCGAGCGCCGCGGCAACGGGGACGATGACTTCTGGTCCTGGCGTGAATGGATGTATCGGTTTCTCGGCCGCATCGAGCCCAACCACTGCCATGCGATCGCTTCGCAGCTTTATGTCGAGTTGCTGAAGGGCGGCTATACCGCGGTCGGTGAGTTCCACTACATTCATCACAATCCGGGCGGACGTCCTTATGTGAACCTTGCGGAGATGGCATTCGCCCACCTCCGTGCGGCGACCGAAACCGGCATCGCGATCACCATCATGCCAACGCTTTATGGGTTCGGCGGTGTCGGCGGCAAACCGATCGGTCCGGCCCAGGCGCGATTCGCGACGACACCGGCACAGATCGGACGCATGCTCGAGTCACTGCATCGCCATGTGGTGACCGAGCATGATGCGCGCCTCGGCATCGCCCCGCATTCGTTGCGTGCGGTGACGGCGCCGACCTTAGGCGAGCTGATCGCCACGGTCAATACCATTGATAACACCGCGCCGATCCATATCCATATCGCCGAGCAGGAACGCGAGGTCGCGTCATGCATCGAGGTGCTCGGGGCGCGGCCGATCGAATGGCTCGCCGACCATTTTTCGCTGAGCGCCCGGTGGACCTTGGTCCATGGAACCCATGCCACGCCGGCAGAGCTGCAGACAGTCGCCCGGACCTGCGCCTTGATTGCGCTTTGTCCGACCACCGAAGCGAATCTCGGCGATGGCATCTTCCCGCTCGAAACATTGCAGAATGCGGGCGGGCGCTGGTGCATCGGCAGCGATAGTCACATCACCCGATCTGCCCCGGCAGAGTTGCAATTGCTCGAATATGGTCAGCGCCTCTCGACCCGGCGCCGCAATGTTGCCGCCGACGACGATACGCCTTCGGTCGGCGAATCGATGTGGCGCCGCGCTACCGAGACCGGAGCCCTCGCTATCGGTCGGAGATCCGGCGCTATCGCACCCGGCCTGCGCGCCGATCTTGTTGTGCTCGATGCCGAGGTTGCCGAGTTGGTCGGCGTGTCACTGCCGGAGCTGCTCGATGCCTTCGTTTTCTCAGGCGGCGAACGCCTGATCAAACATGTTGCCGTCAGCGGACGATGGGTGATTCGCGACCGGCAGCATCGCGACGAGCAGATGATCGCGACCCGATTCCGCAAAGCGATGCGCAACCTGCTGGCATAAGGGTACCTCTAAAAATTCAAAATTTCCGTCATTCCCGCGAAGGCGGGAATCCAGAGACTATTGAATCATCGGGTATTCCAAGAAGCCTAGATTCCCGCCTTCGCGGGAATGACGAATTTTCAGAGGCGCCCATAAGTCGGTTCATTTGCTCGGTCGCAGGGTCTTCAACTCGCGAGCTCCTGCCGATTGCGGAAGAATTCGAGTGCTTCGGGATTCGCCAACGCCTCCACATTCTTCACCGGCTTGCCATGCACGACATCGCGCACGGCGAGCTCGACGATCTTGTTCGACTTGGTACGCGGGATGTCGTCCACCTGGACGACCTTGTCCGGCACGTGGCGCGGCGTCGTATTGGTCCTGATCCGATGTTTGATGCGCGCTGTGAGCACCGGATCGAGCTTCAATCCTTCCTGCAGCCTGACGAACAGCACGACCCGCACGTCGTTGTCCCACTCCTGGCCGATCACCAGGGATTCGAGCACTTCATCGAGTTGTTCGACCCGCCGATAGATTTCGGCAGTGCCGATGCGCACGCCCCCCGGATTCAAGGTCGCATCCGAGCGCCCGTAGATCACCATGCTCTCGATGCCATCGTGCTCGATCATTTCGCAGTAGTCACCGTGGCACCAGATATTCGGAAATCGTTCGAAATAGGCGGCACGATACTTGGCGCCATCCGGGTCGTTCCAGAAATAGATGGGCATCGATGGGAACGGTTTGGTACACACCAGCTCGCCCTTTTCGCCACGAACCGGCCGACCCTCGTCGTTGTAGACATCGACGGCGAGGCCCAAGCCAAGACACTGCAACTCGCCCCGCCAGACCGGAAGGATCGGGTTGCCGACGATAAAGCAACTGATGATGTCTGTCCCGCCTGAAATTGACGATAGACAAACGTCCTGCTTGATCGACCGGTAGACGTAGTCGAACGCCTCGGGGACCAGCGGGGAGCCGGTCGACAAGACGGCGCGAAGCGATGCGAGCTTGTGCGTGCGAATCGGCTCAACCCGTATCTTTGCGATGTGATCGATGTACTTGGCCGCAGTACCGAAGTGCGTCATGTCGGTGGCATCGGCGAAATCCCAGAGGATGTTGCCGCGACGCACGAAGGGCGATCCATCGTAGAGGCAGAGCGTCGCGCCGGTGGCAAGGCCCGTCACCAGCCAGTTCCACATCATCCATCCGCATGTGGTGGAGTAGAACAGCCGGTCACCCGAGCGCAGATCCGAATGAAGCTGATGCTCCTTCATATGCTGCAACAGGGTGCCACCGGCCCCATGCACGATGCATTTGGGAACACCAGTGGTCCCGGACGAATACATGATCACCAGCGGATGGTCGAACGGAAGTTGCGCGAATGCGATCTCGGTTGCCTCGCTCGCCGCGGTGAAGTCCTGATAGGAAACGCCATTGGCGATCATGTCGGGCTGGGTCGCGGAGCCGGCATACGGAACCACTACCACGCGCTTGAGTGAGGGCAGCCTCCCGACGACTTCGTGAACCCTTGGCATCACGTCGAGAACCTTGCCGCTGTTCCAGTGGGCGTCCACGGTGAACAACACGCTCGGCTCGATTTGTCCGAACCGGTCGAGGACACCTTGCACGCCAAAATCCGGTGAACAGGATGACCAGATCGCACCGATGCTCGCGCTCGCCAGCATGGCAATGATCGTCTCAGGCATGTTGGGCAGATAGCCCGCGACCCGATCGCCCGGCTTCAATCCAAGTTGCAGCAGGGCATCCGCAACGCGGGCCACTTCGTCATGGAGATCGAGAAACGATAGGGTGCGCTTGACCTTGTCTTCTCCCCAGAAGACGAGGGCATTGCCTGTG